>NZ_RJAD01000004.1 GCF_003999995.1 Microbacterium sulfonylureivorans
ACCCTTACGCAGTTGAGCGCCGGCTGAAGCTATCATGCGTGACAAGCTAGCATGCAATGCAAGATATCAAACAGTCCGGATTCCAAACGAGACCGCACAGGTCGCCCGCTGACCGACCGGTTTACGCACGACGGGGCGACCCGCGTCAGCCACCCTCCTCAACGGACCGTCCCAAACGCTCATGACATCCTGCTCGTCTGCGGCGGATCAGATGGTTCGCTTCCGCCGCTGGTGTCGTCAGGGTCCGGTAATAGTTCCTCAGGACCGGCCTCGGGTCTTGCGGTTAGGCGAGCATCCGATTCCGCGTTCTCAATGGTGATGTCCGCTTCTTCGCTTAGGTAATCCCTCATGATGTCTGCGTAGTCTTGAATACGCGGGTCCTCCCTCAGCGGCGCTAGGAGCGGCCACGTCGCAACGCCCTTCCCGCCGATCTTGTCGCGCTCGATCATCACTGGCAGCATCGCGAAGGCTGCCTCGAGTTCTTCGAGGAGGCAGAGCTTCGCGAAGTCATAGATCTCGTCGGATCCGGACACATCCCATTCGGTCACCTCTTTCCGAATCGAGGCCAACCCGTGCAGATTCTTCCGCGCGATCCACAGATTGACCCTTGCCATACGTTGCTCGGCCTCGGAGAGAGGGAGGTTCTGCCAGTGCTCGTACAGGCGATAGCTGAACTGCCACCGCGATGCTTTGAGTGAGTCAAAAGCAACAACTTCGCTCGCGTCGATCACTTCCTGCTTGTCAAGCGCGAACTTCGCCCACACGGCCGTTTGGAGAAGTATGCCCAGCAACTCGAGGCCATCCAGCGCGTCCTGCACGTACTGAGCGTCCGTATCCAGAGGTTCCCGTAGCTGGGCCTTCGGATTTGTCCGGATGTATCGTCGAGAAGCGCGCGCTTCGCTGTGAACTATGCAATGCCGACGTTCGAAAATCTCATGAATGTTGTCCCACGCGCCGCAGAGTTCGGCCATGTCGATGTTCATGCGCTCTGAGTAGAACTTCTTCCAGTCCGAAAGGCTGCCGAACATCAGTTCCGTTACTCGGCGCTCGATCGCCAACTCGATTGCGTCCTCAAGCGATCCGAGAGCCTGCAGCTCCCGCAACGAGAATTCCTTTGTGGCTTCCTTCGGGAGCTTATGGAGAGCTTCGGGTGCTGCGCGATAGTACTCCTCAGCGAGCTTTGCGAGATGGGACTCGAATGCTGCCACCGCGCTGATGAGCATGGCGTTGTGAAAGATCGGCTGGCGTCGCGGCCGATACACGCGTCGGACGAAGTGGTACATGAGCCCGGGCCCCCAGTCCGTGTCCTTGATCGCGTCCCATAGTCGGTCGAGAAGTTCATTGGCGGAGAGCCCCTCGTCCGGAAGGTTCTGAAAGACCGGTACCAGAAGAGCGCGATCCTCCTTGGTGAGCCGCTTCGATTCCTCAACCGTGCCGTCCCACACCTTCGTTAACGAGTCAAGGTCTGATGCTGCGGGCGCCAGTTCATCGTGGGTTTCACGGAGGGCTTCAATCGCGTCTCGAAATTCTTGGCCGACGAACCGAAAGCGGTCATCTCGCGAAAGCTCCCGAATCTCGTCATCGGAGTCCGACGTGGCGGCCTCGCGCTCGGCGTCGACGACGGTCACAGATTCGGCACCAAGAGTTTCGTGGTTCTCCCCAGCTGAGTTCTCCATTGGGGAAATGTATCGCGCCTACGGCGTGCGCTCGGCGAGCGTCCGCGCAGCGACTAGCTAAGGGCGGGCGCGGCCGGATCACCTAACGATGCAACGAGCAAGGGCTCGGCGCGGCAGAATCCACTACGGTCGGAAACTCGTACTACTTGCTGCGAGATTCGGCGAGCTCATCCCTCGCGGCGAAGCTATGCCGAAGGACCATGGCCGCAAGCACTGCGCCGCCGACGGTGAGCAGTACCTTGCGCGAGTCCGGTGCCCGCGGTCGTCCCTACTCCGGGCATCGCGCGAATAGGGATCCTTTGGCGGGTTTTCGGCTCTGAAGCAGCCCGCCGCCTCTCGGAGCACGACGATATGCTCCGCGCATGACGATCTCTCAGCTCCGATGGCGCGGGCTCACGACTGCCGCGATCGGGTTAGCGGTACTCGCCCTCGCGTCCTGCACAGCGTCGCCCACACCCCAGGCTTCGTCGCCGGCTGCGGTCGCGACACCCGGTGGAACGACCCCGGGCGCTACAACCGAGGTGACCGGTGCGGAAGTGGCCGCCCACGTCGCCGCGATGCTGGAGGCCGACAGTCTCGAGGATGCGTGTCTGAACGACGACATCGGTTGGGCGTGCAATGTGGTGGAGATAGTTCCGCTGACTCCGACCGATATCGAAGTGGTGGTCACCGCGCCAGCTGAAGGCATCCACCCTGCCGGTATCGCCATGGGTTTCAAGAACTTCACCGCCGGAGGCGAGAACTCGCCCCTTCCCGATCTGAAGACGGTGATCGTCCTGGACGAATCAGGTGCAGAGATCTACCGCGCTACGGAATGACATCAGCGTGCGCGACGAACGATCGTGGTGCGAGCGTTGAATGACTACCGAGATCTCTCGGATGGGACCTGGCTTCGCCGCGGGAGTGGGTTAGCGTCGCGCTATGAACATCGACCCATCGATCACAGGATCGATTTCTGCCCTTTGGCTTACGGCGGCGATCTTGGCCGGCGGTTATGCACGGACGCGCAATCGATCGGCATGGACCTGGTTCCTGCTCACCCTGTTCTTCGGACCCCTCGCCGCCTTTCTTCTGGTGACCTGGCCGCCACGGGATCTCGCGGCCACCGACACTGCGCCGGCGGCCGCTGACCAATCTCTCGACTCGCGCACCTAGAGCGATCCATTCCGTGCGCTCGACAGCAGGCTACCGAGGTGGCCTTGGGCACCGAGCGCTGGGAGGAGCGATCCGCAAACTGCCCGCCAGCCCGAATTCGAGCGGAGCCCGTGCCGATGGGTCCACCGGCTCATTGTGGAACAGAGCCACCGAAGCACGCCTGGCTCACCACTCACGCCGCGGGACACATCTACTGGCACAGTTAACCGCGACACGCCGTGCATCTAAGTGCATGGGGATGCTGGTGTGCCACTAATTCGGTATCCCGAAACCGTGTAATTACGCGGCAAAAGCGGCCATGCGCACCCCACAAAATGAGAGTTCGAATCCCCTATCCTCCGCCGCTCCGATCCCAGTGTTTTCAAGGGATTTTCTTCCGTCCAGGTCGCGTGACACACCTACTGGCATAGTCAACGCCGGTTTCGACCCCTCCAGAGGTCGCATTGTGACAGCCCAGCACCTCGATGCGCGGCGTGCTTCGTCGCGCTGTGCTGAAGAGAGCCCTGAGAACGGGGGCCGTCGCCGCACAGTGTTCCCAGTCGGTAAGGATTGCCCCCCGCCTCTGCTCGCTCACTCGAATAGCTTGGGTCCGGTGGGCATCCGCCCGGACTGGAGGACACCATGGCGAGTCGACCGCTCGGACTCTCGATCTCGGTATTGGGTGCCGTGGTGTTGTCGGCGTGCGCAGGCCCTGGTGCCGGTTCATCAGACGCGAGCGATCAGTCCGTCGCTTCCCCTAGCGCCTCCGCGAGTGAGCAGGCTCCCTCGGCGACGCCGTCAGGCGATGGCACGGCGTCCGTCGCGCCGCCCGGAGCGACAGGCGGCGAGTACATCGACTACACCGACGGCGCCATCGAGCGGACCGAGGGGGCCAAGGTCCTCTTCTTCCACGCGCCGTGGTGCCCCCAGTGTCGCAAGCTCGACGAGCAGCTGCTGGCCGAGGGCGCGCCCGAAGGGATGACGGTTCTCAAGGTCGATTACGACTCGCGTACGGATCTGCGACAGAGATACGGCGTGACGCTGCAGACCACGATCGTATTCGTCGATGACACCGGTGAGCTCCTGTCGAGCGCGGTCCTCTACGACGACCCGTCGGTCGCTTCCCTGATCGCCGCTGCACCGTAACGGCCGAGCGAAGGAATGGGACCGGACGGGTGATCGGCTCTCTCGGATTGGCCCTCGCGGCCGGTGTGCTGACGGTGGCCGCACCGTGCGTGCTGCCGCTGCTTCCCGTCGTTGTGGGTGGCGCCATGGTGCGCGGTGCAGACGAGCGTCGCGCTCGATGGCGTCCGTTCGTCATTGCCGGATCGCTTGCAGTCAGCGTCGTCGTCTTCACTCTCCTGCTGAAGGCGTCGACCGCACTGCTCGGCGTGCCGCCGCAGGTGTGGCAGGTCGTCTCCGGCGGCATTCTGGTCGTGCTCGGCATCAACCTGGTCTTTCCGTCGCTGTGGGATCGCCTGTCGACGGCGCTGCGACTCCAATCGCGCAGCGGTGTGATGCTGGACAGGTCGCTCGCCCGGCAGAGCCTGACCGGCGACGTGCTGACGGGAGCTGCCCTCGGCCCGGTGTTCTCCAGCTGCAGCCCAACGTACGCACTCATCGTGGCTGCCGTGCTCCCCGTGTCGTTCGCGGAGGGCCTCCTGTACATCGTCGCCTATGCGAGCGGCCTGGCGGGGATGCTGCTCTTGATCGCGTTGCTGGGGCGCCGCCTCGTTCGGTGGTTGGGCTGGCTGGCGAATCCGGACGGATGGTTCCGTCGGATCGTCGGCGTCGCCTTTGTCCTCGTCGGCGTCGCCGTCATCACCGGCTTCGACAAGCAACTGCAGACGTGGATCCTCGACGCCGGGCTCTACGACCCGATCGCGCGGATTGAGGAGATCCTCGGCGCACGGTGACGTTCGGATCCCGCGGGCGGCAGCGTGCGACAGGCGTCAGGTTGCTCGAGAACGCACCCGTGCCCAAGAGCAGGCATCGCGTGGCTCCATCCAGGATGGTCACCGTTCTGTAATGCCGGAGGATGAGTCGCGACCGTCGAGAGTGACAGCCTGGGGCCATGGGCGAACGAATCCGAAGCCGGTCGCCGGTGGCGGTCATCGGCGGCTCCGGTCTGTACCAGCTCTTCGGCGATGAGACTCCGAACGCTGTCGACGTGCTTACCCCCTTCGGCACGGTGAGCTTCAGCCGTGGGAGCCTCGGCGGCCGTGAAGCGATCTTCCTGCCCCGACACGGCTCCGATCACTCTGTGCCGCCGAACCTGCTCCCCGCCCGCGCCACGATCTGGGCGATGGCCTCACTCGGAGTGCGGGTGCTCATCTCCACCGCAGCGGTCGGCTCCCTCAACCCCGATCTGCCGATCGGCACGATCGCTATCGCCGATCAGCTGGTCGATCGCACCCACGGCCGCGCCGATTCCTACTTCGACGGCTCGCTCGTGCGACACCTTCCCTTCGCCGACCCGTTCGACTCGCGCGTGCGGCAGCTCGCGCTCGCCGCCTGCCCCGAACTCGTCGACGGCGCCACCGTCCTGGTCATCCAGGGTCCTCGGTTCTCGACCCGCGCCGAGTCCCGCATGAATCGGGCGGCAGGGATCGACCTCGTGAACATGACCCTGTACCCGGAGGCCGCGCTGGCCGCCGAGCTGGGCATCGACATGGTTGCGCTCTGCGTCGTCACCGACGTCGACAGCGGCGAGCGGGCGGAGGACGCCGTGACGGCGGAGATCGTGTTCGCGCGCCTCGCCGAGGCCCGGCCGCGCCTGATCGACGCGATCGAGCGGATCGCGGCATCCGTTCCCGATGACTACGCTCCGCGCCGGCTGATCGACAGGGAGGCGGTCGCTCAGGTGATGGGCATGCGATCGCGATGAGTCTGCTTCTGGTCACCGGCGGCGCGGGCTTCATCGGCTCGCGCATCGTGGTCGCCGCGCGCGCGGCGGGCTGGGATGTGCGAGTCATCGACGCGCTCTCGCCGGACGTGCACACCTCGCAGCCCGCCAGGGTCGATGGGGTCGAGCTGGTGCGGGCGGATGTGACGGACTCGCGCGCACTGGATGCCTGTCTCGCGGGCGTCGACGTCGTGAGCCATCAGGCAGCCAAGGTGGGCATGGGGGTCGATGTCGCCGACGCGCCCGACTATGTGCGGGCGAACGTGCTGGGCACGGGTGAGCTGATCGCCGCGATGGCGCGGGCCAGGATCAGCCGACTCGTGCTCGCCTCGTCGATGGTGGTGTACGGGGAGGGACGCTACGTCGGTCCCCGCGGCGACGTCCGGCCCGGTCCACGCGTAGACCGGGACCTGCGAGCGGGGATGTTCGAGCCGCGAGATCCCGTCACGGGGGAGATCCTGACGCCGGCGTTCACGCACGAGGATGCTCCGCTGGATCCGCGCAGCCTGTACGCCGTGTCGAAGCTCGCGCAGGAGCACCTCGTCCAGGTCTGGGCGAAGGAGACCGGCGGGACCGCCGCCGTGCTCCGCTACCACAACGTGTACGGACCGGGGATGCCGCGCGACACCCCTTATGCGGGAGTGGCTGCGATCTTCCGCTCCGCCCTCGAGCGCGACGAAGCCCCCCGAGTCTTCGAAGACGGCGGCCAGCGCCGAGACTTCATCCACGTCGACGACATCGCGGCGGCGAACATGCGCGCGATCGAATGGACGCAGAGTGCCCCGCCCGCTGCGGCTCGCGCGTTCAACATCGGGTCGGGAGTGGTCTCGACGATCCTCGACGTCGCGCGGCAGCTGGCACGCGCGCACGGCGGGCCGCAACCCGTCGTCACCGGTGGCTTCCGCTCCGGGGATGTGCGTCACATCACCGCATCGTCCGCTCGCGCCCGGTCCGAGCTGGGCTGGGAGCCCACGATCGCCCTCGCGGAGGGCATGCGTGAGTTCTCGACCAGTCCGATGCGGGTCTGACCGCCTACGCGAACGACTCCTGGCGTCCGCCTTCGGCACTGGGCAGGATGAGGTCGAATCGGCAGCCGCCGGGAACGTTGCGCACGGTCACCTCCCCTTGATGCGCGGCGGCGATACCGCGGACGATGGCGAGTCCGAGGCCAGCACCGCTCGAGCGCAGCGATTCGCCGAGGATCTCGGGGTGGGGGTCCGGGGTGCGAGCGCTCGCGCCGCGCCATCCGGGGTCGAACACCCGATGCAGATCGTCCTCGTCGATCCCCCCGCCGGTGTCGATGACCGTGACGGAAGCGTTCCCGTCGACAACGGCCGCCGCGACGGTGATCGGCGACCCCGGAGGGGTGTGCTGAATCGCATTGAGCAGCAGATTGGAGATGGCGCGAGAGAGCTCGCGAGGGTCGGCGTGCACGACCGCATCCCGGCCGAGCCCGGGCTCGATCCGAATGTCGCGACCCCGCGACAGGGGGCGAAGGTCGGCGACGGTGTCGGAGATCACGTCGTACAGAGACACGTCCTGGAGCGAGAGCCGCAGCGTGCCCGAGTCGATCTTGGACAGCTCGAAGAGGTCATCGACCATCGCCGAGAGCCGGCTCACCTGCTCCCGCATCTGGCGGTGATAGCGCTGCGGGTCGGCCGCCAGCTCATCCTCGAGCGCCTCGGCCATCGACATGAGCCCGGCGAGCGGAGTGCGCAGGTCGTGTGCGATCCAGGCCACGAGTTCGCGTCGCGATTCCTCGATGCGATGCTCACGTTCGCGTGACTCCACGAGCTTCGCGCTCGTCGAGACGAGCTCATCGGCGAGGGCGCGGAACTCGGCGCTGGACTGCGGGCCGACGGCATCCACTCGCTCGCCGGCGCCGATGCTGCGGGCAGCGCGCGAGAGGGCGCGGGCATTGCGCACCACGACGATGCCGAGGCACGCCACGAGCGCGAGCGAGACGGTGCCCGAGATCACGGCGACGTTGACGGCCACGGTGAGGTCGTGTTCCGAGAGGAACATCAGCCAGGACGCGCCGACCATGCTCAAGATCACCGCCAGCACCGCGGCGAAGACCAGGACGCACACCTGCACGATGAGCGACGACCGGCGCAGCGCCCGCAGCGCCAAGAACGCGACGCAGCCGACTGCGACGGTGATCGCGAGTGACAGGCCGGCGACCTGCAGCAGATCAGGCCAGCTCATCGGCATCCTCTCCGACGTCCAGGCGATAGCCGACGCCCCAGACGGTCGTGAGCAGCGTCGGCTGCGTCGAGTCGGTCTCGATCTTCTCGCGCAGGCGCCGGACGTGCACGGTCACTGTGGACAGGTCTCCGTACTTCCACCCCCAGACCGCATTGAGCAGTTCCTCACGGCTGAACGCCTGACGCGGATGCTTGACGAGGAACGACAGAAGATCGAACTCACGCACGGTGAGCGGAAGCAGCTCGCCGTTCATCATCGCCACGCGTGCGGCCGGGTCCACGTGGAACGGCCCCCGATCCAGCGCCGACTCCGGCGCGAAGTCGCCGAGCGATCGACGCAGCACGGATTGCACACGGAGCACCAGTTCGCGTGGCGAGAACGGCTTGGTGAGGTAGTCGTCAGCCCCGGCCTCGAAGCCGCGGATGCGCTCCTCCTCGCTGCCGAGCGCGGTCAGCAGGATGATGGGGGTCGAGCTGGTGCGGCGGATACGACGGCACGCCTCGATCCCGTCGATTCCGGGCAGCATCCGATCGAGCACGATGAGATCGGGCGAGATCCGCGCCTCTGCCTCGATCGCCTCGAATCCGTCGGCGGCGCGGTCCACGACGAAGCCTGCAGAGCGCAGGTACTCTGCGACCACCTCGGCGACCGTCGGGTCGTCATCCACGATGAGCACCCGGCGGTCGATGAGGTCCTCGTTCCCGAGGGCACGCGAGCTTTCGGCGATCACGCCTTCACAGTACGCCCGGCATTCGAGAGCTCGCGTGTGTCCGGCGGAGGCGTTCGCGGTCCGTAAGACTTTCGCGGCGACGCCGAAAGCGGACGCGCCTAGCGTCGGACCATGGCTGACGTCGATCTCGTGCTCCCGTGCCTGAACGAGGCGGCGGCGCTGCCCTGGGTGCTCGACCGAGTGCCGGCGAACTACCGTGCCATCGTCGTCGACAACGGCTCGACCGACGGTTCGGCCGGGCTGGCGCGGGATGCCGGGGCGACCGTCGTCGTCGAGCACCGCAGGGGATTCGGCGCCGCCGTCGCGGCGGGAGTCGCTGCGGCCGATGCCCCCGTCGTCGCGATCTGCGATGCCGATGCCTCACTCGATCCCGCCGTGCTCCCGCAGCTCGTCGGGTTGCTCGAGGGCGGTGCCGACCTGGTTCTCGGCCGCCGGGTGCCGACGGAGCGCTCGGCCTGGCCCTTGCATGCGCGTGCCGCCAACGCAGTCCTCTCACGTCGCATTGGCCGCCTCGCGGGCGTGCACCTGGCCGACATCGGGCCGATGCGGGTTGCGCGCACCGACGCCCTGCGGGAACTGCACCTCGCGGACCGGCGTAGCGGCTATCCCCTCGAGATGGTGCTCCGTGCGGCCGCCGCAGGCTGGCGGATCGTCGAGACGGATGTCACGTACTCGCCGCGCATCGGGCGGTCGAAGGTGACGGGGACCGTCCGCGGCACGTTGACCGCGGTGCACGACATGAACCGCGTCCTGCGCGAGGTGCGCACGTGACGGCCCTGGTGGTGATCGCGAAGGCGTGCGTCCCGGGGAGGGTCAAGACGCGCCTGCACCCGCCGTTCACACTGGAAGCCGCGGCGCGGATCGCCGCCGCCAGCCTGGCGGACACCCTGGAGACGGCGATGACCGCGGCGGTGGATCGGCGGATCCTCTACTTCGATGGAGATCCCGACCCGTCGTGGCACGACGCTTTCGAGGTCGTGCCGCAGCGTCCGGGAACCCTGGACGAGCGCATCGCCGTGCTTTTCGACATGCTCGACGAGCCTTCCCTGCTGATCGGCATGGACACACCGCAGGTGTCGGCGGCGAACCTGAGCTGGCCGACCGGCCCGGATGCGGTGATCGGTATGGCCGAGGACGGCGGGTTCTGGGCTCTCGGCATGCGCGAACCGCGGGGTGACGTCATCCGCGGGGTGCCGATGTCCCGTGCGGACACCGGCGAGCGGCAGCTCGCGACGATGCTCGATGCAGGGCTCGACGTGGCGCAGCTGAACATCCTCCGCGACGTCGACACAGCGGCCGACGCGAGAGCAGTGGCCGCAGCCATCCCGGATTCGAGGTTCGCCCGCGCCCTGGCCGAAGCTGCGCAGCACGGGAGGGCCGCGTGAGCAGCATCGTGGCATTCGGTGCAGGCGGGGACGAGCCGTACGCCCTCCTGCTCGGCGGAGGCGGAGGCGGAGGCGGAGGTCGTCTCGCCCTGCGCAAAGTGGGAGATGTGGTCGCGTCCATCCAGGTCGACGTAGACGGGTGGCGCGCTCCCGCCAATGCGGCCGACCTGACCGTGCTGGCAGGACTGGAAGGTCCGCTTCTGGACGTCGGCTGCGGCCCTGGGCGCATGGTGCGCGCCGCCGAGGAGCGGGGTCTCGCTGCCCTCGGCATCGACATCTCCACCGAGGCAGCTGTCCGCGCGGCCGCGGAGGGGACCCCGGTGCTCCGTCGCTCGGTCTTCGACAGGCTTCCGCTCGAGGGGAGCTGGTCGACCGTCCTCCTGATGGACGGCAACATCGGCATCGGCGGCGATCCTGAAGCTCTGCTCCTGCGTTGCGCCCACCTCATCGCCGACGACGGCGTGGTCGTGGTCGAGGTGGACGCCGATCCCGAACTCCACGACTGCGCGACCTACACGGCGGTCGGCGAAGACGGCCTCGAGAGTGCAGCCTTCCCGTGGGCGCGCGTCGGTTCGGCCGCAGCCGCGCGGGTGGCCCTCCGATGCGGACTGATGGTCTGCGACGCGTGGGCGATCGGTGATCGCCGCTTCGTCCTGCTTCGGCGCTCGCCCACCGTCACGACCTGAATGCCTCTTCCCGGCGCTGCTTGTCCAACCGTGCATGCAGCACGACGCCGACGGCCGCTGCCAGCGCCAGCGCGCCGAGCAGGATCGCGAGGTTGGCGCCATAGGCCAGGGGCAGGATGGTCGGGTTCGCCGTGCCGATCGCCTTCTTCACGATCTCCGGCACCACGAGCAGCACCATGATTCCGCCGACGGCGAGCGCACCCTGCACGATGAGGATCGCCCGCAGCGGCACCCGTCCCCCTGCACGCCGACCGCCGAATGCGGCGGCGAACACCACCCCCGCGATGATCACGTCGTGGGCGATGAGCACGGCGACCAGCCACACGAGGATCGCCGGATACTGACGCGGCGGGATGTCGTTCAGCAACACGATCCCACCGATCAACGCCACGAGGAGCCCCCCGCCGATGAACATCGCGCGGACATCGTTCATGGTCCAGAAACGCCACGTCCGCCCGGCGCGCGACTCTGGGGAGAGCGTCATGCGATCACCTCGATCACGCTCAGCCACTTCGTCTGCAGCACTCCTGGTCGGCCAGGCGCGATGATGCGCGCCGGGTACCCGTGATCGATGTCGAGCTCCTCGCCGAAGAGTTCGAGTGCGACGAGCGTGAGCGGATCTCGGGTGAACTCGGGCTGCATCTCGGTCACCGCGAAGCCGCCTTTCGTCTGCAGACTCGTGATGCGCACTCGCGCGTTCGCCGCGGCTCCGACCGAGTCGAGCAGATCACGGAGCCGAGGGCCACGCCATGCCGCGTCCTGACTCCACCCCTCGACGCAGGCGATCGGCAGGACCACGTCGTGCTGGGGCAGCGCCTGAAGCCTCGATCGCCCGTACACCCCTCGTGTGCTGCCGTTGATGACTGTGAGCGTCCACTCGGGTGCCGTCGCAGCCGGGAGCACGCCGGCGGCCTTCGCGGTGCGGTTGACGGGAAGGGTCTGCGGGCCGACGCCGCGCTTGCGCGGAGCGAACGCGTTGAATGGGTCGAGGAATCGGAAGGACTGGCCTCCCGTCGTGGTGACGAGCACCGTGGTCGCGACGGCGATCGTGGTGAGAAATCCTCGCCGGGTGTCGCGGACGTCATCCGGGAGGCGCGCTGCCGGCGTGCGATCCATCCACGCGAACAGCCGTCCGGTGAAGCCCTGCGCCTGGGTTCGGCCGGTTAGCCGCTGAAGCTCATCAGGTACGTCGAGTTCGGCATCCGGGTCTGTCTCGCGCTCGACGAGCGCTCCGGCCTCGTCATAGGCGTCCCGCTTGCGCCAGTACCGGGCGATGATCGGCAGCTTGACGCCGATGTGGATCGCGAGAGAGCCGATCAGGATCCATGACAGCGCGTAGTGCGTGAGCCGGAAGGAGAACCCGAACAGCGCGTAGAGCTGGTAGGTGTTGAGCAGTCCGATGGTGACCTGCATGAGGGATGCCGCGACGAACAGTGCGATCGAGGCACGTTCGAGCAGGTGCGCGAACGAACGCACCGGCGGGCTCTGGAACAGCTCTGGGAACACCGTGAAGAGCTTCGCGAACAGCAGCGGGAAGCAGGCGATGCCCGCCGTGACGTGCACGCCCTGGGTGACCTGGTAGATCCACACCGGTCGAGTCGGGAACACCATCCACGGCAGCGGATCCTGCAGGAAGTGGCTGTACAGACCGGTCGCGAAGCAGATCAGGAACGCGGCTGCGAGAAGCCGGCCGAAGACCACGGCGAGCCGGGGAGTGCGCGCCGGCGATGCCACGGAATGCCTGATCCCATGGAGCAGGCGATGCAGTCTCGCCGCCAAATGCATAGCCGTCACCCCTCGTCGAGCCGACTCTAAGTCGGCCAAGCGATCGGATCGGGCGCCAGATGTGACGAACCGCGAACGGTCGACGTTCGCAGTCCGTAAGGTCTCCGCACCACGGGCGCGTCGGCGCCTCTCTAGCCTCGGACTGTGACGACCGATCTGCTCGCCGCGCCGTCGAGGCGCTCACGCATGGCAGCGGCGACGCCGTGGATCGGGCTCGGGATCGCGCTGCTGCTCATCGTCGCCGCGATGCTCTTCCCCCTGTTGTCGGGGCTCAACGTGCATGTCCGATGGTTCCCGCCGTTGCACGCGCAGTGGATGCCGCGCATCGGGCCGGGGACCCCGGCAGCGATCGTGCTGGCACTCCTCGCCGCGCGATACGCCGTCGACCTCGCGGCCCGGATGCGGTGGCGGACACTGCTGATCGCCGCCTTCTTCAGCGCACTCGTATGGATGCTGAGCCTCGCGCTGGTCGACGGTTGGGCGGGGATCGCGACGATTCTCGACACGCAGTACGAGTACCTGCGCACCGCCCGCGCCGTGACGGACGTCGGCGCGCTGCTTCGCGAGTACATCACCCGGATCCCCCTCGATTCCGTCGGCAACTGGCCGGTCCACATCGCCGGACACCCGCCCGGCGCACTGCTGTTCTTCATCGTCCTCGCGCGACTCGGTCTGGGCAGTGGGCTCGCAGCCGGCATCGTCGTCACCGTTGTGGCGGCGACCACACCGGTCGCCGTGATGCTCACCCTGCGACAGCTGGGGGCAGAGGCCGGCGCGCGGAAGGCGGCGCCTTTCCTCGTTCTGGGACCGGCCGCGATCTGGATGTCGGTGTCGGCTGACGCGGTGTTCGGCGCGATCGCCGCGTGGGGTCTCTGCGTCCTCGCCGTTTCAGCGACGGCGCGCCGGGCGTCCGCGACCGCGCTGTGGGCGGTCCTCGCCGGACTCATTCTGGGCTACTGCGTGATGCTGTCCTATGGGCTGCCGCTGCTCGGCATCCTCGCCGTCGCGATCCTGATCCTGTGCCGCCGGTGGACGCCGCTCCCCTGGGCCGTCGGCGCCGCCGTGCTCGTGGTGCTGGCCTTCGCCGTCTCGGGGTTCGCGTGGTGGGAGGCGTATCCGGTCCTGGTCGAGCGGTATTGGGCCGGGGTCGCCACCAACCGGCCGTACCTCTACTGGATCTGGGCCAACCTCGCGGCCCTCGCTTTCAGCGCCGGACCACTCGTCGGCGCGGGGGTGGCTGTCGCGCTGCGCCGGGCTGAAGGCATCCGATCGGCCACTCGCCATGAGGCGGTCATCGTCACCCTCGCCCTGGCAGCGCTGCTCACCGTGCTGGTCGCCGATCTCTCGGGGATGAGCAAGGCCGAGGTGGAACGCATTTGGCTTCCCTTCGTGCCCTGGTTGCTCATCGGCACCGCATTGCTCTCCGAACGATGGCGTCGGTGGGGGCTCGGAGGACAGCTCGCCTTCGCCATAGCGGTGCAGCACTTGCTCGCGACGGGATGGTGACCGGTCGTCGCGTTCGCCGCTTCGCCTCGGCAGGCTCGCTGCGCCACGGCGTGGGATCGTCCTGCTCTTCGTCACCACGCTGAGCCTGTGGGTGGCCCCCGGTCTGCCGACATGAAGCCACCCCGCCCTCGAAGTCGCTTCGCGTCAGTCGTCGAGATGATCGAAGCGGCCGATGACTCCGGAGTCGGCGTCGTCGACGCCGTCCTGGTTCATGTCGGCGCGACGCTTCTTGTGGGCGTCCCATCGCAGCGCGATGGCGGCGAGTGTGGCGGCGATGACGCTGGCGGTGAGAATCGCGAACTTCGCGGGTGCGGCGTGCTCGCCGTCTCCGAAGGAGAGTTCGGCGATCAGCAGGGACACGGTGAACCCGATTCCGGCGAGGAGGCCGATCGGAAAGAGGTCGCGCAGACCGATTCCGTCGGGCAGGCGGAGAGGGGTGAGCCTAGTCACGAGTGCTGTCGTTCCGAGCACGCCGACGAGCTTGCCGACGACGAGAGCGACGAGGATGGCGACGGCGACGGGTTCGGTGAGCGCGGCGAGCGGCCCGGTCTCCTGGCCGATGACCGTCACCCCGGCCGCGAAGAACGCGAAGACCGGCAGTGCGATGCCGGACGAGACGGGCCGTACGGTGTGCTCGAGCCGGCGAGTGCGGGGCTTCGGTTCCCCGTAGAGGGTTCGTGCAGGGACGGAGAGGCCGAGCAGGACGCCGGCAATGGTGGCGTGAATGCCGGAGGAGTGCATGAATACCCAGGCGACCGCCGCGAGGGGAATGAGTAGCCACCAGCGCAACCGGCGGAGGCGTACCGCCCAGGCGAACAGCGCCACCGCTGCGAGTGAGCCCATGAAGGCGAGCGGGTGGAAGCCGTCGCTGTAGAAGATCGCGATCACGATGATGGCGAGCAGGTCGTCCGCGACGGCGAGCGTCAGAAGGAAGAGGCGGAGCGGCCTGGGCAGGCCGCGCCCGAAGATCGCGAGGATCGCCAGCGCGAAGGCGATGTCGGTGGCGGTCGGCACCGCCCAGCCATGCAGGGCGGGGCCGGGCGCGGTCGTGAGCACGACGGCCGTGTAGATCAGGGCCGGCGCGATCATGCCACCGACGGCGGCAGCGACGGGCACGCCCGCCTCGCGGACGCTGCGCAGACTGCCCGCGACGAGTTCATGCTTGAGTTCGACGCCGACCACGAAGAAGAAGATCGCGAGGAGCCCATCGGCCGCCCAGGTCGACAGCGTCAGGTCCAGATGGAGGGCGGCCGGGCCGACGGTGATCTCTGAGAGAGCGGTGTAGGAGTCGCGAACCGGGGAGTTCGCCCATGCGAGCCCCAGCGCGGCCGCCGCAATCATGATGCTGCCGGCGACGATGTCGTCAGATACCCAGGCGACCAGGCGGGCCGGGAAGCGGCGATTCGTCGGTTGTGTCACGGTGTGCTTTCGATGGGTGATGCGACGGACTCATCAGTCGATGCGCGACCCGACTGTGGTTCCCTTCCGCTCCTTGGTCGCCCGTGATGACTCAATAGAACTGGCGCATCGCTGCTGCATGGATCGGGGTGTCGACGATGTCGTGCCAGCCGAGCGCGACGTCGCCGGCGGCGTCACGCGCCGTGGCGACGGTTTCGAGAACGCGGTCGCGGAGGAGCTCGCCGTTCTCCCAACCGGTGACGTCGAGGGTGACGACATCGATGGGACGACCCCGGGTCCGCTCCAAGGTGGAGTGGATCCGTGTCGCCGCGTGGGCGGCGCTGCCCAGGCATGATCCCTCGGGCAATGATCCGCCGTGGGTGTACGCGACCAGCACGTGCGTCAGCCGCGGGTACATTCCGGCGACGCTCTCCACGTCCTGGCAGACGTGTCGCAGTCGCTTCTGCGCGGCGTGCCGAGACTTCTCGTCGCGAAGGTCAAGGCCCCAGATGAGTGCGCGGGGCGAGTCCGGACCGGATGCTTGGACAACGGCGAGCGGCATCAAGACGGGGAGATGATCGCCTCGGACGATGTGATCCGCGGTCATGATGGCACCTTTCGGTCGGGTCGCTGATGCAGCGCCGACCAGACTTCCCGGCTCACCTCGTCCGACAGCTCCGCGCGGACTCGATCGACCATACGCCTCAATCGGGAGAGGGTGGGCCGCGGCGCGCGCATCTCGCGATTCGGGCTGTCACCGGTCGAGCTGCAGCCGATGCCAGACGATCGTGGTGGCTGCGACGCCGACCAATCCGACCAGCGCAGCCAGGCCGAGCTGAACCACGGACACACCCTCACCGCCCGTCATGGCCCACAGCGCCGGCGCTGCGAACGGGAGCCACGCGCCCGCCCCGGCGAGCACCCCGATCTGGGCGAGGATGAGGAGCCCGATCGCGGAGCCGATCGCGGCAAGCAGCGACCGCGTCAGGGATGCCACCCATGCGACGGGAAGCACCACGACCGCCGTCAGCACGGCCAGCGCGAACTGACGTCCGAGCCCGGCCCACTCCGAGGGCTGCGGCATCCCGAAGCCGAATGCCAACCCCGCCACCAGGAGAAGCAGCACCAGCAACCCGGCGGCCGCGATCGCCCAGATCATCACAGCGGCGATCTTCGCGACGGCGATCACCCGGCGGGAGATGGGTGTCGCGAAAAGTCCGGTGATCGTCCCATCGGCGAATTCGCGCGCGAAGACCCATGCGACGACGACCCCGCAGGCGATGAACCCGCCGGCACCGGTGATCTGCGCTGCCCCCGACAGCAGCCCTGACCAGTCGAAGGTCATCCCGGGACCCAGCTTCGCGATCAGCACACGATCCCCTGAGCGCGCGATGCCGAGGATCACCGCGCACATCACGGCGACACCGCCGGAGAACGCGACTCCGGCGATGATGCCGACGAGAGACCGCAGGAGCTTCGTCAACTCATTCCGCACCGCCACGATCACCGCGCCACCCGGCTCAGATCGTCGAGACGGAGTCTTTCGAAGAGGGCACGCTCGAGGTCGCGGCCGCCCGGTTCCAAGTCGCCGATCAAGCAGCCGCGGTTCATCACCAGGATTCTGTCGGCGAGTCTGGCCACCTCGTCCAGGTGGTGACTGCTGATCAGCACGCCCCCGCCCGCGTCTTTGCGCTCCAGAAGCAGATCTCGCAACAACAGAACACCGGCTGGGTCGAGCGAGTTCGCAGGCTCGTCGAGGATCAGCAGGACCGGCGAATGCTGAAGGGCGGCGGCGATCCCGACGCGCTGCCTGTTTCCCAGAGACAGCTGCCGTGCCCGGCGATCGGCGAGCCGTTCCAGCCCGAGGGCGGTCAGGGTCGAGTCGACCGCGCTCGGCGCCGTCCCGCGCATGAGGGCCGCAAGATGAAGGTTCTGTCGAACTGTCAACTCCGCGTACAGTGCCGGCCCGTCGATGAAGTGCCCGACGCCCTTCCAGTTCTCCGACGTCATCGCGCTGATGTCAACCCCACCAATGAGGACGCGGCCGCGGTCTGGACGGAGCATCCCGGTGGCGAGTTTGAGCAGTGTCGTCTTGCCGGCGCCATTGAGACCGACCAGTGCCACGATCTCGCCGGCGGCGACCGTCAGGTTCACGTCATGAACGCCCGGGTCGGCGCGGAAGGATCGCGAGACCCCCTCCACTCTGAGTCGCACCATCATCTGCTCCCCAGCACGCGCAGGGCCTCGCGGATGGCGGCATCCATCCGCTCCCCCGACATCGACCAGTTCAGCAGCGCCTCGTTGAGCCCAGCGACGATCGCGGCAGCCACCACACCGGCCTCGGCGGGCATCGCCCGGTCGCGCAGGGCATCGACGATCGCGGCGGTCGTCGCCGCACTGCCCTCAGCCAGCGCCGCCCGAAGGGACGGTGTCGCCGCCACGATCGCGAGCCGCTCCCGCACGGCAGCCTCCTCGGGTGGACTGACCGCCTCCCACGCATCCGCCACACCGCGGACCGTCGCCTCCCACGCCGACTCCTCCCTGGGGCGACGACGGATCGCCTCCGCGATCAACGGATCGTACGGATCATCCACCAGCACCGCCGCCTTGGTCGGGAAATGCCGAAAGAAGGTCATCTCCGATACACCTGCGCGCGCCGCGATCTCGCCCGCGGTCGTCGACTCGAACCCCTTCGCCGCAACCAGCTCGAGCGCTGCGGCGAGCAGCCGCGCCCGCGTATCCGCCTTGCCCATACTCAGAATGTTAGTCACTAACAGTCTTCGACTCAACTATTCTCCGTGCATCGTCGCGCAAGGCTGAACACATGTGTAGCATGCTGAACATGCGTTCAGTCCCCACCGATGACCTCACGATGCGGGCGCGGATTCGCGATGCCGCGATCGAGCTCTTCGGTGTCCGCGGATTCGATCGCACGACGATCCGGCAGATCGCTGAGGCCGTGGGCGCGAGTCCCGCGCTGATCGTGCACCACTTCGGCTCGAAGGATGGCCTGCGCTCTGTCTGCGACGACTACGTCGTGACGACTCTCCTCGCCGACAGAGGAGCGGTCGTGGACGGTCCCGACGCGGATGCGGTCGCGAGCCTGCTCGCCGCCACAGGCGAGTATCGATCGCGACTCGACTACCTCGCCCGGCTGGTCACGGAGCCGAGCGAAGCCGGCGCACGAGTTTTCGATGCGTTCCTCGCACACACTCGGCAGATGCTGCGAGACGCGGCGGCGGGAGGGCCGCTGCAACCGATGTCGGACCCCGACGTGACCGCGCTCCTGCTGACGGCGTACGGGCTGGCCCCGCTCCTCCTGCAAGCACACCTCGGGCGCATCCTCGGCGTGGACCCGCTGTCCCCGGAGGGCGCGGAGATCTTGGCCGTGCCCGGGCTGGAGCTTTTCACTCGCGGAATCTACCGTGACGAATCGCTGCTCCGCGCAACCGAGGAGGCCCTGACCCGAGGGATGGGTCCCCGCAGCGACAAGGGAGAAGGGGACCCGAATCAGGATCCGGATCCTCCGGTGGCCGACGCGCCACTCGATCCCGACCTCTGATTCGAAAGGACTCTGCCATGACCGTGGCAATACACACCCGCGCGCTCTCGAAGCGCTACGGGTCGCACACCGCCGTACACGGGCTGGATCTGAACGTCGAGCGCGGCTGCGTGTTCGGCTTGATCGGCCCCAACGGCGCCGGCAAGACGACCACCCTTCGCATGCTGCTCGACATCATCCGCCCCACCACGGGCGAGATCACCGTCCTCGGCGCCAACCCTCGATCCGCCGGTCCGGACCTGCGCCGACGCATCGGCTACATTCCCGGGGAGTTGCGGCTGGAGGGACGCGCAACGGGCCGCCGGCTTCTCCAGCATCTCGCAGAGATCAGCGGGCCAGTCGAGGCCGGCGCGATCGAAACGCTCGCGGAGCGGCTCGACCTCGACCTCACCCGCCCCGTGCGGACCCTGTCGAAGGGGAACAAGCAGAAGGTCGGACTGGTGCAGGCCTTCATGCACCGCCCTGAGCTCCTCGTGCTCGACGAGCCGACCAGCGGTCTCGACCCGCTGGTTCAACGCGAGTTCCTCGCGTTGCTCCGCGAGGCCCGGGAAGCAGGACAGACGGTATTGCTTAGCTCCCATGTGCTGAGCGAGATCCAGCAGGCCGCAGACGATGTGGCCGTCCTCGCTCAAGGAGAGCTGGTCGCCGAAGGCGCAGTGGCATCGTTGCGCATCGCGAGCGTGCGCCGCATTCGTGCGACGCTGTCCGGCGCGAGCTCCGAGGCGGTGCGGGCTGCGCTCGCCGAGGTTCCGGACCTCGGTGATGTCGATGTCACCGCCGCCGGTGACCTGGTGCGGATTGCGGCCATTGCGCGAGGCGAGATCGATGCGGTCATCCGAGTCCTCGCCGCGTCGACCATCCGTGATCTGACGGTAGAGGAGCCGGACCTCGAGGAGTCTGTGCTCGATCTGTATGCACGACGAGGGGCGAACTCATGACCGCGGCGACGGCGATTTCCACGCGTGCCATCAGAAGGCCGCTGCCTGTGCTTCGCCGGTGGCTCGACGACGGCTGGCGAGGCCTGATCGGCTGGTCGGCCGGCCTGGTCGTCGTGGCGCTGGTCTACCTGCCGCTGTTCCCGTCGATGCAGTCGCCAGAGCTCGCCGGCCTCCTCGATTCACTGCCCCCTGAGCTGGTCCGCACCCTTGGATACACCAGCCTCACCACTGGCGCCGGGTATGCGCAGGCCACCTTCTTCGGCCTCATCGGGTTCGTGCTGATCACGATCGCGGCGATCGGCTGGGGTGCGGCGTTCATCGGCGGCGCGGAGGAATCCGGACGCCTCGAGCTCACCCTCGCCCACGGTGTCGGACGAGTCGGGTACGCCGTGGAGAGCGCAGCCGCCCTGGTACTGAAGCTGATCGCGCTCGGCGTGGTCGCGGGCGTCGTCGTCTGGGCGGTGAACGGACCGGCTGAGCTCGGCCTGACGGGGGCGAACCTCCTCGCCGTGACGACCGCGTGGGTCGGCGTCGGACTGCTGTCCGGATCCGCTGCGCTCCTCGCCGGTGCCGCGGCCGGGCGCCGCATCTGGGGCATCGGGGTGGGTTCAGGCGTCGCCGTCGCCGGCTACGTGATCCAGGCGATCGCCAACAACAGCGACGACCTCGACGGGTTGCGGGTGATGTCCCCGTTCGACTGGGCGTTCGGACAGTCACCCCTCGCGAACGGGGCGGACTGGCCAGGGCTTCTCGCGCTGTGGGGCGGGTCCGCCGTGCTGATCGCGCTGTCGACATTCGCGCTCACACGGCGCGACGTGGTCGGCTGAGCCTCGCGAGCGCGGCCGCGCCGGGAGCCGTACTGGTCGGACTCTTCGGCGGCCACGCACGCGCCCGCGCCCGCGAGGCATCGATCCGTTGCCGGACGTCGGCAGCTGGCCATATTGGCCAGCGTGGATGCTGTGAACGAGTGGCTGCTGACTACTACGGCGAATCCAACGTCGAGTTCATCACCACCAGCCCCGCCGTGCTCACCGGCTACCGCATCATGGTCGTCGTGGCCGTGCTCACCGGGTCCGTCGCGGGCGCCGACCTGGTCTGGAACTTCGCCGACGGAGTGATGGGGCTCATGGCACTCACCAATCTCATCGCCATCGGTCTGCTTTCCGGCATCGCATTCAAGCTTCTCAAGGACTACACCGCGCAGCGACGGGCGGGCAGAGACCCCGTCTTCACGCGCGACATCCTGCCCGAAGTCACCGGCGTGGAGCGCTGGGAAGACGAGCTCACCGTTACCGGCCCATCGATGTACAGACACGCAGACGTCAAGCCGAGAAGCACCGCGACCACCTGCACGAGCACGACTGACCTAAGCGCATCCTCAACTTCTCCGTGCTGGACGGTAACGCGATGCGCGTCGGCCACGAAATGCACGTCGCCCGTCCTGCGTTGCCGATGGACGCTGTTCGACCCTCCGCTCGCACGCGGGCTGAGGTCACTCGGTTGCTCGCCGGAGGCGACGACGTGAGCGGCTGCGGGCTCCGTCTGCGGCCGCCGGCGAGTTCGTAGGCCAACTCAACGCGCGGGAGTCCGATCGTCAGCGCGACACCGCGGAGATCGACTCTCATGGTGACGAGGCCGCGTCCGGCGATGGTCTCGCCCCGGGCCGAACGGCGACCCGATCGCACGCCTTGGAGAAGCGGGCTCAGACGCTGGTTGGCCTTTCGATGAAGGAAGCGATGATCCGGAGCAACTGCCCTTTGGCAGGGCCGATCCAAAAGAGGTGCGTTGGAGAATCGAGCTCTACCAGGATGGAGTCAGGCAGAACGCGAGCAAAGTCCTCCGCATGAGCAAAAGCCACCCCACCGTCGTGTCTGGAGGCGGTCACCAGAGTTGGGCAATGAACACGCGACATCGCTTGCCGCCGCGCCGCAGCCTCGCGGTTGCGACCTTGGCGAAGGTCGTTGACAAACCCACAGTCTGATCGCATCGCCCGCAACAGTCGGCGGGCTTCATCTTTGTCCGTGTCGCTCATTCGGCCCCACCACTCGCTGACGGGCAGGTTCGACAGTTGCGACAGGATCATGCGCAGCCCCGCATCCGACCGGATCGAAGCTCGAACTGCATTCCAAACCAGACCTTGCAACGCTGGGGAGAACAGCACCGGCCCTAGGACCACCTCTGGCCGACTGTCTGGATAACTCAGGCTGGAGGGCGCGCAGCTATGGAGAATCAGGCGCTGCGCCGGCGACCGCTTGCCGGCCGCGACGTGTATCGCCTGAAGGCCTCCGAACGACACCCCTACCGACGCCGCAACGGACGAGATCCCCAGCTCTTCACACACCTCACGAACGATCGGGGTGAATTCAGCAGCACTGAGTCGACCAACGCGAGTGCCACCGTATCCCGGGCGCGAGAACGAGATGACCTCGTGCCCGAGCGCGGTGTACATGTTCCAGCCGCAGTCCGTGGACGCGCGGCAATGGCCCCCAGGGAAGAACAACACCGGGGGCCCGTCTCCCGGCAAATGCACGATCTCTACAACTCCGGCGCTCGTCGCCACTAGCTGCCGCCGAACCATGGGTTCAGTGTGAGGCATTCGATGCGCAAGTGGACGTCGGGCCGAGCCAATGCATGCAATCCAATGCGCACTCCTGCCAACGACGCGGGTACTGCTAAACAGCCAAACGCGAGCTCGCTCAGACCCGCGCGATTGCGGCCCTCGAGCGTGCCGAGGGGGAACACCTCGCGACCGAAGCGAAGGCAGCGTTCGAACGCCGGCTCGCCCGGAAGTGGGGATCAGATCGAGCCGCACTCGATCGCCTGAGCGCCCTGTCCAGAGATCTCGAGAAGCGGCGAGATGAACCAGCGGCACTGCGAACGCGAGACCGATCTGCGGCCGCATTGGCCATGCTCGTGTTCCTGGTGATCGTGGTGTCCCAGGTCTGGTTCCGACAAATCCCCATCACTGACTTCGTGTCAGGGTCGTCGTTCACTGTCTTCAGTCCGTTCCCGCTCGGGTCGATCGAGATGTCGATCACACCCATGACGAATCCTTGACCGCCGGCTTCTGCGTCACTCCGCGCACATAGGATCCCTCTCCGCGTGGCACTGAATTCGGCGTGCTGCGGTCGATGATGTCGTGACCGGCCGTCGTCAGCTGTAGTGCTGGATGCCGCGTGCGGCCTTGTCGACCACGTCTCGGACGCGCGCTGTCCGCACGGCCGGAGTCTTGATCGCGTTGAGACGGAAGTAGATGCGGAACCGCTCGGCCTTCGTCAAACCGGCCACGAACGCGGCCGCGGCCGGGTTGGCGTCGAGGGCCTCCTGGAGTTCGGGCGGAGGAGCGGCATCCTTCTGTCGGTATGCCGCGTCCCACCGTCCGTCTGCCTTGGCACGTTCGATCTCGGCGATCCCGCCCTCGCGCATTAGGCCCTCATCCATGAGCCGGGCGACGTGATCGCGGTTGACCTGGGACCAGGGGCTGTTCTTGCGTCGAGGCGAGAAGGCATGGAGGACGTAGTCATCGTCCAGACGAGCCATCTGCCCGTCGATCCAGCCGAAGCAGAGCGCCACGTCCAGCGCTTCGGTCCACGTCATGCCCAGAGCGGTCGAGCTCTTCTTGCGCAACTTCAGGCGCACTCCGTCCGCGCTCGGCTCGCCCGCCAGGTATCCCGCCCACTCCTTGACCGTAAGGTCGAGGATCGGCTTGTCGGCGAAGCTCACCATGCGGCCAGTATGCAGGATCCGTCCGACACCCCGGAAAGAGCGGCTCAGGCGGCAGCCTGCCTGAAGGGCCATCACCGGTTCTCACCAGCTCCTGCTCGGCCAAGGCCGCACGGTGCACTAGGCGGTCGGTCAGCGCGCGAAGGGGAGGGTGTTCTTCGGCTCCAAGAACTTGCATCGACCGCGCGATGGAGACGAGGTCACGACTCCTTGCGCATGTATACCCAGTGCTCTCCGTCGAGCAGGGCTCGGCTCGCTGCTCCGTGCCGGGCACGCGCACCGCGCTGAACGACACATCGAAGCCATCCGGGAAATCGGCGAACACCGACGTCTTGCGGACGGATGGGTATGAGTGCGCGCTGTTGATCCCTTCCCGAGCCACCTAACGAGGACTTCCGCTGAGCGGGATAGCGCTGAGCGGGCAGCCCGTGAGTTGGTACGCGGGCCGATCCGTCTGAGTGCCCGCCGCGGCGGGCTTCTCTCGTTGCGGTTGATTCTCTTTGACGAATCGATATGGACCGGGCGCGGCAACCATCGTGATACGGCGTCTGAAGAGAGATCAATTAGCATTTCCGTGTCTCACTAACGTCGATCCCGGCCTGCAGCGCATTGACGCGCCGTGTCGCAGGGGCACCCGACCCATCGAAAGGATCGCCGTGCCCCTCGCTGTTCGATTCGCTGTCGCCCGCGTCGCTGTCGGCCTGATAAGCACAGTCGCGGTCATCGTCGGCGGGGCGGTTCCGGCCGTCGCAGCGGAACCGACATTCGCGACAGTCACGTCTCCCACCGGACCAGCGACGCTCACCACCGCATCCGCGATCCAGTCCAGCGAGGCTTCTGACCTGTCGCCGGTGACAACGGCGACGGGGGCGGTCGCACAACCTGGCCCGGACACCACGGTCCCGCTCGTCGGTGTTCCGCTCGTGGAGGGAACCGCCGCCGTCGGTCAGCTGCTGATGGCCCGTCACGGAACGCCCGTGGACGCCGAGTTCTCCTATCAGTGGTACGCAGACGGTGTGCCGATCACCGGCCGCAGCGATCAGCAGATGACCCTGACGAGCTCGCAGGCGGGAAAACGGATCTCCTTCAAGGTGACCGTCGTCCGGCCGGGTTTGCAGCCAACCCCGGTGATGTCGCTCGCGACGCCGCGCGTCAGCACGGTTGGCGCACCGACGGTGACACGGACGGTGGACTGGCGCACGATGTCGGTTTCTCCCGGCTCGTGGCCCGCCGGGACGACCCTCTCGTATCAGTGGCTCATGAATGGCTTCGCCATCGACGGAGCCACCAAGACGACGTTGGTGGTTCCCTCCGACGCCCAGTACGTGATCATCAGCGTCCTGGTCACGGCGACAAGGCCCGGGTACGAGACGGTTGCGGTCGACGCCAACATGGAGCGAAAGCCCATGCTGCTGCAGCGACGGCTGAACAGCGGAGCCGCTGCGGAACTTCCGGCTGCCCAGCAGAACGGCGGCATGGCGGGGTATCTGATGAACGATCGCGGCACGGGGCCTGTCGCCGGCGCGCGAGTGCGCGTCTATGCGGCGGGATCTGGTCTGGATAATGCGCCACTGCGACTGGTGAAAACCCTCACCTCGGACGGCGACGGGCACGTTGCAGTCGCCGACCTGTACCCGGGTCTGTACTGCGTGTGGATCGACCCGCCTGCCGGCTCGGGTCTCAGGGTCGTACGAGCCGACTGCCGCACCGGCCAAGCGGGCGTGCAGGTGTTCGCCGGCTCCGTCACGGACGTGTCCCAGATCCTCGACATGGGCGGCCGGCTCACAGGCACCGTCAGTTCGTCGATCGGCTCCAAAGTCGCCGGCGCCGTCGTGACCGTGTACGGCCATTCACTGGGTCCTCCCGGACAGATGACGATGCTCGCGATTGCTCGCACGACGACCGGAACGAACGGCCAATACACGGTCGCCGGCCTCCCGACCGGGTATTACGTCCACTTCGCGGGACCTACCAGCCTGTCGCACCGACCGGAGTGGTGGTCGCAGAGACGAACCGCACGTTCCGCCAACCACGTGACGGCCAGTGCCGGTGGGACGGCGACCGCGAACGCGAACCTGAAAACCTACCTGCCCATCGGCATCCCCACGATCTCCGGCGTCGCCAATATCGGCAGCCCGCTCACCGCGACGCACCCGATCAACACGGGTGCGATCTACACCTACCAATGGTTCGCAAACGGAGTCGCGATCCCCGGAGCGACGAAGAAGAAACTCACCCTGCCGGCCACGGTCGAGGGCAAAGCGATCTCGGTTCGGGTGGTCGGATCCCGGTCGAGCTTCCTCACCACAACCCGGACATCGGCTGTCACCGCGAAGGTGATGCGCAGCACCTCTCCGACGATCACCGGTTCCGTAGCCGTCGGCCGCACCCTCACCGCGTCGGTCGGCTCGTGGACGACAGGCACCACGTTCACGTACCAGTGGTACCGCAACGCGGTCGCGATCACCGGAGCGACAGGGCGTACGCACCAGCTCGCCGTCGCTGACCGAGACGCCCGCATCACCGTCCGCGCTCAGGGCCACAAGACCGGATACGCAACTGTGACCCGGCCGTCGGCTGCCACGACGCTGGTCGCCAAGATCACCTATCCCACCATCACCGGCACGGCAAAGGTCGGCGGTGTTCTGACAGCTGTGCCCGGCGAGTGGACGCCCGGTACCGTGCTCAGCTACCAATGGAACGCAAACGGCGCGCCGATCGCTGGGGCGAGATCAGCCAAACTCCTGCTTTCCCCGGCACACCGGGGCGCAACCATCACGGTCAAAGTCACAGGAGCAAAGGCGGGCTACACCACCTTCGCCCTGACCTCGGCCACAACCTCCAAAGTAAGCTAACCCGTTTCGACGCCTGTCGATATTCACTTGGACGAGCCGACCCGGCCCCCGAAACCCGCGTTCAGGAGCGCGGTTGGGGACCCGCTGGCGTTTGCTGCCACGGGCTGGTCACAACCTCCGGTGCCGCGGTCCGAACTCAATCTGGACGTCGGCGAACTCCTGGACTTCGGTGTTCAGTCGACGAGCTAGCCGCTCTCCCTCGCGCAGCCACGCCTGCCGGTTCTCGTCCGTGTCCCATCCTTCGGACCCGGTGCCATGCTCTTCCCAGAACGTCTGCCAGTCAGCTAGATCCTCGCCGAGCTCCTCGCTCAGCCCGTAGTCTGCCGCGGTCGTCGTGTAGCCGACGTCCCAGGTCGGCGTCGAGGTTTCCCAGAGCGGATAGTCGCGTCCGTAGTCCGGGAACATCCGAATCACCCTGCGCCAGGGCGGGTACTGTTCCATGGCCTGCACTGTACCTGGGCCTCGACGAGGGCACGATTATCGCGTGCCCGCTGACGGACTGGCTACCGAACTGGGCAGGCAATCCCTCGCTGTGCCAATCTCGAGGCGTGCCCGAATCCTATGAGCTGGTCGACGTCGAGCTCTCCAATGACGAGCGCTTCCTTCTCGATCGAGGACTCGTCGAATGGGGAGGACCGGCCCGATGCACGGAAGCGATAGCCATCGCCATTGGGTTCAGCAGTGTCGCCGATCTCCTGACCGAGGGGTATCGCATCGCCGACGACCTGAGCAACAGACGACCACTCTCACGAACTGACTGGACGCGAGCTTTGCTGGCGACCGAAGTGGTGTTTGCGAGCGACGTGCTCGGTTCCGGTCACGACTGGGAGGCGACCACTGACCTCGACGACACCGCCACGATCACCTTGCTACGTTCCGTGCAGCTGCGCCTAGCTGATGTGCTCATCCGCCCGTCGAGACCAGGTTGAGCCCCTGCGCTAGCGGACCGGCTCCCGCATGGTCAGGAACGATCGACAGTTTGCGGCGAGAATGAGATCGGGCCTCCCGTTCCATCTGTGCTGCGTGGCGAAGTGCGGCCGCGCGACCCCGCGTACCGTGCGGCTCTCATAGGGCTCACGTTGGACGCCATTCCGGAGGCGAACGACGATCTAGTTCGCATCCACCGATCGAGGATCGAGGCCGCGATCCGCGAGCTGGAGACCCAAGACCAGACCGGTCGCCCGATCGACGGGCACGACTGCGACCGAAGTCACTCGTTCGGCACCAGGAGTCGATGGCTGGATCACGACCGCTCGTCGAGGACAGCGACAATCGGTCGGTGGTCGCTTCCCGCGTCATCGAAGGACGTGAGCACCCTCACACGGCCGACCGCCCACCCAGATCCGACGAGCACATGGTCAATGGGCGACGCCAGCCACGTCGGTTGCGTCGCGGGCCACGTTCCGGCGGCCGCTGCGCCGCTTTGAGAGGCGGCATCGTCGCACTCACCGACGAGTCCAGGGCCGTCGCCGAGGCCGTAGAGGTGGTCGACCGTCGCGTTCAGGTCACCCGCGACGATTACGTCGGGGTCTTCGCAATGCTCGGCGATCCAGCTCAAACCGGATCTCCACTGGTCCATCACCCCGGGAAGCGGCGGCTCGGAGTGAGCGGCCACGATCGTCGGCCCGCTCCCGTCGACCGGACGCCACACCCCGCTCGGCAAACCTGGCGTTGAGCCAGCAGTGAGGTCGAGACGGTACGCGCCGAGGTCGCCGTCGATCAGCACTGAGGTGGGGATCCGCGAGTCAACATCGAGCCCGCGCGTTGTAGCGGCGATCATCGTTCTTCCCTCCAGGCTGAGAAGCCGCACCACTTCCGCCGACGCTGACTCGTCAGTCTCGGGGAGCGCGACAATGTCCGCATCTGTGGCGAGCACGAGCTCGGCGATGCTCGACGGTGAGGCAGCTCCGCCCTGTGTGTTCCAAGCGACCACAGTCACGCCGCCCTCGAACACCGTCGCACCGCCGACACCACGGGCGAGCAAGACCGCACCGTTACCCAAAGCTGCGACCCCGAGGACGACAGCGATCCCTGCCGCGATTGCCCAACGTCGACGCACCACCGCGACGACAGCGCACACGATGGCGAGAACGCCGAGAACGATTGCAAGCGGTGCCCGGAACGCAACCAGTTGGGTGACGACCGCAGTCCGCTGGGCACCGAACGCTTGCGGCCATACCAGAAGCATCGCCACCGACAATCCGACGATCAAAGTCACGATCAGGTGGACAGGGCGGCGCTTCGGAGTCGGCATCGCCTGCAAGTCAATCCTCTGAGACCCCGCAACGCCAGCCTGACCGGCCAAGGTGCACGCAGCCCGCAAGTCGATCGGCCTACGCTCCGATCAGGCCCTCATCGCCTCTGAGCGACGCGGCCAGTGTGCAGGATCCGTCCGACACCCCGGAAAGAGCGGCTCAGGCGGCAGCCTGCCTGAAGGGCCATCACCGGTTCTCACCAGCTCCTGCTCGGCCAAGGCCGCACGGTGCACTGGGCGGTCGGTCAGCGCGCTGGTCTGCGGAGTTCGGTGAAGGCGGGTGCGAGTCGAGTGGCTCTGGCGGGGTTGAGGATGGAGACCTCGTGCTCGAGGTGTGCGATGAGCACCACGCGGGCCGCGTCGAGTTCGTCTGTCGCGAGGTTTGCGGTGCGGGTCGCAGCGAGTTGATCGAGCTCGGTGGGAGGAAGTTGATCCACTTCGCGACCGTGCCACGAGTTGAGGCCTGCCCGGTAGCACTTCAGGTCGATAACCCGGTTCCTGAGCTCGTCGATCATCATGGCGGCCTGCCATTTCTTGCCGCGGGCGATGGACGACCGCGCGTGGATGGCGAACAACCATGCCAGCCCGATCGCCTGATCCGGATTGAACGTGGCCGGGTCCGTCGGCGTGGTGGGTGAGCCGAAGAGCAGGTGGAACGCTGGCTCGGTGGCCCGGAACTGGTCGTGCGGCCAGAACGACACGTCCACCTGAAGGCTGCTGGTGAGCAGGAAGGCGCGGTACCGGACCCCGACGGCGAATACGTCGAGGGTGTCGGCTACACCGAATCGTTGGTCGATCAGGTCGGTCCAGTCCGCCACGATCGCAGGTTCGTCGGCTGCGCTGGTCATCTGCAGAAGCAGATCGATGTCGGACCATTCGTCCTCGGTGCCGCGGGCAGCTGAACCGACCAGTGCTGCTCCGACTATGCGCGGGTCCTGCTCGGCGAGCCTGATCAGCTCGGTACGGATCGAGGTTCGCTCAGCAACAGAGAACATGCCTCCAACATGGCACGGCCGCCGGGGGCGCGCGGATGCCGGTCCCTCGGCGGACGCTGGTCGGAGTCTCGTCCCATGTCGTTCGGAGCTTCTGGGCGGCTGCGCGTATCGCGTGTGCGGGTAAGCGCTGTGCTCGTTCAGGTCCAGGTGTGCGTTGGCGCACATGCCGCGCGTGCCGGGATCGACGAGCTCCGCCCACTCTTCGTCCGACCACCACACGTCGCAGGCGAATCCGGCCGACTTCGCTCGGACAGGGTCGCTCAGCGCGACGACGCTCCACCGATTTGCACTCGCGCGCACAGTGGACGGGTTCGGGCCCCGGTGATGTCGTTCGGCGGTTTCGAGGTCGAATCCCCTACCCTCCGCCGCTCCGAACCCTGTTTCAAGGGATGCTTCGTCCCTCGCGTTGCAGGCCAACCGTTCGAGTGCCGGAAGTGGCCACCGTCACTTCTGCGCGATCGCCCTGACACGATTGTTGCGCGGATTGTGCTCGAGCTCGACGAGGCCGAGGGCCTCGAGAAGCGGCGGCACGTACATGCCGAACCGGCCTCGATAGCCGTTGCGCTGGCCGTACCAGCCACCGACCGGATTGTCCGCAGACCGTCCCCATGCCTCCACCGAGTCGGGCGCCGGCTCCTTCTTCTCGTCGGCAGCGCCCAGCGCCACCCACTCACCGCGCCTCAGCAGTTCCGCGTGGAGGTCCTCGACCGCGCGTGCGAGATAGGTGAGCCTGGTCGCACCGACCTGGCAGACCAGGAGGGCAGGATCGCTCGCATCATCACGGTGGATCGTGAAGTCGGATGACAGGGGTGCGGTCTTCAGCTTCCATGGGTCCTCCGCAGTTCCGGAACCCGACCAGTGCTGTTCAGTCATCTTTCCTTCTCCATCCGCTCCGCCGCGCCGGGAAGCGCGGCGCGGATCAGTTCGTCGAGGAACAAGAGATCGTCGGACCGGAACTCGTCGACATCGTCGTCCACACGTTCCCTACTCGGAGCGTAGCGGCCTCCGACACGATCCTCGAGAGACGCCGGCACACAGCAGCACAGGGTGCACCTCGACCCCGTCGCGCGGGGCAGCCGCGCCTGCCTGGGTCAGGTGCCGAGCCGCGCGAGGACCAGTTCGCTGGCCGCAGCGATGGCGCTCAACTGCCAGGGCACCACGATCAGGGCGAGGAACGAGAAGAGGGCGATCGTCGAGATCGTTGCTCGGCGGACGATCCGATCGATCAGGAGCCCCAGGACGGCGACGATGGCGACGGTGGCTCCGGCGACCGTCGCGAACGCCATCCGCACGTAGGCTTCATCGTCCGGCGCCGACACGTTCCCGAAAGCGATCCCCAATGCGGTGGGGATGATGACGACGCCCATCAGCAGCACGGCCGGCGCTGAGAACCCCTTCACGCTTGTTCCAGGGCGGGTCCGGGGCGTGGTGGCGACATCGCTCATGGCGCGAGTGTATCGATTCGCGAAGTGGGCTTCACGGCACATCCGCACGGCTCCGGTGAACGCTCGGGCCTCGGGTCCCTCCGTCGGAGGCCCCGCTGATCTCCTGGGCCCCCGGGTGCAGCCTCGGGGTGCCGTCCCTCCGGCTCAGTGCGCGGTGTGTGCGTCGTGGTGGTCGTCCTCGAGGAGCACGCCGACGGAGGTTGCGCAGGTGTCACCCCGCCACGCCTCGATACCTTCGCGGATGGCGAACCCGGCGATGACGAATCCGGCGACAGCGTCTGCCCACCACCAGCCGAGGAGGCTGTTGAGGACAAGACCCGCCAGCACAGCCGCCGACAGGTAGGTGCAGAGGAGTGTCTGCCTGGAATCGGCGACTGCCGTGGCCGATCCCAGTTCGCGACCTGCGCGCCGCTCCGCGAAGGACAGAATCGGCATGATGATGACGCTGAGCACAGCGATGAGGATGCCGAGGGAGCTGTGCTCGACGTCGCTGCGCATGATCAGCGCAAGAGCCGAGCTGCCGATCACGTAGACCGCGAGGGCGAGGAACGCGACGGCGATGACGCGCAGAGTGGGCTTCTCCCAGCGTTCGGGGTCTCGACGCGTGAACTGCCAGGCAACGGCCGCTGCCGAGAGGACCTCGACGGTGGAGTCCAAGCCGAACGCGATCAGCGCGGTAGACGATGCTGCCGCGCCGGCACCGACGGCCACGATCGCCTCGATCACGTTGTAAGCGATCGTGGCTGTGACGATCCACCGGATGCGCCGCTGCAGAACGACCCGACGCCCCTCGTCGAGCTGGTGCCCGGTGATGCTCATGCGCAGGAGCAGCTCTCGCCCGTGCAGCAGTCCGGTTCGACGATGAGAACGACGTGCAGGAGCTCATCGAGCGCGGCACGCAGGTGGTCGTCCGCAAGTCGATATGCGGATCGCCTCCCGTCCGGGGCGGCTTCGACGAGCCCGCAGCCCCGCAGACAGGCGAGCTGGTTGGACATCACCTGACGCGAGACCCCCAGCGCGTCCGCGAGGTCCGAGGGATACGCAATGCCATCGCGCAGCGCGAGGAGGATGCCGAGTCGCGTGGGGTCCGACAGCGCATGACCGAATCGGGCGAGTGCCGCGATGTGGGTGGGAGCGGCGATGGATATGGGCATGGTCGCGACAGTACACGCAATGCTGAATTAACCCAATGCTGAACTGCGTCGCCGATTCGAGACCTCTCCTCCGGCACCGAGAATCGGCGCGCGGCGAGGGCTTCTGTTAGGGACGAACGCCAGCCCGTTTGGGTTTCGTGAGGAGTGGACCCGGCGCGTCCAGTGGGGTGTTGCATCGGGAGTCGTGCCCCCACCGGCATCCCGCGCCCTCCCTCGCGCGGGTCCACCTACCGTCTCGAAGTACCGCTGGAGTCTCTCGTCGAGAGGGACCTCCGGCGACCACGACTCACCGGAGTTGAGCGAAGCCCTCGGCCTTTGCGGTCGGCCCCAGCACTAAGACGGTGTCGCCCGCCCGCAGGACGGTGGAGTTGTCGGCGTTCTGCCACGGTTCGTCGCCGTGCTGGAAGGCGGCGATCGTGACACCGTGCGTGCGTCGCAGGGCGGTGTCACCGAGTGGGATCCCCTGGATCGTCGAGGGAACGGGCGCCTTCACCGCGGCATACCCGGGTGCGACTTCGATGAAGTCGAGTGCGGCGCCGCGCACGAGGTGCGCGACGCGCCGGCCCATGTCCTTCTCCGGGTAGATGACGTGGTGCACGCCGAGCTGCTCGAGGATGAGTCCGTGCTGGTCGTCGACGGCCTTCGCCCAGATCACCGGGATCTTCATGTTGAGCAGCGCGGAGCAGGTGAGGATGGAGGCCGAGACGTTGCTGCCGATGGCGACGACGACGCGGTCGAACTCGTCTATGGCGAGCTGTCGAAGCGCCTCCTGCTTGGTCGAGTCGGTGCGCACCACCTGGGTGAGTTCGCCGTTGAGCGCCTGGACGAGTTCTTCGTCGAGGTCGATGCCGAGGACTTCCGTGCCGCTCGCCATGAGTTCGAGCGCGAGTGCGCTCCCGAACCGGCCGAGACCGATGACTGCGACCGAGTCTGCTTCCGCGATGCGCCGAGAAGTGTCGCCGCTGAAGATTCCGAACCTAGCCAATGGCGGGCCTTTCCTTGGGGAACTCGTAGAGGATGCGCCGCTCGCGCATCGCGATCGCGGAGCCGAGCGTGAGCGGCCCGATCCTTCCGAGGAACATCAGGGCGACGAGCACCAGCTGAGCAGCGATGGGCAGATCGGCCGTGATGCCCGTGGACAGCCCGACCGTCGCGAATGCGGAGACGGCCTCGAACAGCGCCTGATCCAGATTCTCGCCCGACAACAGCATGAGCAGGGCGGCGCCCGCGACGACTGCGGCAACGGCGATGAGGACGACGGTGATGGCCTGCCGGTGGACAGCGCGAGAGAGGCGCTTGCCGAAGATGTTCACCGAGCCCTCGCCGCGGAGTTCGGTCATCATGATGAAGAAGAGCACCGCGAAAGTCGTCACCTTGATTCCGCCCGCAGTGCCCGCGGGACCGCCTCCGATGAACATCAGCACGTCCATCCCCAGCCACGACTCATCGCGCATCAGCCCCACGTCGACCGAGTTGAAGCCTGCCGTGCGAGTCTGCACCGACTGGAAGAACCCTGCCAGCACGCGCCCCCACGGGTCGAGCCGGCCAAGGGTCTCGGCGTTGTTCCACTCGATCGCGGTGATGTAGACGGTGCCGGCGACCAGGAGCACGATCGTTCCCCACAGGACGATCTTGGTGTTCATGGACCAGTGGAGCGGGCGGGTGAACTCCTTGCGAAGCTGCATGATCACCGGGAAGCCCAGCCCGCCGAGGATGATCGCCGCGGCGATCGGCAGGCAGATGAACGGGTCGTCGACGAAGCCCATCAGGTTGTCGCTGTAGAGCGCGAACCCCGCGTTGTTGAACGCCGAGATCGCGTGGAACGCGCCATACCAGGAGGCCTGGCCGAGGTCGTAGCCGTAGCCGAAGAGGAACCGCGGAACGAGCAGGAGGAACGTGGCGGCCTCGATGGCGAACGAGATCGCGACGATGCCGCGCACCAGGCCGCGAACGTCGTCGAAACCGACCGCCTTGGCTTCGGTCGCCGTGTTGAGGCGTGAGCGCACCGACATCTTCCGCGCCAGCACCAGACCGACGAGGGCGGCGAAGATCATGATCCCCAACCCGCCCAGCTGGATCAGCAGCAGGATGACCACCTGGCCGAAGGGAGTCCAGTAGGTCAGCGTGTCCACGACGGTCAGGCCGGTCACGCAGACGGCGCTGGTCGCGGTGAAGAGCGCCTCGACCAGCGAGGCACCCCCCGGCCCGACCTTCGAGAACGGGAGCATGAGCAAGGCCGCGCCGACGGCGATCGCGCTCGCGAATCCGAACACCACGACCTGCGCGGGGTGCAGCCTCAGCTGGCGCCTCGCGCGCATGCGCACGCCGCTCGCGCCCGAGCCGCCGGTGATCACCGACACACTGTAGCGCCCTGGCTCCTCGTGCGTCCTCAGATCTTCGTCCTCGCCGGATGCGGGTGGATGCCGCTCGCGTCGCCGGCTCTGTGGGCGATCTCGTCGTGCGGCAGCGGCAGGAAGCTTGCGCACAATCGGAGGGAGGGCGATGCTGGCCCGATGACGGCTCCCGCTCCCAGACGTCGGATGCCCGGGCCGCGGGTCGCCGTGGCCTTGTCGACGGGCGATGGCCGTGAGTGAACTCAGCGCGGAAGGCTTCATCACGGATGCCCTTCGCGAGCTGGTGCGGCAGTTCGATGAGACGGAGCAGGCGGCGCTGGCTGCGGAGCCGGACGGGGTGCATCAGCATCGCACCGTGGTGCGGCGGCTGCGGGGCGTTCTGCGGGTGTTCGGGTACCTCTACGACCCGCATGCGGTGGGGCGCGTACGGGATGACCTGAAGCAGTGGGGCATGGCGCTGGGGGTGGTTCGAGATCACGAAGTCGCCGCGGAACTCGCCCGCACGCTCATCGCCGAGATCGCCGACCCCCATGTCGACCACGCCGTCCTGCGGCTTGTGGATCCGGACCGCGACGCGGCCGTGGCCGCGCAGCGCCGGTTGGTGGCGATCCACGACTTGGATCGGCACCGCGAGGGGCGCGCGTTCCTGCATGCGTTCGCCGAAGATCCGCCCGTTTCACCACGGGCCGCGGAGCCGGTCTCGGGTCTCCGCCGGCCGCTGCTTCGAGAGGGCCGACGCGCACTGCGCAGCGCGGGCCGGATGTCGACATCCCTCCGCAGCCATCACGAGCTCAGGAAGAGCGCCCGCCGCCTGCGCTACTGCGTCGAAGCGGTGACCGCCGGCTCTCCGGATCTGTTCGGACAGCCGCTGCGGCGAATCGGCGAGGCCGCCCACCGGATCCAATCGAGCCTGGGGGATCACCGGGATGCGCACCTCTTCCTCACGCGGATCGAGCGCACCCGGGTGCATGCCGGTCGCGCCGGCGAGGACACCCGTGTCTACGACGAACTCGAAGCCGCCGCAGCCCGGACGGCCTCCGACCGGCTGCGGGAGCTCCCCAAGGAGCGGAAGAGGCTCAGGTCCGCCGTTGCGGCCCTCAAGGACGGGACCGGACGCAAGGCATCGATCGAGTGACACGGGCACGCCACTCCTGGGCAGGTCGTCGCGGGACGTTCGACCTACTCGGCACACGGCCCTGCGGCGAGAGTGTGCAGCATGACGAGCATCCGCATCACGGAGCACCCTGAGCAAGCGACAGCAGCTGTCCGCGAACAGGTGCCGATGGCCGAGTTGACCGAGTTCTTCTCCCGGGCGTTCCGGGACACCATGACAGCGCTGCAGGCGCAAGGCGCCGCCCCGACGGGTGCGCCGTTCGGCAAGTACTACGGTCGCCCGGATGCCACGGTGGACGTCGAAGCCGGCTTCCCCGTCGCCGGGGCGATCACGCCCGACGGCAACGTGCTGCCCGGCAGTCTGCCGGGCGGCAGAGTCGTCGAGGCGGTGCACATCGGGCCCTACGACACGATGGAGAACACATACGCTGCGATGGAGCGCTATCTCGCTGATGCGAACCTCACGCCCGGTGCCGTGATGTGGGAGAGCTACCTCAGCGACCCAGAGGCCGAGCCGGACCCCGCGAAGTGGCAGACGCAGATCTGCTGGCCGATCGGCTGAGCAGCGAACGCCCGGGCTGTCCGAGGAACTGGCGATGGCGCGGCGGTACGGGCCGGACATCGACGCGATCCTGGCGCGGCGCTACGACAACGGGGCGGACTACTGGGCCACTCCCGACGGCGGGATCAGCAAAGGGAGTCCCTTCACCACCCTCGACTGCGCGTTGATGCTCGCCGACCTGGGAGTGGATCCGGCCGAACCGGTCCTCAGGAGAACCGCCGACGTCATCTTCAGCACGCTGCGGGCAGACGGGCGGTTCCGAGTTTCGCCGCGAGGCGCGATCTACCCCTGCCACACGATCAACGCCCTGCGGGCACTCTGCCATCTGGGATTCGCCGCGGATGCGAGGCTCGCGAAGACCTTCGACCAACTGGTGCAGATCGAACACGGCGACGGCGGCTGGCAGTGCCGGAAGTTCAGCTACGGAAGAGGGCCGGAGACGCTGGCCTCCAATCCCGGACCCACGCTGGCCGCGCTGGATGCCCTCCGACTCTCGGGTGCCCGGCGGGACTCGGAGCCGCTCGGCGATGCTGTCGAATTCCTGCTGAGTCATTGGGTCACGCGCGCACCGCTCGGCCCCTGTCACTTCGGTATCGGCACCCTCTTCATGCAGGTCACGTACCCTTTCGCCGCCTACAACCTCTTCTTCTACGTCTATGTGCTCTCGTTCTACGAGAAGGCCAGGGAAGATCCGAGATTCCTCGAGGCGTTGCAGGCCCTCGAATCCACGATGGCCGGGGGCGAGGTCATCGTGCAGCGGCCTCATCCCAGGCTGGCAGCGCTCTCCTTCTGCAGGCGCGGAGAACCCAGCGCGTTGGCGACTGAGCGCTACGGCGAGATTCGGCGGAATCTCGGCCGCGCGTGACCGCCGCCTGCACTGTGCTCCGCTGCGGGGGCGGTCGGATCCGCGGGCCCTTGGTCCCGCGCCCGCTTCGGACCCCCGCGCTAACCTGCGGACGCGGGTCGCGCCCGCGCAGCCGATTCGGACATGATGCGACGAGCTGCGTCGCACCATCAGGCTGCAGCAGTTAGGGGAGGCGTCCTCGCGTTGAGACGCCTCCCCGCCCAGCGCGGTGTCCACGAGCGCGCCCGGACACTCAGGAGCTTTCACCGGCGGGAGGCAGTCCGCCGCCTTCCACACCACGGTGTGACCTGTTCGGGCGCTCTCCGCCGGCTGCCCGACTCCGATACAGCGGGGCGTTCGACGGAGCTGGCGGGACCATCGTCCCGCCTACCCGACTCCTCTGCGCCGATCCTGTTGATGCGCGCGAATGCGCGCATCGAGAAAGGAGACAACCATGGCACGCAACGTGGTCCGCTTCGACCCGTTTGCCCAGTTGAGCGCGCTTACCCGAGACCTCTTCGACGGCGCAGGGCTGAGAGCATCGCAGGGGCAGCTGCCGACGACCGACGTCTACACCGAAGACGACAAAGCGCTCATCGTGGAGGCACACCTGCCGAATTTCGAGGAGAAGGACGTCAGCGTCGATGTCGATCGCGGCGCGCTCGTGATTCAAGCCGAGCGTCGCGAGCGCGACGAGGACGCCAACAAGAGGTACGTGATGCGTGAATCGAGCACGAGCTTCTACCGCAGCATCCTCCTCCCCGAGCAGGCGGATGAAGAGAGGATCACCGCCGAATTCGACGGGGACGTCCTGAAGGTCACCGTTCCGCTCGCCGAAACCGCGTCGCCGCGCAAGATCGCCATCGGCGGGGCCGCGGCGTGATCCGAACCCGCCGGGCCGCGGCACCGGTCCGGCGGAATGGACGGTCGACGTCGTACGCGCTCGTCACAGCCCGCTGACGACGATCTGATTGTCGACGTGAGCGACATGGGGCGAAGCCCATGCAGCTTGCTCAGCCTGCCGCTTCTCCGCCCACGATTGCACCGTGCCCATGAGGGTCACTGTGTCGCCCGCGGCTGTCACCGCGATGGACCTCGCGTCCAGGAGGGCGTTGCGGGTGAGGGCGCGTCGGATCCGGTCCGCCGTGTCGGCCGCCGTCGGGCGAGGGGTGAGCGTGATCATGTTGTTGATGTCGCTGACTCCGGGCAGGTCTCTGACAGCGTGCTTCGCCGCGGTCCGCTGGTAGTTCCACTCGGCTTCGCCGGTCAGGGTCACCGTATGCCCGTTCACCTCCGCCTTCACCGTCTCCGGAACCTTGGCGGAGATGTTCAGCGCCCGGTCCACCGCCTTCGCGATCTCGGCTTCGCCGACCGGCCATCCTCCCCTGGGGTGAACGGTGAGGTGATCGATCACCGCACGCACTCCCTTCACGCGGAGCGCCGCGCGCTTGGCGGCGACGCGCTCCGCGTAGCGATCGACTTCACCCGAGAGGGTCACGACGTCGTCGACGACCCCCACGCCGATTCCCGCTGCCTGAATATCAGGGGTCCAGTCCAGTTCCGCGTACACCGCGGACTGCACATCTCGGTCCCGTCCTGCTGCCGTACTCATCAGCGCTTCCTCTCCTGCGGCGGCGAACGACGCGGCATCGATTCGAGCGGCTGCCCCTGTGCGCGCTCGCGCCGGTCACTTCTCGCGAACGACGAGGATCGGACAGTGAGCGTGGGAGGCGCATGCGCTGCTGACGGAGCCGAGGAGGAGCCCCGCGAACCCGCCATGACCGCGACTGCCGACCACGAGCATCGATGCCCCTCGGGATGCCTCGATCAGCGTGCGGGCTGCACTGCCCTGTCTGGCCGACGACGTGATCCACTCCGGCGGCTCCTCGGGGAAGACGCGCGCCACCTCGTCTGCCGCGATCTGCTCGGCGTCTGCCTTCAGAGCCTCGAATGTGCCCACGGAGTAGCTGTAGGCGTCACCCCACATCAGGGTCGGGTAGTCCCACACCACGAGGACATGAAGCGGAAGCCCCAGCTTGGGCGCGATCTGCGCGGCGTAGTCCAGCGCAGACCGCGACGCCTCGGACCCGTCGACGCCGACGAGGATCCCCGGCTCCGACCACGGCATCGAAGGAATCGACTCCGGCTGGTACTCATCATCGTTCGGCGGTTCGGACATGGGGCGATCATCGCCTCCCGCGGGCTCCGTCAGTGGGCCGAAGGTCCCGCGCGGTCGCGGGACCTTCGTCCCTGCTCGACCCAGGGCATGCGACGTTGACTGGAGCCTCGGAAACACCGAGACGATCCTGAATTGAACAGCGTGGAGCGGGTCGAGGCACGGAACGACGCCAAGCCTTCCCGCTTCTCCTCGAGGGCGTCGAGGGGTGGGGACATCTCACGCAGCGCCAAGCGCACCTCGACGACCTGTGCGGCATCCGGGCTGATGCCGCACAGGTCATTTCCCTGAGCAGTTCTCGCTCGATCGCACAGGGATCCCGGCACGGGGGGCGAACGCCCGGGGGCCATTGGTCCCGCATGCCCTCGCGGTCGTGACGGATGCTGGGACCATCCACCCGAGAGGACCTGGCCATGCGAACTCGACGCGTCATCGCGATTGTGGTGGCATTCCTCACGTTGCCGTTCCTGCTGTTCGGCCTGATCGATCCGCTCGAGGGCGGTCTCTCACTACTCGTCGCTGTCGGACTGGGCGTGGCCGTCTGGGCCGTCGCTCGTGTTCCCGTGCCCCGGCTGCTGTGGATCTCGTTGATCGCGACAGTGGCTCTCGGCGGGCTGACGCTCGCACTGGCGATGATCACGCTCGAGGAGGCGACGGGTACCGGGACTGCGACCAATCCGATCCTTCCGGTCGTCGGCCTTGTCTGGCTGTGGCGCATCGGCGTGCTCGTGGTCCTGGCCGGCGCACTCGTCTACATCGTGCGGCTGTTCCGCTCGCTGCGTGAGCCGCTCAGCGCCTCGCCGGACGTCGCCTCATGAGTTCGAACCCAGGCGCCCCGTCGCCGCCCGCACCGGGGAAGATCCACGGCAACTATGAGCCGATCGCCATGAGCGCCTGGTCCGCGCAGACGACCGGGGGCCGAACGTGAATGAGATCTTTCGGGACAGGAGCGAGGCCGGCCGGCGGCTGGCTGCCCGGCTCGCGGACCTTCGAGCCGAGGACGTGGTCGTGCTCGGCCTCCCCCGCGGCGGTGTGCCGGTCGCGGCCGAGGTCGCTGCCGCACTGGGTGCGCCTCTGGACGTGATCGTCGTGCGAAAGCTCGGAGTGCCCTTTCAGCAGGAGGTGGCCATGGGCGCGATCGGCGAGGACGGCACCCGCCTGCTCGATCTCGACCTCATCTCCCGACTCGGCATCACCTCTGCCCAGGTCCACGCCGTCGAGCAGAAGGAGCGCGACACGCTCGAGGCGAGGATCGCGCTTCTGCGCGCCGTCCGCGACCGAGTGGACCTCACCGGGCGCACCGCAGTCGTCGTCGACGACGGAATCGCCACGGGCGCGACGGCCTCGGTCGCCTGCCAGGTGGCCCGCGCTCTCGGCGCGCATCGCGTCATCGTCGCCGCGCCGGTGGGCGGACAGGACGCGGGCCGGCGTGTTCAGGGAGCCGATGAGGTGATCTGCCTCGTCCAACCGCCGGCCTTCCAGGGCGTCGGCGCGCACTATCAGGACTTCGGCCCGACCTCCGAGGCCGAGGTGGTCGATCTGCTCGAAGCCGCTCGGCGTCGTGTGGCAGGAGCACGGTGATGACGAATCTGGAGAGCTGGGTGTCCGCGTCGGAGATCCGCAGCATCGCCCGCCCGGCCGGGACAGCGATCATGGATCGGACCAGGACCGTCGCATGAAGGCCTGGATCACCGGTGACGTCGCGGGAGCGTTCCGGGAGACCGATCGGCCGATCCCGACGCCCTCCGCCGACGAGGTGCTCGTGCGCGTCGAGGCGTGCGGAGTGTGCCGGACCGACCTGCACGTCATCGACCACGAACTCCCTCCGCATCGGCCCGCGGTGGTCCCCGGGCATCAGGTCGTCGGGACGATCTCCTCGACCGGCCCCGGTGTCCTCCACCTGCGACCAGGCGACCGAGTGGGGATCGCCTGGCTGAGGCGCACGTGCGGGTCGTGCCTGTGGTGCAGGCAGGGGAAGGAGAACCTCTGCCCGTCGTCTCAGTACACCGGGTGGGACGCCGACGGCGGATTCGCCGAGTACGCGACCGTTCCCGAGCCGTTCGCGTATGCGCTTCCCTCCAATACGGCGCCGGCCGAGATCGCGCCGCTGCTGTGCGCGGGCATCATCGGCTACCGCGCCCTTGTCCGCGCCAATCTGCCGCCAGGAGGACGACTCGGGATCTACGGGTTCGGATCGAGCGCGCACATCACGGCCAAGCTCGCCATGGCCGCGGGAGCGGAGGTGTACGCGATGACGCGCGGTGCAACGAACCGGGCCCTCGCGAGTGCCATGGGCGCCGTCTTCGTCGGAGGCGCGACCGCTCGGCCCCCCGTTGCGCTGGACAGCGCGATCATCTTCGCGCCGGCCGGCGAACTCGTCCCGCTGGCGCTACAGGCCACAGACAGAGGCGGCACCGTGGTCCTCGCCGGAATCGACATGAGCGATATCCCTGCAATGGAGTACCGACCGAACCTGTTCAACGAGCGCGATCTTCGCACCGTCACCGCCAACACCCGCGCAGACGGAGCGGCGTTCCTCCGGCTCGCAGCAACGCTCGACCTCTCCCCCACGATCACGCGATTCCCGTTCGTCGAAGCAGCCGCCGCAGTCGCAGCACTGCGCTCGGGCCACGCCTCCGGTTCACTCGTCCTCGAGATCGGTTGAGACGCGCACCGCCGCTCTCCGCATGATCGCTTTGCGCGATTCCTCGACCCAGACCACGAACGATGCCATGCCGACGCAGGCCGCCCAGTGGGCCGCCTGCAACGGGGCGGTGCCGAAGGCGACCTGCAGCACGGGCACGTAGACGACCGCGATCTGGAGGCCGACACCGAGCAGCACAGAGCCCCACAGCCACCGGTTCGCGAACAGCCCCGACAACACGCTCGAGGTCGCGGAGCGTGAATTGAACGCGGTGAGGAGCGCAGCGAACACGAGCGTGGTGAAGCCGGCCGTGCGGGCGACCGCAAGGGTGTCGCTGCCGCCGGGGAGCAGGCCGCCGGGGAGGAACAGGTCCATCGTCAGCAGTGCGGTCACCGACATCGTCATGCCCGTCGAGACGATGGCCGCCCACATCGCGCCGTCGATCGCGTGCTCGGAGCGCCCCCGCGGGACCCGGTGCATCACGTCGTCGACGTCGGGGTCCATCCCCATCGCGAGTGCGGGTCCGGAGTCCGTCACCAGGTTGATCCACAGGACCTGCGTCGCCAGAAGCGGGAGAACGAGGCTTTCCGAGCTCGCCTGCGTGATCCCGAGCACACCGGCGAAGACGACCCCGAAGAAGATCGTGAGCACCTCGCCCATGTTGGATGAGAGCAGGTAGCGGAGGAACTTGCGGATGTTGTCGAAGATGACGCGTCCCTCGCGCACCGCGGCGACGATGGTGGCGAAGTTGTCGTCCGCGAGGATCAGCTTCGCCGCGTCCTTGGTCACCTCGGTGCCGGTCCTGCCCATGGCTATCCCGATGTCTGCGGCCTTCAGCGCGGGGGCGTCGTTCACTCCATCCCCCGTCATCGCCACGATCTCGCCCTCCGACTGCAGGGCGCGGACGATTCGCAGCTTGTCGCCCGGAGCCACGCGGGCGTACACGCGTGCGGTTGCGGAGACGTGTCGCAGTTGGGCCTCGTCGAGCGCAGCGAGCTGCATTCCGGCCACGGCCTCCGCCCCCGACGGCGCGATCCCCAGATCGGCGGCCACTCGTACGGCCGTCATCGGGTGGTCGCCGGTGATCATCACGACGCGCAGCCCGGCGTCGTGCGCCTCCCGGATGGCCTCGCCGACCTCGGGTCGCGGCGGGTCTGTGATGCCGACGACTCCTACGAGGACGAGGTCCTCCTCGTAGGATGCGGACGAGCCCTGGGTCGCCGGGGCCGGAGCACTGTCGGACAACTCGCGGTACGCAAGCGCCAGAGTGCGGAATCCTTCTGCGGACAGGGCCTCGACCTCGCCGATGAGGCGAGCCCGAAGCGTGTCCGTGAGTGCCAGCTCGTCGGCTCCTCGTCGGATGCGGGTGCAGAGGGCGATCAAGACGTCGGGCGCTCCCTTGCAGAACACGAAGGCAGCGCCCGCGCGGTCTCGATGCACGGTCGACATCCGCTTGCGCTCCGATGTGAAGGGCGCCGACGCGATTCGCTCGAAAGCGCTGACTTCCTCGGCCGGTCGCGCGAGCATGTGGGCGGCGACGAGAAAGGCGACATCGGTCGAATCTCCCTCCGCGTGCCGTCCATCGTCGCCGTCGACGAACTGCGCGTCGTTCGCAAGGGCGCCGATCCGGATGGCACGCCGAGCATCCTCCAGGAGCGGTCCGGGCGCAGCCGGGCGCCCGTCGACGAGAAGCTCGCCGCTCGGATCTTCGCGCCCCCCACCGATCAGGTCGGCGGTTCCCGACGACGTCAAGACTCGGGTGATCGTCATCTCACCGGTCGTGAGAGTGCCTGTCTTGTCGGTGCAGATCACGGACGCCGACCCCAGGGTCTCGACGCTGGGAAGGCTTCTGACGATCGCATTGCGCTTCGCCATCCGCTGCGCCCCGACGGCGAGCACCACCGAAAGCAGCGCCGGGAGTCCCTCTGGCACTGCGGCGACAGCGAGCGAGACACCGAGCAGCAGGATCGCGACCAGGTCCGCCGGCGTCCTGGCATCCTGCACGAGTGTCAGGGTGATGATCACGACGAGGGCGATGCCGATCACGATGATTCCGAGTGCGCGCCCGAGCCGGCTGACCTCGCGCTGCAGGGGGGTCGGCGCCTCCTCCGTGCGCGACAGCAGGTCTGCGACCCCGCCGAGCTCGGTCCGCATGCCGGTCTCGGTCACCACCGCGCGACCGGTTCCGCGGCCGATCGCCGTGCCTGCGAACACCATGTTGCTGCGGTCTCCCAGCGACGTCGCCTGCGGCAGCGCTGCGGTCTGCTTGCGGACCGGTGCACTCTCACCGGTGAGGGAGGCCTCGGATGCTTGGAGAGAGTGCGCCTGGAACAATCTCCCGTCGGCGCCGACGCGGTCGCCTTCGGCGAGAACGACGACATCGCCGGCCACGAGCGCGGCGCTGCGCACCCTCACCAGCGCACCCTCACGCAGCACCGTCGACATCGGCTGGCTCAGATCGGCGAGCGCCTTGAGGGCGTGATCCGCCCTCACCTCCTGAACGAGCCCCAGTGCCGCGTTCACAACGATGATCGCCGCGATGACGATCGCGTCCACCGGGACGGACGACGCACCCTCGGCCCACCAGGCCAGCAGGGCGATGGCGACAGCGACGAGGAGAAACAGGATCAGAGGGTCGGCGAACTGCCTCAGCAGCCGGCGGCGCAGCGGGTCGGGGGCGTCGACGATCAGCTCGTTCGGGCCGGATGCCGCGAGCCGGGCAACGGCTTCGGAGGCATCCAGTCCTCTCTCGACATCCACCCCCAGGGCGTCGGCCACCGCGGCGACGTCGGCCGCATGAGGATCGCCCGACTCACCTGACCATGTCAGCATCCGGGCTCCCCGGTCACCGTCCGCGTGTCACGACGCCCCGACGACGATGTGATTGTCGACATCCGTGACGTGCGGCGATGCCCACGCAGCCATGCCCGCCTGTCGCTTCTCCGCCCACGACCGCACGTGGCCGGTGAGAGTGACCGTGGTGCCGGACACGCTCACGTCTATGGTGTTCGCGTCCAACTGGGCGTTGCGGACGAGCGCCTTTCTGATGCGCTCACCGGCATCTGCCGCGGAAGGGCGGGCAGTGATGGTGATCATGTTGTTCACCGTGTACACGCCCTTCAAGTACTGAACGACCCGTCGCGCCGCCCGGCGCTGATAGTCCCACTCCACTTCTCCGCGGAGGGTGACACGGTGTCCTTCGATCTCCGCCTTGACAGAGTCGGGGACGTTGCTCGCGCCCCGAAGTGCACGGTCGACTTCCCTTGCGATGTCCGTCTCGGACACGGGCAGAGTCGCCTTCGGATGGACGGTGAGGCCGTCGACGACTGCGGTGACGCCCTGGACGCGGAGCGCCGCGTGCTTGGCGGCGAGGCGTTCCGAGTAGGTGTCCACCTCGCCCGAGAGCGCTACGGTGCCGTCCTCGACGGCGACTCCGATCCCGGCGGCATCCACATCGGGCGTCCATTGGAGTTCGTCCTGGACTGCGGTCTGCACGTCCAGATCGCTGTGGGTGGCTGCAGTGCCCATGGTTGATTCCTTTCATCGAGCATGCGCGAAGGTGCCCGCATGGCTGCGGGCCGGTGGCAGCTACTGGCCCTGCCACCACGGCATCATGGGCCAGACCTGCTCGGGCACGAACATGAACACCCGCGAGATCGCCGCGGTGAGGATCCAGAGTCCGAAGCCGGCCGCCGTGATGATCCAGGCGATCGTCTTGTGCTGCTCGAAGTCGGCGAGCAGACGGCCCTCCGCGTCGCGCTGCACCCCGGCGAGCGTCAGGATCAGGTCGATGAGCCACCAGATGCCGAAACCGCCGACGGTCAGGAGCTTCAGGATGCCGGTGCCGATCTTCCCGAGGTAGAAGCGGTCGACGCCGAGGAAGCCCAGCAGCCACGCGAACATCCATGTGGCGATGAACGATCGCTCGGACAGCGCGGTGGGCTGGGGGGTGACCGGGGCTCCGTACGCCGGCGCCGCGGGTGAGTTGGTGGACATGCTGCCTCCTTGATCCCCTCCACTCTGCGACGCGCGGCAGGGCGTTGCCGGGTCGAAGGTCCCGCGCGCAGCGCGTAGGGTCGGGTCCATGAACGGGGACGAGCAGGACCCGCCTGAGCAGACGCACGCTGGTCGCTACCGCAAGATCGGTTCGGTGCTGCGTCGTCATGGCTTCGGATTCCTGCTCGGCTTCCTCGGGCTCGATCGGGGCGGCGCAGGTCGACGAGGTGGTGCCGCCGACGCGGCGCAGAATGCGACTGCCCAGTCGCCGATGCATCTGCGGGCGGCGCTCGAGGAGCTCGGCCCGACCTTCATCAAGCTCGGACAGCTCCTGTCCACACGGTCGGACCTGCTTCCGCCCGCCTTCGTCACGGAACTGGCGAAGCTCCAGGACTCCGCGCCGCCGGTGCCCATCGCGGTGATTCGCGACCAGATCCGCCGCGAGCTCGGAGCGGCGCCGGAGGCGATCTTCGCGACCTTCGATGATCGGCCGCTGGCATCGGCGTCGATCGGCCAGGCGCACGCGGCGACCCTGGAGGACGGGACGCCCGTCGTGGTGAAGGTCCGCAAGCCCGATGCGGTTGCGCTGGTGCGGACCGACCTGGAGATTCTGCAGAACCTCGCGAGCCGCGCAGCGAGGACGTGGGAGTTCGCGAGGGACTTCGACGCCGTCGGCATCGTCGACGAGTTCGCGGGGACCCTCCGGGCGGAACTCGACTACCTGGAGGAGGGCCGCAACGCCGAGCGGTTCGCGATGAACTTCGAAGACGACGTGTCCGTGGTCGTCCCCCGTGTGTACTGGGAGACCACGACGTCGCGGGTTCTGACTCTCGAGCGGATGCGGGGAATCAACGTCACCGACGGCGACGCTCTCGACGAGGCCGAGGTCGACCGCGAACTCGTCGCCCGAAAGGGCGCGGCCATCGTGCTGAAGATGATCTTCGAGGATCGCTTCTTCCACGCCGACCTGCACCCCGGGAACCTGTTCATCCACGACGACGGCACGATCGCGCTCATCGACTTCGGCATGGTCGGCGTGATCAGCGAAGAGCTGCGCGAACACCTGAGCCGTCTGTTCGTTGCGATGGTTCGAGGCGATGCCGAGCTGCTCACCTCGGCCCTGATCGACGTGTCGGTGACGTCGGCTTCCGTCGACCGGATGAAGCTGCGCGACGAGCTGCGGCCGTTCGTATCGCGCTACCGGCTCAGCTCGGTCCGGCACACCCCGTTCGCTCGGATGATGACGGACCTGTTCGGGATCCTCCGCAGCAATCGGGTTCGGCTGCCGCGCGAGATGACGCTGCTCTTCAAGGCCCTGCTGCTCATCGAGTCTCTCGCCATGCGGCTCGACCCCGATTTCCGGCTCGGCGAAGCGCTCGAGCCGTATGCGGGACGCCTCGCCTGGGAGAGGCTACGGGTGTCCACCATCGCGAGGCGCCTCTCGAAGGCCTCGATCGACGCCGGCGAACTCGCGCTCGACCTGCCGAGCATCATCCGCCGCGTCGTGGACGTCGCGGACACGACCGGCGTCCAGATCCATCTGCGCGCGGCCGAACTCGAACCGCTGGTCGGGCGAGCGGAGCGGATCGGGAACAGGCTCGTCGCCGGCATGATCGGCGCCGCCCTGATCAGCGGCATCGGCGGCATGGTGTCGTCCGACCGGCGATGGGGCTCATGGCGGGGCACGATGGTCGGCACCGGGCTCGGTGCGATCGGGGCGCTCGGGGCGTACCTCGCGTGGACCGCGAGGCACCGTCGCCTGCGCTGACCCACTGGGACGACCGCCCGGGGCGCTCGGCGCGAGGCACTCACAGGACCTTCGGCCCGGTCGCGCGACCAGCTGGGCGATTCGCTGAACCATGCGGGCCGCGAAGCGGCGGACACAAACGATGGGATGACGTTCATGGACGGAGCGAACGGAGCAGCGGTCTCTGCGATGGACGAGGACGCGTGCTGGAATCTTCTCGCGCGGAACGAGCTCGGCCGCCTCGCCGTCGCCGTCGGCGGCGAGCCGGACATCTTCCCCGTCAACTTCGTGGTCGACGGTCCGACCGTCCTGTTCCGCACGGCACCCGGATCGAAGCTCGCGGAGATGTCGGTCAACCCGCGGGTCGCCTTCGAGGTCGACGAGTACGACGAGACGTTCGGCGCCAGTGTCGTGCTCAAGGGCACCGCCAGGCGACTCGAGCTTCAGCGCGAGATCGACGAGGCGGACGCGCTGCCGCTGGCGCCGTGGATCCCGACGCTGAAGTACCGCTGGGTGCGCATCCTCCCGGCATCCGTCACCGGTCGACGCTTCGTGCGAGGACCCGAGCCGGATCGCTATGCGGCGTCTGCGAACGACGCCTGGACCTGACGGCCCGAGGGCGATAGCGTCCGGCACGCCGCCGTGCCGCGCGTTCCGACGGCCGGCGTGATCGGAGGGCTCGCCCTCGTCCGATCAGTCTTCGCGCAGCGGTGCGAAATGCGGGATCGGCTCGGGCTTGAGATCGTGACCCGGACGACCCTCGATGAGCGTGGACTCGGGCAGCGGCCCGCGCGCCCTTCCGGGACGCTCCCGCTTCGGGAACCTCCGCCCGGTGACGGTCTCGGGCGTGAGCCGGATGAAGTTCTCCTTGGAGGTGGGACTGGCCGAGATGAGCTCCAGCACTCCGCTTGCCTCGATGTCGGCGTCGACGTCGAGTCGATGCGCAGTGGCGTGCATCACGACGCTCCAGTGATAGTTCGTCGTCTCGCCGTCGATCTCGAAGGCGACGGCGGGATGCTTCGCGATGCTCCTCAGCTTCGTGCCCGGAGCCGACCGGATGAAGACGTTGCCGTTGTGGACGAGGTAGTTCACGGGGAACATGTCCGGGTGGCCGTCGCGACCTTCGATGGCGAGCCTGCCGAGCGTCGCGGACTCCAGCAGCTGCCAGCAGCGCACGGTGTCGAGTTCCTCGACGTGCCGCGATCCGTCGGCGGTCGCCGTCCGGGGGGTGTCGACACGATAGGGATTCGGCTGCTCATCGACGGGTTCGGGTGCAGGAGCGGGGGCTGTCGAGTCCGAAGGCGCCGCCGGACCTGAGTCGTCACCAGACTGACTCTGGTTCCCCGATGGTTCCGGAGCAGATGGCCCGGTCGTTGTGGAGTCGCTGCCGAACATATCGCGTGTTCCTTCCCTGGCTCTGCGTCCAGTGAACCCTCGGCAGGACCACTGGACAGGGTCGAAAGTCCCGGCGGCGGGCGCCGCCCTGGCGGAGCGACCCCTTGCGGACCTAGATTGGCCCCACCGGCTGTGGACGGAGGATCAACCGTGGCCGAACACGGCTCGCTGTCCTTCCCCGACGGACCGCGCTCGGAGCTCGAAGAGGCGATCGCATCGCTGCTCACGCAGAGCGAGCGCGTCATGCGGGCGCAGGGGCGCCTGCGGGCTCTGCTGCGCGCCACCCAGGCTGTCGTGGAGCAGAGCGACCTGACCCTCGTGCTCAGCAGCATCGTCGAGGCCGCGATCGAGTTGGTCGATGCGAAGTACGGCGCGATGGGGGTGATCAACCCCGAGCACGACGCGCTCGAGCAGTTCATCTACGCGGGCATGTCGGATGAGGATGCCGCGGCCATCAGGCACCTTCCGGAGGGCCGCGGTCTTCTGGGCGCGCTGATCACGGAACCTCACCCGATCCGACTCGCCGAGATGGACGGCGACCCGCGGGCGGCGGGGTTCCCGGCGAATCATCCTCCGATGCACTCGTTCCTCGGAGTGCCCGTCCGGGTGCGCGGCGCGGTGTTCGGCAACCTCTATCTGACCGATCACCGCGACGGCGGCTTCAGCGACGAGGATGAGCAGCTGCTGGAGGCGCTGGCCGCGACGGCCGGATTCGCGATCGAGAACGCGCGGCTCCTCGGGGAGGCGCAGACCCGCACGCGGTGGATGACGGAGGCGGCCGAGCTGTCCTCGGCGATCCTCTCGACACCGACCACCACGGCCCTCGACCTGCTGGCGACCAGACTGCGCGACGTCGCCGAGGCGGAGCTGATCAGCGTGCTCGTTCCGCATGCGCAGAGCGCGGAGTTCCGTGTCGCGGCCGCGAGCGGTGCCGACGAGGCCGCGCTGCGAGGATCCTTCCTCGACCCCACGGCGGTGTTCGCCGGCCGAGTCCTGGAGGACGGGCGGGCGCACTCCCAGGCACGGGTGCCGGCAGGCGAGCACGATCCCCTCCTGATCGCGCACGACGGAGTCACCGGCCCGGTGATGGCGGTGCCGCTGCTCACCGGCTCGCAGTTCCTGGGCGTCCTGTGCATCACTCGAGGGCCCGATCATCGGCGCTTCTCGCCGGCCGAGATCGACGGCGCGGTCGACCTGGCTTCGCGCGCGAGCATCGCTCTCGAACTCGCGCGCGCCGGGGAAGAGGCGCATCGGGCGCTTCTCGCCGACGATCGGCGTCGGATCGCGCGCGACCTGCACGATCACGTCATCCAGCAGCTCTTCGGCGCCGGGCTCGGCCTTCAGGCCCTCGCGGACCGGATCGGCCCGGGGCCCGATGGCGAGACCCTGGGCGAGACGATCGATCAGCTCGACGACGCGATCGTACAGATCAGGACCGTGATCTTCGCGCTCTCCCATCGTGATGACACCTCCGTCCGACATCGTCTGCTCGACGTGGTCGGTGAGTTGTCCGCCACGGCCCGGCGGCCACCGGCGATCCGGTTCAACGGACCCGTCGACCTCATCGTCCGCGATGAGCTCGCCACCGACGTCGTGGCGGTCGCACGCGAACTGCTGAGCAACGCGATCCGGCATGCTCGCGCAGATCACGTTTCGATCGAAGTCGGGGTGCAGGACGAGGAGGTCTCCGTGACCGTCGACGACGATGGCACGGGGATACCTTCGGACGCCGTCCACAGCGGACTGGCGAACCTCCGCGAGCGCGCAGCGCGGCGTGGAGGATCCTTCTCCGTGGCGACTTCGGGCAGCGGGACGACCGCTCGCTGGACGTCTCCGACGCGGTCATCCACCACCCCCCGGGAGAGCGCATGATCAGGGTCTTCCTCGTCGACGACCACGAGATCGTCCGCCGTGGCCTGGCGGGCCTGATCGACGCCCAGCCCGACATGGAGGTCATCGGCGAAGCCTCCACGGCCCGGCAGTCCCTCGGCCGCATCGAGGCGACGGGGCCCGATGTCGCAGTGCTCGACGTACGTCTGCCGGACGGCAGCGGCATCGACGTGTGCCGGGACGTCCGCTCACGGGCGCCGTCGGTGGCGTGTCTCATCCTGACCGCCTACGACGACGACACGGCCGTCTCCGCATCGGTGCTGGCGGGTGCGGCGGGGTACGTGCTGAAGGACATCGGCGGATCCCGTCTCGTGGACGCGATCCGCGCCGTGGCCGCCGGGCGCGTCCTGCTGGATCCGAGCGCCGTGCGACAGGCGAAAGCCCGAATGCATGACCGAGCCGACGAGGATCCGCGGTTGGGCTCGCTCGGACTCCGCGAGCGCCAGATCCTGAAGCTGATCGCCGACGGCCTCACGAACCGGCAGATCGGCGAGCGCCTCGGCATCGCCGAGAAGACGGTCAAGAACTACGTCTCCTCGATGCTGAGCAAGCTGGGGCTGGAACGCCGTACCCAGGCCGCGATCTTCCAGCTCGAGCATCCGTCGCCCGAGTAGGACGTGTCGGCGCCTACGCCAGTTCCTCGGCCGCGTTCGTCAGTTCGGACACCGACTTCTCGCCCCGCTGGGGTGGCACCACGCACACTGGGCAGTCGGCCCGCCAGAGCACCTCTTGCGCAACCGACCCGAGCAGGGTGCCGGCGAGCACGCCTCTGCGGTGAGTCCCGATGAGCAGGAGCGACGACCTCGACGCGAACCGGAGGAGCGCGGCGGACCTGCTGTCGCGAATCAGCTCGCTCTCGACGGGCACTGAGGGAGCGTCCCGCAGAACCCGCTCCACGGCTGCGCTGAGAGTCCGTCGATGATCCTCGATCACCGCAGCCGGGTCCACAGTGATCGCAGTCCCGTAATCGAACGTGGGGCTGGGCATCAGCCACGAATGGACGAGACGCAGACTCACCCCCGTGGCGGTCGCCTCCGCGACACCGAAGTCGATCGCCGAGTTCGAGGAGCTGTCGTCCGCGACGCCCACCGTCACGGGATCGCCCCCCTCCGTCCATCCGGCGGGAACCATGCATACGGGCGCGTTGGCCCGCGTGCTGAGGCGCAGGGGTGTCCACCCCGCTGCCGCGGCACGGATCGGATGCCCGGGATGGATGCCGATCACCACCATGTCGGCATCTTCCGCGGCCTCGGCGATCGACTCGGTCACCGACCCGTCGAGGCGGTGCAGTTCGACTTCGAGGCCGGGGAGCCGGTCCCGAAGGAACGCCTCCGCCTCGCCGAGCCGTTCCAGTCCCGGTGCGCGGTCCCTCGTGAAGGGCGACGCCACGAGGACGACATCGACACGCGTCGTTCCGCGGGCGGCACGGGCCGCGGTCCAGCTGAGCGCGGAGACCGCCGCCGGGCTCCCGTCGTAGCCGAGCACGATCCGTTCCATCACAGCACCTCCTCGCGTGGCACCGAGAGGGCGCCTGAGGTGAAAGTACTCAGGCACGCCGGCGGCCACCGGGACGAAGGTCCTGGCGACAGCCGAGCCGCAGGACCAAAGCCCCGCCGGGACGAACGCGAAAGCGGTGGACTCTCCGCAGCAGAGAGGAGACATCATGTCTCATGTCGCCCACCGGTTCGCCGGATGCACCATCATCGTCACCGGCGCGGGAGCGGGGATCGGACGAGCCACGGTCGAGAGACTCGTTCTCGAGGATGCCCGCGTGATCGCCGTCGATTCCGTGAGCGAACGACTCACCCGGTTGACCGACGAGGTCGAGGGCGACATCACCGCGATCGTCGCCGACATCACCGACCCCGCGTGCGCGGCCATGGTCCTGGAGTCGGCGGGGATGAGGATCGACGGACTCGCGAACATCGCGGGGATCATGGACGGATTCGAACCGACCGCGGAGATCGCCGACGAGACGTGGGACCGCGTCCTCGCAGTCAATCTCACGGCGATGATGCGGCTGACGCGCGCCGTTCTGCCGCGGATGCTCGAGCGCGGCGCGGGGAGCATCGTCAATGTCGGTTCCGAGGCCGGTCAGCGCGGCTCGGCGGCGGGTACGCCCTACACGACGTCCAAGCATGCGGTGAACGGGTTCACCAGGAGCACGGCGTTCTTCTACACGCCCAAGGGCGTGCGGTGCAATGCCGTCGCGCCGGGTCCGGTGGCGACCAGCATCGAGGCGCCGTTCCGCTCCGAATGGGCGGGCGAGCGCCTCGGCCCCCTGTTCCAGACCAACCTCCCTGCGGTGGCGCGGCCGGATGAACTCGCCGCCGCCATCACCTGGCTGCTCAGCGACGACGCGTCGAACGTCTCCGGGGCGATCCTCTCGGTCGACGGCGGCTGGGCATCCATCTGAGGTCCCGCGGCCCGCAGCCCCGTCACGAAAGCGTGTGCGCAATGAGTTCCACCCTGCAGTTCCTCGGCGCGGCGGACACCGTGACCGGTTCGCGCTACCTCATCACGACACCGTCGACGCGCGTGCTGGTCGACTGCGGCCTCTTCCAGGGCTACAAGCACCTCCGTGACCGGAACCGGGCACCGTTCCCCGTTCCGCCCGACAGCATCGATGCGGTCGTCGTCTCGCATGCGCACCTGGATCATTCCGGGTACCTGCCCGCACTCGTGCGCGACGGCTTCCACGGCCGGATCTTCTCCACCGAGGGAACGGCCGGGCTCAGCCGGATCATGCTGCCCGACAGTGCCCACCTGCTCGAAGAGGAAGCCCGGTTCGCCGCGAAGCACACCTGGTCCAAGCATGCTCATCCTGAACCGCTCTACACCGGACAGGATGCAGAACGGGCCCTCGAACGGTTCGTCTCCCTCCCGTTCGACGACACCCGGCACATCGCGGGCGATGTCGATGTCCTGCTGTCTCCGGCTGGCCACATCCTCGGAGCGAGCACCGTTCGGCTGACTGTCCGGGGCGGGTCCGTGCTGCAGTTCACCGGCGACCTGGGACGCGCCTCCGATCCGCTCATGAGACCCCCTGCGCCGCGGCACGACGCCGATGTGCTCATCACCGAGTCGACCTACGGCGACCGGGAGCACGGCACCGAGGATCCGGAGCCGCTGCTGGGGGACCTGATCCGGCGGGTGGCCGCCCGCGGCGGAGTCGTGCTCATCCCGGCATTCGCTGTCGGCCGCACGGAGACGATCCTGCTCCACCTGTCCCGTCTGCACGATCGGCGCGAGATCCCGGACATCCCCATCTTCATCAACAGCCCGATGGCCGCCAACGTCGCCGACCTCTACCGCCGGCATCCCGAAGAGCACAGGGTCGACGCGGCCGAGCTCGATCGGATGTACCGGCTGGCGAAAGTCGTCCGAACCGTCGACGAGTCGAAGCTCCTCAACCTCCGTGGCGGTCCGATGATCGTCATCTCGGCCAGCGGGATGCTCACCGGCGGGCGCATCCTGCACCACCTCCGGGCATACGGCTCAGATCGCGGCAACGCCGTCGTGCTCACCGGTTTCCAGGCCGGCGGCACACGGGGGGCGGCGCTGCTCGCCGGCGCACGCAGCCTTCGCATCTTCGGCAAGGATGTCCCCATCCGGGCGGAGGTCGTCAACCTCGACCTGCTGTCCGCCCATGCCGATGCGAACGAGCTGCTCGCCTGGATGCGATCCGCCGCCTCCGCCCCCGAGATGGTCTACGTGACGCACGGCGAACCGTCGGCGGCCGACCGTCTGCGCGCACGGATCATCCGTGAGCTGGGCTGGAACGCGCGGGTCCCGGAGCACTTGGAGACCGTGCCCATCGGGTGAGCGGGATGCCACGACGCGTCGGGCGCCGGATCGATGCTGTCGGCGCAGACGCATCCGCCGCGGCATCCGCTTCAGACCTTCACCGCCGCCGCCTGCCCCAGTCGGAGCCACGTCTCGACGATCGCGTCGGCATTGAGCGACATCGAGTCGATGCCCCGCTCCACCAGCCATTCAGCCAGGTCGGGGTGATCCGACGGCCCCTGTCCGCAGATCCCGATGTACTTGCCGCGGCGGTTGCAGGCCTCGATCGCGCGCTCCAGAAGATCGAGCACCGCGGGGTTGCGCTCGTCGAACGACGCTGCGACGAGGGCGGAGTCCCGATCCACGCCGAGGGTCAGCTGGGTGAGGTCGTTGGAGCCGATGGAGAAACCGTCGAAGTGGTCCAGGAAGGCGTCTGCGAGGAGCGCGTTGGACGGGATCTCGCACATCATGACGATCTCGAGGCCGTTCTCTCCGCGCCGCAGGTCGTTCTCGGCGAGGAGGGCGATCGTCGCCGCCGCCTCCTCGACTGTGCGGACGAAGGGGATCATGATCTTCAGATTCGTGAGCCCCATCCGATCCCGCACGTGGCGCAGGGCCTCGCATTCCATGTCGAAGCACCCTCGGAAGCTCGGGGTGGTGTACCGCGACGCGCCGCGCCATCCGAGCATGGGGTTCTCCTCGGCAGGCTCGAAGAGGTCGCCGCCGAGAAGGCCGGCGTACTCGTTCGTCTTGAAGTCGCTCATCCGAACGATGACCGGCTTCGGCGCGAACGCGGCGGCGATCGTCGAGACGCCCTCCGCGACGCGCTGGACGAAGAAGTCACGAGGAGACGGGTACGCGGCTGTTCTCGACGCGACCTCCTCCCGCAGCGACTCGGGCAAGGTGGCGAACTCGGCCAGCGCGCGGGGATGGATTCCGATCGCCCGGTTGATGATGAACTCCAGCCTCGCGAGGCCGACTCCGCGGTTGGGCAGCTGCGCCAGCGTGAACGCCTGGTCGGGCACCCCGACGTTGAGCATCAGGTCGACCGGGATCTCCGGTATCGACCCGAGCGGGGTCTCATCGATCGCGTAGTCGAGGATGCCCTGGTACACCAGCCCGTCATCGCCCTCCGAGCAGGCGACGGTGACGCCGGTGCCGTCGGTGAGCGTCTGCGTGCCGGTGCCGGTGCCCACCACTGCGGGGATGCCCAGTTCACGCGCCACGATGGCGGCGTGGCAGGTCCGTCCGCCGCTGTCGGTGACGATCGCCGAGGCCTTCTTCATGATCGGCTCCCAGTCGGGATCCGTGCGGTCCGCCACCAGCACGTCGCCGGGCTGGAACTGATGCATCAGGGTGAGGTCGTGCATCACGCGCACGGGACCGTGACCGATCTTCTGGCCGACGGCTCGACCCGCGGCGAGCACGTCGCTGCGCGCGCCGAGCACGAACCGACGGAGCACGCTGTGGTCCTGTCGGGTGACGACGGTCTCGGGGCGTGCCTGGACGATGTAGAGGATGCCGTCGACTCCGTCGAGCGCCCATTCGATGTCCATCGGGTGCCCGTAGTGGGCTTCGATCGCCAGGGCACTGCGCGCCAGCTCCTCGACCTGCTGATCGGTGATGCTGAACCGAGTGCGATCGTCGTCGGCGACGTCGGCGAGGACCGTGCTGTCGCCGATGCGCGTGCCCGTCGCGTAGCGGAGGGCGACGGCCTTGGTGCCCAGCTCGCGCCTCAGGATCGATGGCCGGCTCGCGCGGAGCGCGGGCTTGTACACGTAGAACTCATCGGGGTTGACCGACCCCTGCACGACCGTTTCGCCGAGACCGTACGCACTCGTGATGAAGACCACCTCGTCGAACCCCGACTCGGTGTCGATCGTGAACATCACTCCCGAGGCCCCCACGTCGGACCGCACCATGAGCTGAACGCCCGCCGAGATCGCGATGTCGTCCTCATCGAAGCCGCGCTGCGCCCGATAGACGACGGCACGGTCGGTGTAGAGCGAGGCGAACACGCCCCGAATGGCCTCGAGCACGTTCTCGATGCCGGCGATGTTGAGGAACGTCTCCTGCTGTCCGGCGAAGGACGCGTCGGGCAGGTCTTCGGCGGTGGCCGAGGACCTCACCGCCCACGTCACCTGGTCGGGATGCTCCTGCTCGGCGACCAGCGACGCGAATGCCGAGCGGATGTCGTCATGCAGCGCGGCGGGGAACGGCTGCCCTTCGATCCAGCTGCGGATCCGGGCAGCGACCACCGCGAGCTCGCGCACGTCCGTCGTATCGAGGCCCACGAGCTCGGCCCTGATCCGAGCGGCCAGGTCGTCGTGAGCAAGAAACGCCCGGTACGCATCGGCGGTCGTCGCGAAGCCACCGGGGACGCGCACGCCTGCCCCGTGGATACGGGAGACCATCTCACCCAGAGATGCGTTCTTCCCGCCCACTTGCGGAAGGTCGGACATCGTGATGTCGCGGAACCAGAGCAGATTGGACATGGTGCGGTTCTCCCATCGTCGGCGGCATCGACCGAGCCCCGTCAGGCGTCCGAGTGCGCTGCCGATCGAGGCATGACTGCGGCGAGGTCGCTGTGAGCCAATGCTGGGCACCGGCGTTCGAGCGAGCAGGGCCGAAGGTCCCACCGACCTGCGAAGTCCGCTCGGATGACGCGGCGTCGACGCGCCCGCGAACAGGACTCGTGCCCGCCACCGACGGGACGTTCGACCCATGCCGCGACCTCGGTGTCGAGAAGACTCAGGTCCGCCGGCCCAACGAAGGAAGAACGCCATGAACGCACTCATCGTGTACGAATCCATGTTCGGGAACACCCGCAGAATCGCGGAAGCCATCGCCGACGGGCTCAAGAACGCGGGGGTCGATGTCACCCTCACGCTCGCCTATGACGCGCCCGCCGACCTCAGCGACTACTCGCTGGTCATCGTCGGAGCGCCGACACACGCACACAGCCTTCCCCGCGCGAAGTCGCGCAGCGAGGCCGTCACATGGGCGGCGGACCCGACAAAGAACCTCGCGCTCGAGCCGATGGCTCAGGCCGCCGGTGTCCGCGAGTGGCTGGAGGGAGTGATGCTCGTGGGCGACCCCCACTTCGCCGTGTTCTCGACGCGCGCGGACATCCCGTGGATCTTCTCCGGCGACGCATGCAAAGCCATCGCGAAAGGACTCCGACGGCGCCTCGCGGAGGTCGACACCCACACCGACTTCCTCGTCGATCTCGACAACCGACTCCTCGAGGGAGAGGAGACCCGCGCCCGCGAATGGGCCAGCGGACTCATCCCCCTCCCGATCGCGTAGAACGGAGGGCCCGCCATGAGCGATCAGCCCACACGTGGCGCGTCTCCGCGGCCGGGCCGGAAAGACCTCCGGCCCCGACGAGGCACGGGCATCAGCCTCCTCGTGCTCCAAGTCCTCGTCGCCGCCTCGGCCCTCGCGGGAGGCGCAGCGCTCGTCCTCGGTGCGCTCGTCCCCGAACTGGCCACCGTTCTCAGCCCGCCGACCGCCTACCTCGAAGGCAGCCCCTTCTCGAGCTACCTCGTACCGGGCCTGGTTCTCGGACTCGTCGTCGGTGGTACGCACGCCGTCGCATTCCTGCTCGGCATCACGCGCAGCGATCTGACCCTGCTCGCTGCGGCGGTGGCAGCGATCGCGCTGCTGATCTGGGTGTTCGTGCAGATGGTGTACATCCCGTTCAGCTTCCTCCAGGCGATCTACTTCGCCGTCGCCCTCGCGGAGGCCGTCCTGACGATGCTCGCACTCGGCCTCCTCGGAGCGATCACCCGCGCGCCGGGAACGAGCGCGACATGAGCACCGCGTCTCCTGTGATCGTCCTGGTCTTCGCCCTGGACGACCCCCGCACGCACCGGTGACGGAAGACCCATGCGCGGGCCGGGCTTCGCACAGCGCCGACTGCCGGTGCGGATACTCCTGTTCGCGGTCTTCGCGTTCGCGATCTCCTGGACGCTCTGGTTCCTGCATCCCGTGTTCTCCGCCGACCCCAGCGCCGCCGTGACGCTGGACCAGCTCGCCACATTCGGTCCGGCCGCCGCAGCGCTTCTCGTGGCATCCGACAGATCCGCCGTGGTCGGCGGCCCGCCGCGAGTCCGCGCCGCCGTGGCGAGCCTCCTCGTCTTCGCGGTGACCGTCCTCCTCCTCGCTCCGCGGTGGACGGATGCCTCGTCGCCTGCCGCCATCGTGCTCCTGGCCGTGCTCACAGCCATCCCTGCGGCGCTCGTCTGGGCAGCGGGGAGCCGGGTGCCTCGCGTGTCCCATCTGCTCTCGAGCATCCTCGTGCCGCGATCACCGTGGTGGACCTACGTGGTCGCGCTCCTCCTGTTCCCTGCGGCGAGCGCACTGGGAGGCGGTCTCGTGGTTCTTCTCGGGGGCGAGTTCGGTCCCTGGCCTCTGTCGATCTCCGAGTCGGTGATCGGCATCCTCGCCGTGTTCGGCGTCACCCTCCTCTTCGGCGGTCCACTCGGCGAGGAGGTCGGCTGGCGCGGCTGGCTTCTTCCCGCACTGCAGGTGCGCCTGAGCCCGCTGCTGGCCAGCCTCATCGTCGGGCTGGTCTGGGGACTGTGGCACCTTCCCCTCCACCTGCGCGGCATGTACGACGCGGACATGGGCGCCGGCCTGGTCGGCTTCGCGACGCGCATCGCGAGCAGCTGCCTGCTCGCCGTGCTCTTCACCTGGCTGTACAACCGTTCGCGCGGCGGACTCCTCGTCATGATCCTGCTGCACACCTCGGTCAACAACGCCTCCGGGTACTGGATGCCCGTCAACGCCGGCACGACTGCCGTCCTCCTGCTCATCGCCGTCGGCGTCGTCGTCGGCGACCGGATGTACGCCCGACCTCCCGCCGTCTCGCATCGCCGAAGCACCTGGCTGCAGGAATCATGACCAAGAAGACCTCATCCCGAAGCGCCGGGCCGCGCGCCGACACCGCCGACGCGCCACCTCCGACGAACCCCGCATCGGACGCGTCGTCCGGGGCCGGCTTCCGCAACGGCCTCCGACGAGTCCTCGGCCCGATCCGCCGCTTCCCCTGGGTGACGGCCACCGTGGGCGTCGCGATGCTCGGCGGCGCGCTCGCCCTCACCGCGGGTCCCGCGACGGGCGAGCTCGTCGTGACGGCGTACGTGGTCCTGATGGCAGCGCGCTCCGCGTGGGCCATGCTCCAGATGCTGCGCACCGGCACATTCGGCGTGGACATCATCGCGGTGACGGCGATCATCGCCGCCGTGCTCGTCGGAGAGACGTGGGCGGCGCTGGTCATCGTGCTGATGCTGACCACGGGGCAGGCGCTGGAGAGCTATGCGGCGCATCGCGCCCGGCGCGACCTCACCGATCTGCTGGCGCGAAATCCGCAGATCGCGCACCGGGTCCTCGCCGACGGAACCATCGAGGATGCGACGGTCGGCGACATCGTTCCCACGGATCGTGTGCTGGTCCGGGCGAACGAGGTGGTGCCCGTGGACGGCATCCTCATCGACCGCACGGCGGTCTTCGACGAGTCCTCGCTCACAGGTGAGAGCCTCCCCGTGGACAAGGTCGCGGGGGACGATGTCCTCAGCGGGAGCGTCAACGGCTCGGCATCCGTCATCCTGGAGGCCACGCGAGCCGCGAAGGACAGTCAGTACCAGCAGATCGTCGCCCTCGTCGAGAGCGCTGCGAGCAGCAAGGCCCCCATCGTGCGCCTGGCCGACCGCTTCGCTCTGCCGTTCGCCCTCACCGCGTACGCGATCGCCGGGCTCGCCTGGTGGCTCTCCGGAGACCCCGCGCGCTTCGCGGAGGTGCTGGTCGTGGCGACGCCCTGTCCGCTGATCATCGCGGCCCCGGTGGCGTTCATGGCGGGCATGAGCCGGGCCGCCCGTGACGGCGTCATCATCCGCAGCAGCTCGACCCTCGAGAAGCTGCATCGCGTGCGCGCGTTCGCCTTCGACAAGACCGGAACCCTGACACGAGGCGAGCCGACCCTCGTCGACATCCGCACCGAGCGGGGCGTCTCGCCGGCCACGCTCCTCCAGTTCGCCGCATCGGTGGAATCGAACTCGACGCACACCCTGGCACGGGCGATCCTGCGGGGTGCGGACGAGCGTGGGATCGCCGTCACCGACTCCGACGACGCGGAGGAGGCGACCGGCAACGGCGTCATCGCGCACGTCTCGGGATGCGTCGTCGCCGTCGGCAAGCGGGACTTCATCGCCCGGCACACGGGACGAAGCATCCCTCGCACCGAGCTCGCCCGTGGAGAGATGGCGACGTACGTGGCGATCGGCGCGGACTTCGCGGGTGTCCTCGTCTTCCGCGACGAGGTTCGCGCGAATGCGGCGGCGACGGTGGCCGCTCTGCGCGCACGCGGCATCGACGCCGTGACCATGCTCACCGGCGACGACCGTGCCACGGCGGATCACATCGCCGCCGAGGTCGGCATCGACGACGTCCGCGCGAACTGTCTGCCCATCGACAAGGTCGACTTCATCACCCACGCACCCCTCCGCCCGATCGCGATGGTCGGCGACGGCATCAACGATGCACCCGTGCTCGCCGCGGCGGACATCGGCATAGCCATGGGCGCCCGTGGCGCGACCGCCGCGAGCGAGGCCGCCGACATCGTGGTGCTTCCCGACGACGTGGGGCGGATCGCGGACGCCGTCACGATCGGCCGACGTACTGTCGACATCGCCCTGCAGGCCATCTGGATCGGCATCGGGCTGAGCCTCGTGCTCATGCTGCTGGCCGCCTTCGGCCTCGTGCCCGCCATCGTCGGCGCCTGGCTCCAGGAGGCCATCGACGTCGTCGCCATACTGTGGGCGCTGCGCGCGACGCGCACGCGCGTGAGCTGACGTGACCTCCCGAGGCGACCACACGTCGCTGCCGACCGACCCGGCGGCGACGGACGCGTACCTGCTGGACGAGGACGATGTGCTCGACCGTTTCGGGAGCCGTCGGGGAGGACTCACGAGCGACGAGGTCGCCGAGCATCGCGCCGCCTTCGGAGACAACGTCATCGTGGAGGTGCACTCGGAGTCGCTGGCGCTGCGGTTCCTCCGCCAGTTCAAGGACTGGATCATCATCCTGCTGCTCGCCTGCGCCGCGATCACCGCCTACCTCGGCGACGCGCTGACGTCGGTCGTGCTGGTTCTGCTGGTCCTGATCAACACCTCCATCGGCTTCTTCCAGGAGTACCGCTCGGGAAAGACGATGGAAGCCCTGCAGCATCTGTCGCTCTCGCTCTGCCAGGTGGAGCGCGACGGGGTCCTCACAGAACTCGACTCGACCGAGCTGGTCGTCGGAGACGTCGTGCTGCTCGCCGAGGGGGCGGCCGTGCCGGCCGACATCAGGCTGATCGAGGCGAGCGCGTTCTCCACGAACGAGTTCGCGCTGACCGGTGAGAGCGACCCGACCAGGAAGTACTCGCACCGCATCGCCACCGAGGTGGCGGTCGCCGAGCAGCACAACACCGCGCATGCCGGCACGACCGTGGCGACGGGTGAGGCCGTGGGTGTCGTGGTCGCCACGGGAACCCGCTCCGAGCTGGGGCGCATCGCGCGCCTCGCCGAGGCGGCGCCGCAGACGTCGAGTCCCCTTCAACGTGAGATGGGCCACATCGGCAGGATCATCACGTACGCCGCGGTGACGCTCTCGCTGGCGCTCCTGGTCGTCGCGGTCTGGGCCGACCTGCCTCTCCACGAGGCGGTCCTGTTCGCCGTCGGCTTCGCGAGCGCCGTCATCCCTCAGGGGCTGCCGGCGGAGGTCAACACCGCGCTGGCACAGGCCGCCGCCGCGCTCGCCGAGAGCAAGACACTGGTGAAGCGGCTCAGCGCGGTCGAGACGCTGGGCTCGACCGAGGTGATCTGCACCGACAAGACCGGGACGCTCACGAAGAACGAGATGACCGTCACCGAGATCGTGGCCGCGGGCCGCGACTTCGTCGCCCACGGCACCGGCTACGAGCCCACCGGCGACATCCGGCCCACTGCTGCGGACCCCTTCGATCGTGACCGCCTCGTGGCGTTCCTCCTCGTCGGGGTGCTCGCCAGCGATGCCCGGCTGCTTCCGCCCGACGACGAGCACCGCAGCTGGCATGTTCTCGGAGATCCCACCGAGGGCGCACTCCTCACGGTCGCCGCGAAGGCAGGAATCGACCCGCAGCGCGAGCGCGCCGCACATCGCAGACTGCGTGAGTTCCCCTTCGACTCGGCCCGCAAGCTCATGACCACCATCCGAACGGCGCCGGACGGCGCAGTGACGGCCTATGTGAAAGGCGCCCCGGAATCGGTCGTCGCGCGAGCCAGCCGCATCGACGAGGGCGGGAGCATCCGCCCCATCACCGAGGTCGATCGCCAGGAGTTCCTCGCGGCCCACATTCGCAGCTCCGACCGCGGGCTCCGCAATCTCGCCTACGCCACGCGACCGGCGACCGATTCCGACGTCGAGGCCGTCGATCCGCAGCTCGTCGAATCCGACCTCATCCTGCTCGGCTTCGTCTCGATGGTCGATCCGATTCGAGATCAGGTGCCGGAGGCGATGCGGCGCGCGATCGATGCCCGCATCAAGGTCAACATCATCACCGGCGACTTCGCGCGAACGGCCGAGGCGGTCGCCCGCAAGGCAGGGCTCGATCACGACCACGGCATGGTGGTGGTGACGGAACAGCAGCTTCGCGCGATGAGCGACGACGAGGTGCTCGCTCGTGCGCTGGACGGCGGCACCGTCTTCAGCCGCGTCGATCCGACCGACAAGACGCGGATCGTCGAGCTCGTCAAGCGGTCGGGGCGCGTCGTCGCCGTGACCGGGGACGGCATCAATGACGCGCCCGCACTCCGACACGCGAGCATCGGCGTGGCCATGGGAGCCTCCGGCACCGACGTCGCGAAGGAGGCGGCCGAGATCGTCCTGCTCGACGACAGCTTCTCCACGCTCGTGCGGGCGGTGGAGCAGGGGCGTGTGATCTACGCCAACATCAGCAAGGGGGTGATCAGCTGCCTCACCTCGAACGCCGCCGAGCTCGTCGTCAACATGGCGAGTCTGATCCTCGCCACGGTCGCCGGACTCCCCCTCGCGATCAACGTCATGCAGATCCTCGCCATCGACCTGCTCGGCGAGCTCCTCCCCATCGCCGCGCTCGGGCGCGACCCGGAAGAGGGCTCGGTCATGAAGCGTCCACCGCGAGACCCCAAGGCGCGCATCGTCAACCTCCGCAGCATCCGCGACCTCCTCTACGTCGGCTCGATCATGGGCGTCCTCGCGATCGGCAATTACCTCCTCTTCTACGAACGCGAAGGATCCAGCCCGTTCGCCGGACCGGTCGACCCGTCATCGGTCGCAGGAGCGACCACCATGACGTACGTCACCGTGCTCGTCTGCCAGCTCTTCAACATCACCCAACGTCGCAGCGAGGGCGGGCTGTTCACCCGTTACACCCTCTCGAACCCGACCTACTGGATCGCCTGCGCAGCAGGTGTCGCCATCATGCTGGCGATCGTCTACGTGCCGTGGCTGCAGGCGGCGTTCAAGACCGGTCCCCTCGCCCCGATGGACTGGGCGTTCGTGATGGCCGCCGCGGCGATCTTCGTCGCCGTTCGGGAGGGCGGTCGGCTGCTTCGGCAGCGCCGTCGCACGCCGAACAGCGAAGCGAGCGTCCACGCACCCGCCGACGGATCCTCCCGAGCTCCGAGCCGCCCGCGGAATACCGCGGGCGGCTCGTGACGGGTCAGCCCCGTCCACGTCGCCGCGCACGCAGCGACCGGGACAACGACCCCGAGGGACCTTCGGCCCGTCTCCGCAGGACGGGCGCGGGAACCATTGCACTCGTACCGGGGCACCGCGCGACCCGGCTCCGCATCATCCAGGCGCGCCAGGTCAAGGACAGGTCATGAAAGCAGCCGTCGTCTCATCGTTCACCGAGCCGCTCGAGATCACCGAGCGCGCGATCCCCGAACCCGGCCCCGGCCAGGTCCTGGTTCACCTCGAGGCATGCGGACTGTGCCACACGGACATCCACGCCGCTCACGGCGACTGGCCCGTCCAGCCCGGTCTGCCGTTCGTTCCCGGTCACGAGGGTGTGGGCATCGTCGAGAAGGTGGGCCCCGGAGTCACCCGCCGATCGATCGGCGAGCGCGTCGCGATTCCGTGGCTCGGGTACGCCTGCGGTGAATGCCGCTACTGCATCGACGGTCGCGAGACGCTGTGCGAGCAGCAGCAGAACAGCGGCTACTCCGTCGACGGAGGGTTCGCCGAGTACGCCGTCGCCAGTGCGACGCACGTCGTCGTCGTACCCGATGGAGTCACCTCGCTGGATGCCGCGCCCCTGACCTGCGCCGGAGTGACGACCTACAAGGCGCTCAAGGTCGCCGGCATCGTGCCGACCGAGCGCGTGGCGGTGTTCGGCATCGGCGGGCTCGGTCACCTCGCCGTGCAGTACGCACGGCTCATGGGCGGATCGGTCATCGCCGTCGACATCGAGGAGCCGAAGCTCGACCTGGCACGCGAGCTGGGCGCGGACCACCTGGTGAACGCCGCCGAGGTCGACCCGGTGGCCGCGATCCAGGAACTCGGCGGCGCAGACGTGGCGCTGGTCCTCGCGGCCTCCCCGCGCGTCTTCGAACAGGCGTTCTCGTCCTTGAGCCGCGGCGGCCGCCTCATCTGCGTCGCACTGCCGAAGGACGAGAAGATGAGCGTCTCCATCTTCGAGACGGTGCTCAAGGGGATCTCGATCATCGGATCGATCGTCGGCACGCGGCAGGACCTCGCAGAGGTGTTCGCGCTGCACGCGGCAGGACGCACGAGGATCATCGCCGAAAGCCGCAGCCTCGACGAGGTCAACGAAGCGATGGACGAGGTGCTGTCCGGTCGGGTTCTCGCACGGCTGGTGTTCGAGTACTGAGCTCCCATGTCGCGGCGTCGCACCTGGTCCGCAGCCGAGGTCACGTTGAAAGCGTGCCTGGGCGTCGGTGCCGTTGCGGCGCTGGCGGTCGCCTTCCTCGTGATGGTGCCCGGCGCCAGGACGGCGCTCGCACCGCTGCAAGTGCTCCCGGCTGTCGAGATCGGCGACTACGCCATCCTTGCGATCCTGCTGGCCGTCGTCGGCGGCGCGCAGCTGGCCGCCCTGCTCGCGATGACACGTCGTCATCCCGATGCCGGGCTGCTCGCTGCCGGGGCCGGCTTCTGCGCGCTGCTGTGGACGTTCGCGCACCTTTCGTTCGCTCCGAACGGGCCGCTGCCCGCAGTCCTGCAGACGCTCGGATGCCTCGAGCTCGGGTGCCTGCTCATCCTGCTCGGCGTGGTGCGACCGCGGGCAGAGCGCGTGGTGTCCGATCCTGGCCGGCGGCGTTGACGAACGGGCCGGCCACCGCAGCTCGAATGGACGCCGCAGCGGGGCGCCGTAGGACCTTCGGCCCGTTCACGCGAGGTCCGAAGCCGAAGGATCGGTTCATGAGAACTGCCGCGAATGTCCGCCCCACTGGTCGGGGCAGGTCGTGAATCGCCCGCTCGCGCCGGCGTCGGACGCGCCCGTCGTCGCCCCGGCGGACATCGTCCTTCCGCCGACGCAGCCGCTCGACCTCACGGCGATGGTCGCCGCGCTCGTGAACGGGCGGCCTGACGGAGCTGTTCCGGGGGAATGACCTCGATCCGCTGCCGAAACGCCGACCGGTCGCCGCGACCCGTCACCCCGGCAGCAGCTCGCCCAGAAGGTGTGCGACGCGATCGCGGATGTCGTCCCTCACGCGTCGGACGCCGTCCAGATCGAGGTCGGCGGGGTCGTCCAGCTGCCAGTCGAGGTACCTCTTGCCCGGGTAGAGCGGGCAGGCGTCGCCGCATCCCATCGTCACGACCGCATCGGCAGCGCGCACCACGTCATCGGTGAGGGGCTTGGGGAACTCGTCGGTCACGTCCAGGTCGATCTCGGCGAGCACCAGGGCGACTTCGGGGAGGATGCGTTCCCCGGGCTGCGAGCCGGCGGACCGGACGTGGACGCGATCGCCGGCCAGCCGGCGGGTGAGCGCGGCGGCCATCTGAGATCGGCCGGAGTTCTGGACGCAGACGAACAGCACCTCCGGGACCCGCTTCGCGATGAGTCCCTTGGACTGCGCGAGCGCGGTGAGCCGGTCCTGGGCGAACTTCTCCGCGAGGCTGGCGAGATGAGTCTGCACCGTCGCCGTTCGTGCAAGCCCGACGTACGACTCGAAGACGACACGCTCGACGGTCTCTTCGTTGACCATGCCCGCGAACTGGTGGGCGAGGCGCTCCGCGGCCCGATGCAGAACGGAATCGGGCGAGAGCAGCGGCGCCTGGCCGCGTCCGGCGCTCATGCGGCCCCGCCGACAGGCAGGAGGTCGGCGAGCAGCGACTCCACTCGCGAGCGGATCTCGTCGCGGATCGGGCGCACGGCTTCGATGCCCTGGCCGGCCGGGTCGTCCAGCTCCCAGTCCTCGTAGCGCTTGCCCGGGAAGATCGGGCAGGCGTCGCCGCACCCCATCGTGATGACGACATCCGATTCACGGACGGCGTCGACGGTGAGCACCTTCGGGGTGTTCCGGCTGATGTCGATGCCTTCCTCGGCCATCGCCTCGACCGCGACCGGATTGATCGAGTCCTTCGGCGCCGAACCGGCGGAGAGGACCTCGACATCGTCGCCACCCAGCGCACGGAGGTAGCCGGCGGCCATCTGCGAGCGGCCGGCGTTGTGGACGCACACGAACAGGACGGTGGGCTTCTCGGTCATGGTGGCCTCGCTTTCTCTCCAGAGAAAGCATAGACCTTCATCTATTTATCTGGGGAAACGGGAGGTGAACTCTCGGGCACCAGGTCAGCGAGCAGCTCACGGACACGGGCTTCGATGTCGTCGCGGATCACGCGCACCTGCTCCAGGGGCTTGCCGACGGGATCCTCGAGATCCCAATCCAGATAGCGTCGGCCAGGGTAGATCGGACACGCGTCGCCGCAGCCCATGGTGACCACCACGTCCGCGGCGCGCACGGCCTCGTCCGTCAGCGGCTTCGGGAACTCGCCGCCCAGCGGGACGCCGATCTCATCGAGCGCGGCGATCACAGCGGGACGGACCTCCGCGGCCGGACCGGAGCCGGCCGTGCGGACGACCACCCTCTCGCCCGCCAGCTGACGAAGGATCCCCGCGGCGAGCTGCGACCTCCCCGCATTCTGCACGCACACGAAGAGCACCGTCGGAACGTCGGACGTCGCGAACCTCGCCTTGCTCAGCGCCTCGAGCCGCGTCGCGGCGAACGCGGCCGAGCGGCTCGCCAGCATCGGAGACCGCGAACCGCGCGCGAGCAGTCCATGGCTCTCGACCACCGTTGCCCGGATGGTCTCGGGGCTGAACACCCCACGGAAGCGGACAGCCAGGTCGGCGGTGATCCGCTGCAGGTCGGGCTCGGCGGCACTGCGCCTCCCGTCGCCCAGCAGGGCGTCGACGCGCTCGGCGTGATCCGGCGCGATGGAGTACCAGACGCGCCGGCCCGCCGGCTCTCGCACGACGACACCGTCCTCGTGGAGCGCCTTCATGTGATGGCTCACGGTGGGCTGCCGCAGGTCGAGAGCCTCGGCAAGCCGCCCTACGAGAGCGCGGCCATCAGGAGAGTCCCGAATGAGGCGGAGAATCCGTGCGCGTGTGGGATCCGCGAGCGTCGTGAGGTCGCCGGCATCCGCGGGCCGATTCATAGACGACAGCCTATCTTCTGCACGGCTCACCGGCTCGGCGATCTGCAGGGCGAGGCTTCGCTCGCCCTGCGGATCAGCCGTCCGCGGACCGGCGTTCGATCAGGATCGTGTCGCGCCACTCCCCCGCGTGCGGACCGACCGCTGCGCGGGCGATCCGCTCCCGATGACCCACGACGCGGAACCCGGCCGCTTCATGAAGTCTCAGACTGGCGGTGTTGTCGGGGAAGATGCTGGACTGGATCGTCCACACGCCCGCCGTGTCGGCGGCCCCGATGAAGGCGTCCAGGAGCAGTCGGCCGATGCCCTGCCCGCGAGCGGCGCGATCGATGTAGACCGAGTGCTCGACCACGCCGCGATAGGCGGGGCGGGACGAGACGGCGGATGCCGCGACCCAGCCGACGACCGCATCGCCTCCGTCCACCGCGACGATGCGCATCTGCGGGAGCTTTCCTGCGTCGAAGGCCTCCCAGGACGGAGTGGCCACCTCGAACGTCGCCTCTCCGTCCGAGATGCCCTGTGCGTAGATCTTCTCGACGGCCGGCCAGTCGGCGGGGGTCATCTCACGAAGCCGGATCACGAGCAGCAGCCGCCTCCGTCGCCGATGTCCGTCGAGCACACGCCCGTCGCCGGCAGCACGAGCTCGACGTTCGCCGCGGAGGCGGTGTCACCCGCGAGCCAGGCAGTGACCGAGCGGACCTGCTCGTATCCGGTCGCGAGAAGGAACGTCGGGGCACGGCCGTAGGACTTCATGCCGACGATGAAGAACCCCTGCTCCGGGTGGGTGAGCTCGCGGAAGCCGTGCGGCTCGACCGTGCCGCAGGAGTGGACGTTCGGATCGATGAGGGGCGCGAGGCGTCTGGGCGCCTCGACGATGTCGTCGAGTTCGAGCCGGATCTCGCGCAGGATCTCGAGGTTCGGCCGGAATCCGGTCGCGTTGACGACGACATCGGTGCGGTGCGCGACGACCTCGCCGCGGCGGTGTCCGACCAGCTCGACGCCGTCGGCCGCTCGACGGCCGCGGATGATCTCGAAGCCGTCGAGAACCGTGATCCGGCCGTCGGCGACGGCCCGGTCCACCCGGCTGCCGAGTCGCGCGCGATCGGCGAGCTCGTCGTCCGCGCTGGAGGACACCCGGACGGCCTGGGCGTTGCGGATCAGCCAGGTGACGCGGGTCGCGGGCTCCTGACGGGCCAGCTCGGCCAGCGCGAGCAGCGTATTGGCGGCCGAGTGGCCTGCGCCGACGACGGTCGTGTGGCGACCCGCGAACATCGCGCGATCGCGGCCGAGGACGTCGGGCAGCGCCGCGGTGACCGCGTCGGCGATGTCGGACATGCCGAGCAGCTCGAGACCGCTCGAGGACAGCGAGTTGGGCGAGAGGTAGGTGCCCGAGGCGTCGATCACGGCACGAGCCGGAACGTCTTCGACCTCTCCGTCGCGGGTGCGGATGCGTACCGCGAAGGGCGTCGCCGCGCGCGCCCGGGTGCGGGTGCGATCCATGCCCTCCCGCGAGACTCCGAGAACCTCGACCCCGAGCCGGACGCGGGAGGCGATCGCGTCGACCTCGGCGAGGGGCGCCACGTACTTCTCGACGAGCTCCGTCCCCGTCGGGGCGCGCTCCGGGTCGGGCAGCTCCCAGCCGCTCTCCTCGAGCAGCCGGCGCGACGCCGGATCGACGAGATGCCTCCACGGCGAGAACAGCCTGGTGTGCCCCCACGCCCGCACGCTCGCAGCGACCTCGTCACCGGCTTCGTACACGACGAAGTCGATGCCTCGTTCGACGAGATTCGCCGCCGCCGCCAGGCCGATCGGTCCGGCGCCGATGATCGCGACGGGAAGGGTCGACACCCGGTCGGCGTCGACGGCGCGCGGTGTCAGGTCGAGCAGGGTCACAGCATCCTCCTACGGATATCGATGAACTTCGATACCTGATTCTGCACAGATCTATCGACGTCTGTCAATATCGACTAGTCTCGATATATGACCACGATCGTCGACGTCACCGACGTTACCGCCGGAGCGTGCTGCGCACCGCTCGTGCGCGAGCCGCTGACCGCCGCCGAGGCCGACCAGCTGGCCACGACGATGAAGGCCCTCGCCGACCCCACGAGGCTGCGACTGCTGTCCATCGTGGCGGCGTCGGAGGACTCCGAGGCCTGCGTCTGCGATCTGATCGAGCCGGTCGGTCTGAGCCAGCCCACGGTGTCGCATCACCTCAAGATCCTGACCGCCGCCGGCTTCCTCACCCGCAGCAAGCGCGGCACGTGGGCGTACTTCACACTGGTTCCCGGCGCGCTCGACCGCGTCTCGAAGCTTCTCGTCGCCTCGTGAGCCGCACCGCACGCGCCGCCGCGGGAGAATTCCTCGGCAGCGCAGGACTCGCCGCGGTCGTCGTCGGATCCGGCATCGCCGCGCAGCGCCTCTCTCCCGGCGACGTCGGTCTGCAGCTCTTCGAGAACGCGTTCGCCACCGCCCTCGGGCTCACCGTCCTCATCCTGGTGTTCGCCACCGTCTCCGGCGCCCATTTCAACCCCGTGGTGACCCTCGTCGACATCACGCTGCACCGCCGGACGTGGTCGACGGCGGTGGTCTACCTGCCCGCGCAGATCCTCGGCTGCATCGCCGGCGCGATCCTCGCCAACGTCATGTTCGCCGCACCCGCCGTCGCCTGGAGCACGACCGATCGGTCGGCGTGGCCCCTGCTGATCTCCGAGGTCGTCGCGACCGCGGGCCTCATCCTCGTCATCTTCGCCCTGGTCCGCACCGGGCGCTCGCACCTCGCCGCACCCGCCGTCGGCGCATACATCGGCGCGGCGTACTTCTTCACCTCCTCCACGAGCTTCGCCAACCCGGCGATCACGATCGGGCGCATGTTCACCGACACCTTCGCCGGTATCTCCCCCATATCCGTGCTGCCGTTCATCGGCGCGCAGCTCGCGGGCGCCGCACTCGGCTTCGCCGCGGTGCGCCTGCTCTTCCCCGTCGCGGCGCCCGAGCCGGCCCACGCACGCGGCTGAAGGCAGCACGCCGCCCTGCCGGGTGCCACGGCTCAGCGACTGAAGGCGTCGACGAAGCGGTCGCGGAAGTCGTCCATCCGCCACACGGGCGCAGCGTCCGACGGATGGACGCCCTCCTCCCAGTCCCACGCCTCGATCGCGTCGAGCACAGCGGAGTCCTGCGCGATGATCGTGATCGGCACGTCATGGTCGGCATCGGGGCCGCTCACGATCCGGGCGGGCTGATGATCGCCGAGCACGATCAGCACCAGGTCGTGCTGGTCGAACGTCTCGAGGTACGAGAACATCGTCGCGAGCGAGTACGCCACCGATTCCGCGTACAGCTCGCGCACGCGCTCGGGATCGGCCCACGCCGCGACCGCCGACTCGTCCTCGGCAGCATGCGACTCGAACACCGATCCGTCGCCGAGATCGCGCCACGGGACCATCCGCGGCAGCGGCGTCCACGGGGTGTGCGACGAGACGAAGTCGATCTCGGCCATCACCGGACGGGAGTCGTCGACGACGGCATGGTCATGGAAGACCTTCCACGTGAACTGGTCGGGCATCCGCGCGTAGCCGAACGCGGGGCCTCGATACCCCATGCTGCGGGCGTCGAGGACCGTGTCGAATCCGTAGAACGACTCCCCTTCCTCCCAGCCGCGCTCGTTCGACGGCACGACCGCCATGGTGCGCCACCCCGCCGCCTCGAAGATCCCCGTGAGCGTCGTGCGGTCGCGCGAGAGGAGCCGGTCGTACTTGCGAGGCGAGTCCACCCACACGCCGGTCTGCAGGGTCGCATGCGCGAACCAGCTCACACCCCCGAAGGTGGGCGACGAGAGGAACGCGCTCCGCGCCGAGTAGCCGCGGCGCGCCAGGGTGGACGCGCCGTCGTCGAGCGCACGCGCGACGACGGCGGTGAACGGCGTGGGGTCCACGGCCACGCGGCCGTAGCTCTCCACGAACGCGACGACGACGTCCTTGCCCGCGAGCGCGGTCATCAATTCCGCAGGAGCCCGGTCGTCCAGCGGATCCGACGCCAGCGCGCGTTCGAAGGCCTCCTGCTCCCGCACGCTGGACACGGCGCGCGACGATGTCTCCACGAGCGTGTCGGCGGTCCGGGATGCCGCGACCGGCGCGCCGGGCACGAGCTGAGCGCCGGCGAGCGCGCCCACGATCCAGACGGCCGCGAGCGCGCCGACGATCGCCCGGCCGCGTCGCTCCTCGCCCGCGGCCACCCGCCCGACGCGCAATGCCGCGAGGCCGACCATCGCGCCCGTCGTCGCGGCGAGCACGCCGACGAGGAGCAGGGCAGAGGTCGCACCGAGTCGGCCGAGTGCGTCCTCCGCGACGCCGAAGGCGTCGACGAGTGCGCCGCCGTCTTCGGCGACGCTGAACGGACGGTCGATCGTCGCGCGGAACCCCAGGTCGAGGGAGGCGGCGACGATGGCGACGACCACCGCTGTGGCGAAGAGGACCGCAGCGAGCGCCCGGAGCGGAGGCCGCACGACCGTGAGGAGGACGGTCAGGACGACGAGGGACTCGACGGGGAGACCCAGGAGGGCGCTCGGCGTGCCGCTGCTCAGCGCGCCCGGAACGAGGGGCGCCACGAGAAGCGTCGCGCACGCGAGCACCGTGAGCAGCCCCGCGCCGCGCGGGCCGTCGCGGCCGTCGGACGGGGTCTCACGCTGTCCGGTCACGGTCCGCGCCCACCCGGGCGGCGCCGTCGGCCCCGGCGGCGACGGCGGCGAACGACCCTTCCGCCCCGAAGCGGTCGGAGAGCGCGTAGCGCAGCAGGACCACGTCGCCGATCCGCCGGGTGTCGGCCAGCCGCGCCCGCCGCGACGCCGTCCACGGGAAAGCCCCCGGCTCGACGAACCTCGGCGCCTGGGATTCCCCGACGAAGAAGGGCGCGATCACGAGCTGCAGCTCGTCCGCGATGTCCTCGCGGAGGAACTGGGTGTGCAGCCTTCCCCCGCCCTCGACCATGAGTCTTCGCACGCCGCGTCCGGCGAGGTCGTGCGCCACGTCGCGCATCGTCACCTGATCGCGAAGGGCGACCACCGTCGCGCGTGCGCCGAGGAGCTGGGCGATCCGTGGCCCCTCTGCGCGCGGGCAGTAGACGATCTTGTCCACGTCGCCGGCGGTGAAGAACGACGAGTCCACCGGAAGGTCGCCGCTCGCCGTGACGGTGACCTTCCACGGCGATATGGTCCGGCCGTCGGCGACGCGCTGCCGCCGGCGATCCGCGCTGCGCACCAGCAGACGGGGATCGTCCCGCCGCACGGTCGACGCGCCGACCATGATCGCGTCGCTGTCGGCGCGGAGCCGGTCGACACGATCGAAGTCCTCGGCGTTGGACATCGCCAGGCGCCGCGGCGCCTCGCTGTCGAGATACCCGTCGATCGACATCGCGCAGCTGAGCGTCACATACGGCCGGATCATGGTGCGGCCCGCCCGGCGACTCCGGCCGTCGCGCGGCGGCGCAGCAGCGAGACGGTCACGACGACGGCACCGGGCGCGACCGCGATCATCGCCAGCACGCCATAGGCGGTCGCGGCCGTGATCCCGGCCGCAGCACCCAGCCCCACGGCGCCGAAGGCCCACGCGGCTGCTCCCTCGCGCGGCCCCCAGCCGCCGATGCTCAGCGGGATGGAAGACGCGAGCACGGGGACGATCGCGGCGACCGTCACCTGCTCCGGCGACGCGGCGACCCCCACGGCGGCACAGGCGACAAGGAAGGTCGCGATGTGAGCGGTGACCACCACCGCGGATGCCGCGGCCACGCCCAGGACCGTCCCGACGGAGCCGAACGCGGTGCGGAGGATGGATGCCTCGCGAACGAGCACCACTCGCACCCGGGGGCTCGCCGCGGAGATCGCCACCGTCACGACGACGACGGCGAACGACACGAGCAGCAGTGCCATGACCGGAGCGTAGGCCGAGATTCCGATCGACACCACCAGGGCGATCGCGAGCACGAACTGGACCGCCTGCCCCGATGCGCGCTCGACCGCGACGGCGCGTGCGGCGTGTGCCACCTGGTCGACGCTGCGCCCGTGCGCCACCGCGCGGTCCACGTCGCCGACCACGCCGCCCGGCAGCACGGAGTTGAGGAACTGCGAGCGATAGTAGGCGGCGACGGACTCCCCCCAGCCCAGCCGCAGGCCGAGGCGCCCTGCGAGGATGCGCCACCGCCAGGACGCCGCGACGGTGGCTGCCGCGGCGAGGAGCATCGCGGCGGCGACAGCCGGTGGTGACACCGACATGAATCCGCGGACGAAGGGCTCGGCGCCCGCGGCCGCCACGATCGAGACGAGGATGCCGGCACCCACGGCCGCGCGGACCCACGGCTGCCACCGCGGCGCGGTCCCGCCGCGCCGGAGCCGAGCGATCACCGCGCTCATGGCGGCCACGCGAGCAGGTCGACGTGGTGCACGACGACTCGCAGCCCGTCGGCCGCGATCTGCGCGGAGCGCGCCCGCGCGTACTCCGTCGCCCACTCCCCGAGCGCCGGCCGCTGCGCGACGCCGGCGCCGAGCCATCCGTCGATCCACTCCTCGATGAGCGCGCGGGAGCGGGCATCCAGTCGCCACGACGACTCGTCGACGCGCACCGACCAGCCCGCGGAACGGAAGAGCTCGGCCACCGCGGGAGCGGCATCCGGCCCGAGCAGGGTCCGATCGCCGCCCGTTCGCCGTTGGTGGTCGTTGAAGGCCGCCTCGAAGACCCGGTCGCCCGCGTCGACGGGGTCTATCGTCACGCGCCCCGTCACCGAGAGCGCGAGCAGGACGGGCGCTGCGGCGGCGAGGCAGGCGGCCACGATCGCTCCCACCTCCCCGGCGGTGAGCACGTCGAGCAGCGCCGAAGCCGTGACCAGCGACGCTCCGACGAGATCGTTCTCCCGGAGGTCTCCGAGTTCGCCGATCCGGGTGCGCATCGTGACTGTCGCACCGTCGCGATCGCGAGCAGACGCCCTCGCCGCGTGGTCGAGGAGCGCCTCGTTCCAGTCGTGCAGCACCCACGTCTGAGGTCCCGGAAGCAACGGCGCGCACCAGCGCACCATCGACCCCGTTCCGCTGCCGAGATCGTGCACGACGAGGGGTGGACGCAGCATCCTTCCCGCACGCAGGGCGAGCAGGCGCGAACGCGAGTCGGCGTCCGCGCTCTCCCGCAGGGTGAGCCAGTCGGCCGACACCGGGATCACCGTGCTCACGACAGCCCCGCGAGCGCCGTGTGGATCGTGCGGGCCGTGTCGGTCCAGCGCGTCCGGCTCGGGGCGGCGCGCCTCGCCGCGGTCGACATCGTCGCGCGGAGCGCGGGGTCCTCGATCCATCGCCGCAGCGCGTCTCCGAGCGCACGCCGGTCCTGCGGTGGCACCAGAATGGCTGCGTCAGGCGGGTGCGCGGCCTCGGGGATGCCTCCGACGCGGCTGGCGATCACCGGGATGCCGCGCCGGAGCGCGTCGCCGACGGCGATCCCATAGCTCTCCGTCCGCGACGGCGCGATCAGCACGTCGGCGCCGGCGTACGCGGCGTCGAGCTCGTGCGCGCTCAGCACCCCCGCCCACGTGATCCGCTCCGAGATTCCGGCCTCGGCCGCCTGGGCGGCGACCCGCGCTGCGAAGTCGTGCTCGCTCGTGACCGACCCGGCGAACGTGCACGTCCATTCCGTCTGCGAGCCCAGCTCCGCGAGCGCCTCGACGAGCGTGTCCTGACCCTTGTGCGGGGCGACGACCCCCACGCACAGCAGCGACGCTCCGGAAGAGGTGCCCTCCGCCGCCGACACCGCCGCGTCCGAACCCGGCCGCGCCACCACGAGGCGCCCGGGCGTGCTGAGCCCCCGCCGGACGAGCTCGTCCTTGAGCCACTCGCTGGCGACGATGACACGGTGTGCATGAGGGAGCGCCCTCCGCTCGCCCTCGACTGTCCCGTCGTCGACGTCGGCGAATGCCGCAGCGGCCATGTGCACGAGCGCGACGACGCGCACCCGGCAGGCGGCGGCCTCGATCGCGTCCGGCGCGCAGATCGCGACGAGACCGTCGACCAGGACGAGACCGCCGTCGGGGACGCGCTCGAACGGATCTCCGCCGGCGTCCCCGGCTGGCGTCTCGACCGTCCGCACGTCCCAGCCGATCCGGCGCAGCTCCGCGCCCACCCGCTGGTCGTAGACGCTGCCTCCGCTCACGCGCTCGGGATCGTCGAACCCCTCGGGCACGACGAACCAGACGACCGACTCGGGTGCGATCACAGCTCCACCTCGAACGAGGCCCACGCGATGTGCGACTCGCGCATAGTGACGACGATGCCGGACACACCCCCACCGCCGAGCCCGTCCGTGCGCACTGCGAGGACGAGGCGCTCGGCGATGACGCTGCAGAGGCGCTCGGTCGTCGTGTTCACGCCGGCGAACTCCGGCTCTTCGTCGAGGTTGCGGTACGACAGCGCCGCCAGGATGCCGTGCAGCGCGTCCGCCGCACGACCGATGTCGACCACGACGCCGTCGGCGTCGAGAGCGGGGGCGCGGAAGGTGGCGTCCACGACGTACGTCGCGCCGTGCAGACGCTGCGCCGGACCGAACGCCTCACCGGCGAGGCTGTGGGCGATCATCATGTGGTCGCGAACGGTGACGGAGTACGTCATTCCGAGTCCCTCCAGTCGATCGTGTGGCACAGACCGGGCGACGTCCCCGCGGCGATGCCCGCCATGACGTCGGGCAGTTCTCGCCACGACGTGTCGCCCGTGAGCAGATGGTCGAACGCGGGGTCCTGCAGCAGCTCCAGGGCGAGGGCGAGCCGGTCGCCCGTCGAGCGACTCCCGCGGCGGCGCGGCGCGACCGTTCCGACCTGGCTCGAGCGGATCGTCAGGCGCCGGGAATGGAAGGCACCGCCCAGCCGGACCGTCGCGGCGCGATCCCCGAACCAGCTGGCCTCGACGATCTCGCCCTCGGTCGCCGCGCTGTCTATGGCGACCTGCAGGCCGTCGCCGGACGCGCTCGTGTCGATCACGATGTCGCGATCCCGCGGAGCGTCGTCCGGGTGGGCGTAGGCCACGCCGAGGCGCTCGCACACGTCCGCCTTCGCCCGGTCGACATCGACGACGACGACCTCGACCCCCGGAATGCCGCGTGCCAGCCGGGCGACGGCGCACCCGATCATCCCCGCGCCGACCACGGTGATCCGATCGCCCACGAGGGGTGAGGCATCCCACAGGATGTTCACCGCCGTCTCGACCGCACCCGCGAGCACCGCACGCCGCGCGGGAACCCCGCCGGGGACGACCGCGACGGCGGAGGAGGGGACGACGAAGGCGGACTGATGCGGAAACAGCGTGAACACGGTCTGCCCGACGAGCCCGGTAGGCCCCTGCTCGACCACGCCGACGTTCAGGTACCCGTACTTCACGGGCGCGGGGAAGTCGCCCTCCTGGAACGGGGCCCGCATTCGCTCTGCCTCGCCCAGCGGCACCTCGCCCCGGAGCACGATCGACTCGGTGCCCCGGCTGATGCCGGTCCAGAGCGTCCGGACCAGCACCTCGCCCTCACCCGGCACCGGCACCGGGGCCTCCCGAAGCGCCCCGCGGCCCGCGGCCTCCACCCAGTACGCCGTGCCCATCATCGACCGGCGCGCCCGACGGATTGAACCGGGACCCTCTCCGGGAACGTGTACCCAGTGGTATCCATGACGGAGAAACGGAGCTCGCCATGCCGAAAGTTCATCTCGCTCCGCTCTCGTCGATCGCGGCGGGGCTGCTCGGCCTGTTCGCGGTCGACAGCGTCTCCCCGCTCTCCGCGGCCGGATGGACCGCCGGACTCCTCTACCTTGTCGTGTCGAACGGACTGCTCGCCAGGGGGTTGCGCCGCAGCGGGATGACCGCGTTCGGCTGGGGCAACGCGGCCACGGCCGCGCGGTCGACGCTCGTGGCCCTCGTCACCGCTCTCGTCGCGACGTCGTTCTCCTCATCCGTGTCGGTGGCGCTCCTGATCGTGCTCGCGAGCATCGCACTGGTGCTCGACGCGGTGGACGGGTGGCTCGCTCGACGCACGCGCACCGAGAGCGCGCTCGGCGCCCGGTTCGACATGGAGGTGGATGCCTTCCTCCTCCTCGCGCTCAGCGCGTACGTCGCGCCCGCGCTGGGTGCGTGGGTGCTCGCGATCGGGATGCTGCGCTACGCGTTCGTCGTCGGGGGATGGCTCGTGCCATGGATGCGGGCGCCGCTGCCGCCGCGCTACTGGCGCAAGGTGGTCACCGCCGTCGCCGGGATCGCGCTGGTCGTCGCGGCATCCGGGATCCCGCCCGCGTGGGCCTGCACGGGCGCGGCCCTGATCGCGCTCGCACTGCTGCTGGAGTCGTTCGGGAGGGACGTGCTCTGGCTCGCCGCCCGGCGGCGTGTCGAGACCACCCGCGTCGAAGCGGGTCACCGAAGGAATGGAGCGGACCGATGACCGCAAGAACTCAGCGGGGCCTGTGGGTGCTCCGCATACTCAGCGCCGTCTTCCTCCTCGCCGCGGGCGGAATCCACCTGTACCTGGTCTTCAACGGGGTCGGCGGGATCCTCGGCGTGCTGTTCGTCCTGAACGCGGTCGCGGGACTCGTGCTGGCGATCGCGATGGTCGCACTGCGAGGCAGGCTCCTGCAGGCGGCGACCGTGCTGAGCCTGCTGTTCCTGATCGCCACTCTGCTGGCGCTCGTGCTCGCACTGACCGTCGGGCTGTTCGGGATCACCGAGACCTGGGACTTCATGCTCGTGCCCGAGACGGTGGTCGTCGAGTCGATCGGAATCCTGGTGCTCGCCGTCACGACCGTCGCGGTGTTCCGCGCGCCGCGCGCCTGACGTTCCCCCGCGCACGCGACGGGTCGCGAACCCGATTCAGTCGAGGGTCGCCGCCGCGGCATGCGGGTCGGTGCCCGCGCCCTCCAGCGTCGCAGCGGTGGCCACCAGAAGCCCGCCGAGCATGAAGCTCACGATGATCCCGACGAGCAGCCCGGACGAGAGGTTCGGGATGAACCGGCGCGCCCCCGTCGGTGCGGCGGTGCTGTGGTACTCGTGGGTGAGGGCGTGGCCCTTCCCCCGCTTGAGAAGGGCCCGGTTGACGGGGTACGCGGCGAAGAACGCCGCCGTGAGTGCGATCAGCATGCCGATCCAGAACACGACGTTGACGAGACCGGCATCCATCGCACCTGGAATCAGGGCCATCACGGCATTGTCGACGACCTCCATCGTCGCGATCGACAGAGTGTCGGCCGCCAGGACCACGCTCAGCGCGGTGCCCAGGGCCACTCCCGAGCGCAGCAGCGGCAGCGTGGAGAGCGCGTAGCCGAACAGGAAGGCGAGGGCGACCGCGAGGACGACGGTCCAGCCGGTCGACAGCCCGACGGCCGTTCCGATGATGAGGCCCAGGATCTCGCCGATCGCGCAGCCGGTGAGGCAGTGCAGCGTCGCGCTCACCGCCATCCGGTTCAGGCCGCGAGGGGATGCCGCTGCGTGCGCGTGCGGGTGCGGCGCCGCCCCCTCGTCGCCGGCGTGGTGACCTGCATGTCCGTGGTCCATGGTCATCGAGACGCACCTCCGTGTCCGAGCTCTCGCAGGATGCAAACGATACCCCATGGGGGTACTCTGCGGGTCGTTGCCCGGATACCTGATCGGTACGGTGGTCCGATGGACGACATGGTGCTCATCGCGGGCGGCGACTTCCGCATGGGCTCGGACGAGTTCTACGCGGACGAGGCCCCCGTGCACCTCCGCTCGGTGCCGTCGTTCCGGATCGATCGGTTCGAGGTGACGAACGAGGACTACGCCCGGTTCGTCGACGAAACCGGCTACGTCACGGTCGCGGAGCGCGCACTCGACCCGGCCGACTTCCCCGGGGCCGACCCCGTCGACCTCGTGCCGGGATCGATGGTGTTCACTCCGACGGCGGGCCCCGTCGACCTGCGCGACTGGCGCAGCTGGTGGCGGTGGCAGCCCGGCGCGTACTGGCGTCAGCCACTCGGCCCCGAGTCGTCCATCGTCGAGCGGATGAGGCATCCCGTCGTCCATATCGCGTTCGAGGATGCGGCGACCTATGCCGAATGGGCCGGCAAGCGGCTCCCGACCGAGGCCGAGCACGAGTACGCCGCCCGCGGAGGGCTCGACGGGGCGCGGTTCGCGTGGGGCTCCGAGCCGTACCCCGACGGCCGGCCGCTGGCGAACTCGTGGCTGGGCCGGTTCCCCTTCGAGAACAAGGGCGTGGGGGATGCCGCGCCCGTCGGGTCCTACCCGCCCAACGGCTTCGGGCTGTACGACATGACCGGCAACGTGTGGGAGTGGACGTCCGACTTCTACACGCCGCGGCACCTGCGGCTGACCGACCGGCCCGTCGACCCCGGCAGGCGGCAGAACCTGCTCGCCACCGCGAGCGCCGAGGACGGCTCCACGACACCGCGCCGCGTCCTCAAGGGCGGATCCCACCTGTGCTCGCCCGACTACTGCCTCCGATTCCGCCCCGCCGCGCGCTCCCCGCAGGCGGAGGACACCGGGATGTCGCACATCGGCTTCCGGTGCGCCGTCGACGCCTAGAGACGGCGCGTCGGGCGACGCGGAACCCGCTCGGAGCCCCGCCGTCAACCCCCATGTCGAGCGGTTGCCCGGAGGATACGCTTCGGCGGTGACCACCCCGAAGGCCGCGGCTCGCGCGGCGCACGATTCCACCGTCTTCCGCACGATCGCACGCATCGGATTCGTCGTGCTCGGCATCGTCCACGCCGTCATCGGAGGAATCGCGATCTCGATCGCGACCGGCGGTGGCGGGGAGGCCGATCAGGGCGGTGCGATGGAGCAGATCCGCTCGACGCCCGCGGGAGTCATCCTGCTCTGGGTCATCGGCCTCGGACTGCTCGCCCTCGCGATCTGGCAGATCGCGGAGGCGTTCCTCGAGCGCAACCCCGACACCAAGAAGAAGTGGGGCTACCGCGTCAAGTACATCGGAACGGCCGTCGCCTACCTCGCGATCGCGTTCACGGCCGTCGTCTACGCCCTCGGGGGGCAGTCGGATTCGTCGGAGTCGTCGCAGACCTTCAGCGCGACCCTGCTGTCGACGCCGGCGGGTGTCTTCCTCCTCGCCGCTGTCGGCGTCGTCGTCGTCGCGATCGGCGTGGCGTTCATCGTGCGGGGGTTCACGCGGGCGTTCGAGAAGCACCTGGATCTGCCGAGCGGCGCGGCCCGCAAGGGCATCGTCACCTTCGGCGTGGTCGGCTACGTCGCCAAGGGGATCGCCATCTCCGTCGCCGGGGTCCTGTTCGTCGTCGCCGCGTTCACGCATGACGCCGAGGCCGCCGGCGGACTGGACGCCGCGCTCCACACGCTGGCCGAGCTGCCGCTGGGCACCTTCGTGCTCTGGGTCGTCGGGGCGGGACTCGTGATCTACGGGCTGTTCTGCTTCGCACGGGCGCGGTACGCCCGGATGTGACTCCGGTCAGCCCTCGAAGTCCTCGGGCTCGACGTCGTCGAGGAACCGCTTGAATTCGTCCAGCTTCTCTGCGGCGTCGGTCTCGGTGAGGACGTCCGGCACCCCCGCCTCCGCCATCACCGCGTCGGCCACCCAGATGCCCGCCCCGACGCGTGTGGCGAGGGCCACGGCATCCGACGGTCTCGCGTCGACGACGCGATCGCCGAGGGCCGTCGCCATGGTGATCTCGGCGTAGAACGTGCCGTCGTCGATGCGGGTGACCTCGACGCGGGTGACCTCGGCGCCGAGTGCGGAGATCAGTTCGCGCATGAGGTCGTGCGCGAGGGGCCGCGGGACGGGCGCCTTCTCGACCGCGACCAGGATCGACGTCGCCTCGAGCTGCCCGATCCAGATCGGGAGCACCTGTCCGTCGCCGGGGATCTCGTCGATGGGCTTCAGCAGCACCACATGCTGCCCCGAGGCGTCGAGCGCGACGCCCGCCACACGAACCTGAACCATCAGCCCTCGCTCCCCTCCCTGCCATCGTAGGCACGCGGAGCCGCCGGCGGTCCACGGGGCCACAGCCCATTCACCGGAATGGATGCGGCACCGCTACCGTTGCCCACAGGTATGCAGCGCTTCGGAACCCTCTCGTTCGGACACTACGGCCCCCTCGGCGGCGGCCGTCAGCTCACCGCGGGTGACTCGATGCTGCAGGCCATCGACCTCGCGCAGGGCATGGACGACCTCGGCGTCGACGGAGCGTACTTCCGCGTGCACCACTTCGCGCGCCAGCAGTCGTCCCCCATGCCGCTGCTCGCCGCGATCGCCGCGAAGACCGAGCGCATCGAGGTCGGCACCGGCGTCATCGACATGCGCTACGAGAACCCGCTCTACCTCGCCGAGGAAGCGGCATCCGTCGACCTCATCTCGGGAGGCAGACTCGCCCTCGGCGTGAGCCGCGGTTCACCCGAGACGGTCGTCCGCGGTTTCGAGACGTTCGGATACATCGGCTCGTCGGACCCCCGTGGGGCCGACATCGCCCGCGAGCACTTCGACCTCTTCCTGCGGGCCATCGACGGCGAGGGCTTGGCGGAACGGGATGCCGCGTCCCCGTTCGGCACCGGAGCGACCGGCATGCAGCGCATCGAGCCCCACTCCCCCGGTCTCCGATCACGCGTGTGGTGGGGCGCCGGGAACCGGGACTCGGCCGAGTGGGCAGGACGCATCGGGGTGAACCTCATGTCGTCGACCCTGCTGACCTCGGCCGACGGACGCCCCTTCGACATCCTGCAGGCCGAGCAGATCGACGCCTTCCGCGCCGCCTGGCGCGACGCCGGGCACGCGGGCGAGCCGCGGGTCTCGGTGAGCCGCTCGATCTTCCCGCTGGTCACAGCCGAGGACCACCTGTACTTCGGCGGACGCCAGGACGGCGACCAGATCGGCGTGATCGACGGCATCCGCTCGACATTCGGCAAGACGTACGCCGCCGAGCCCGACGTGCTCGTCGAGCAGCTGCTCGGCGACGCCGCGATCCAGTCCGCCGACACCCTCATGCTCACGATCCCCAGCCAGCTGGGCGTGGAGTTCAACCTGCGCGTGGTCGAGGCGTTCGCGACCCATGTCGCCCCCGCCCTCGGGTGGAAGGGCACGCGGGGCTGAGGCTCAGCCGGCGTCCTCGATGAGGTGCAGCTGCGTGCCGTCGGGGTCGATGAGATAGCCCGCGCGCTGTCCCCACTCCTGGAGCGCGACCGGGATCAGGCGTGGGATGCCGACGGTCTTCTCCGGGACGCCGCTGTCGCGCACGTGGGAATAGAGGCCGTCGAGGTCGCCCACGCGGATACTGGCCATGAACCAGCTCGCGTACGGGTCGTGCTCCGGCGCGAGGAAGAACTCCAGCACGACCCCGTCGCGGGCGAGGATCAGCCAGCCGCCGTCGCGATAGGAGACGGCGAACCCGAACCCGCCGTAGAAGGCGACGGTGACGTCGAAGTCGCGCGACGGAAGGTTCGGAACGGCTCGGTCTGCCATGCCACGAACCTATGACCTCCGGCGGCCCGGTGCGACCCTCCTCACGAAGTCGCGGATCAGCAGGTTCACCTTGACCGGGTCGCGGGCCGACGGCAGATGCCCGGAACCCTCCAGCAGGACGAGGTCGCCGCCGGTGAGGTCTGCCACGATGGGTCCCCGCCGCGGGTTCTGGCAGTGGTCCTCCGATCCGGTGATCACGAGGACGGGGCACCCCGCCGCCCTCACCGCCTCGCACACCGCGGTCGCGGTGTCGGGTGCGTTGCCGAGGTAGGGCGGGGAGTCGTGCTCGAGGAGCATCGTCTCGGCTCCCGCTCCGAGCGACCAGCCCACGCAGTCCTCGACCTGCTTCGTCGAGTGCGGCTCGGGGAACATCTCGCCGAAGAAGAACCGGGCGAAGTCCGGCCAGTCCCGGCGCCAGTAGTGGCGGTTCTGCTTCTGCCATCCGTCGAACGCATCGCGGGTCTCGTCGAAGTCGAACGCGATGCGGTGCGCGAGAGGCTCGGTCAGCAGCATCCCCGGATTGATCGCGACCACGCCGAGCACGCGCTCGGGGTGCTCGGCAGCGAGCATGAGCGCGTGCCCGGCTCCTGTGCAGACCCCCACGATCACCGCGGCATCGGCCCCGACCGCGTCGAGCACCGCCCACTCGTCGTCGAGGAGCAGCCGGTCGCCGAGCTGGTCCGGCGATGTGGGCCGGTCGCTCAGCCCGTTGCCCCTCGGGTCGCTCACGACGACCCGGAAGAGCCGGGCCAGGAACGGGATCTGCGCCTTCCACGCCCGGCTCTGCACGATCACATCCGGCATCAGCAGATACACGGTGGGCGAGCCCTCGCCGTACACCTCGTAGTGCACGGCGAGGCCGTCGCGGTCGACGAATCCGCTCATCGTGGGCTCCAGCGCGCGCATCAGAGCAGCTCCGCCAGCATCGCGGCGGCGCGCGCCGCGCCGTCGGTCTCGACCGGCCGGCAGTCGACCTCGTGCCCCAGCTCCTCGACGAGGACCGCGGCCAGCCGTGCGGGATCGCTCGCCTCCGCGTAGCGGACGCAGCGCCCCGCGCGGTAGTTCGCCAGGCGATGGCGCACATGGAAGTTCTGCTCGAAATGGTTCTCGAGCGGCACGTAGAGGAAGGGCCGCCGCGCCGCGGCGAGCTCCATGCACGTCGTCAGTCCGCCCTGGACGATGGCGACGTCGCACGCGGCGAGCGCGAGGTAGAGGTCGGGGACGAATCCGCGGACGGATGCCCCGCGCCGGCGCGGCAGCGACGCCGGGTCGATCCTCGGCCCCGTCACGACCACGAACCGGAGCGCCGGGAGCAGCCGTCGTGCGAGGGGAACGGCATCCATCACCCGACGCAGCAGAGCCCCGCCCACCCCGGAGCCGCCCACCGTCACCACGCAGAGCACCTCGTCGGGCCCGACGCCGAGCCCGGCCCGGACGGCCGCCCGCTGCTCCTCGGACGGCGGCGAGAACCCGGTCACGTAGCCGGCGAAGTCGTAGTGGGCCTCGGTCCACTCGCGGATAGGCGGCAGGCCGGGCCCGAAGGAGTCGTCGATGACATCGTCGGGGTTGCCGACGAAGATCGAGCGGTCGCGGAGGCGACGGTAGCGCGCCCGCTGCTCGAGCATCTCGGCGTTGTAGTCCGCGGCGAGGCGGGCCTCGGCATCCCCGCCCGCCGGCATCGGCAGCCAGCCCACGAAGTCCGTCAGCCACGCGAACGCGAAGCGCTTGAGCTCGGGGTTCTCATGCAGGAAGTAGTCGACGTCCCACGCCTCGTCGCCGATCACGAGGTCGTAGTAGGTCTCGTCGACGACGTCGTTGAACACCATGAAGTTGCTCACGAGGATCTCGTCCATCCGGCGGATCGCCTGGAAGGCGTTCAGGTCGTGGTCGGCGGCCTCGTCCTCGATGTGCGCCGATTCGTTCGCGAGGAGGGCGGATGCCGGGTGGACGGGCTCCCCGGCATCCGCCAGCACGCGCGTGACGGGGTGCTGCGCCAGCCAATCGATCTGCAGGTCGGGGTGGAGCGCGCGGAGCTCCTGCGCGATCGCGACGTCACGACGCGCGTGGCCGAGGCCGATCGGCGACGACAGGAACAGGGCGCGCTTCGGGCGCCGCTGCGCCCGGACCCAGGTGTTGCGTGTTCCCACGGTGCGCGTCCCTCCTGTTCAGCAAACAGTGTGCTCCGGTGTCGCCGCCGCGTCAGCCCCCTCGGCGTCAGGGACGGGCCTCGATCACGCGGTTGAACGGTGTCTCGGCGACGCTGCGGAACCGCGTGAACCCGCCCGCGGCGGTCACATCCCGGATGCGGGCCGGGCCCGCCTGCGTGCCGAGCGCGAGACCGACGTCCTGCGAGAGCGACGACGGCGTGCACAGCAGGGTGGAGAAGCCGTAGTAGGCGCGTCCGACCGGGTTGAGGTTGTCCTCGACGCGGTCTCCGGCCATCGGCTCGACGATCATCCACGTGCCGTCGTCGGCGATGACCTCACGGACGTGGCGTGCCGCCCCCACGGGGTCGCCCATGTCGTGCAGGCAGTCGAACATCGCGACCAGGTCGTACCCGGAGCCGTCGGGCGCGCCGCCGAACTCCTGAGCGGACGCGACCTCGAACCTCACGTTCTCGACCCCCGCCTCGACGGCGCGCGCTCGGGCGGTCTCGATCGACTCGGCGTGATAGTCCGACCCCACGAAGGTCGAGTTCGGGAACGCCTGGGCGAGCAGGATCGTCGATGCTCCGTGCCCGCAGCCGACGTCGGCGACGAGCGCGCCGGCCTCGAGCTTCTCCTTCACGCCGTCGAGTGCGGGGATCCACGAGTCGACGAGGTTCGCGTGGTAGCTCGGGCGGAAGAACCGCTCGCAGCCGACGTGCACGTCGGTGTCGTGCTGGTGCCAGCCATAGCCGGCGCCGCTGCGCGCGGCCTCGATGATGTGGCCGGTGTCGTGCACGGTGCCGAGCGCGATCTGGAAGAACCCGGGCAGGAACGCAGCACTGTCGGGATCGGTCATCGCGAGGGCGTGCTCGGCGGGGAGCGTGTACCGCTTCGTCTGCGGGTCGTAGGTGACATAGCCGCCGGCGGCCTGGGCGTTGAGCCACTCGCGTGCGTAGGGCTCGGCGGTCTGCGTGCGCTCGGCGAGCTGCGCGGGCGTCGTCGGCCCGTGCGCTGCCAGGTCACGGTAGTAGCCGAGCTTGTCGCCCATGACGACGAGCGCGGCGTTGAGGGTCGCTCCGACCTCGTCGACGGCCCGGAACACGAAGCTCATCAGCTTGTCGGTGTCGATCGCGGCGGGTTCGGTGATGGTGGACATCCGAGTCTCCTTCTCTCCTGCGCTGTCTCGGGACAGCTGCGGTCAGCGGATGCCTCGACCGTACGAAGAGGCGGACGGACGCCGCATCCGGGAACCCCCCTGGTCCTCCCCCTGCTCGTGTGATCGCGGAGCGACCCGCCCTAGACTCGGGCCATGCTGGTGGGGCGGCAGGCCGAGCAGCAGGTGATCGACCGGATCACGGCCTCCGCGCGCCTGGGCACGAGCGGCGTGCTGGCGGTGTGCGGCGAGGCGGGCGTCGGCAAGACGGCACTGCTCGACGACGCCGTGTCACGGCTGAGCGGGATGCGCGTTCTCCGCGCGACCGGGCTCGAGTCCGAGCGGGAGATCCCCTTCGCGACACTGCTTCAGCTGGTGCGTCCGGCGCTCGGCTCGCTCGACGGCATCCCTCCGTTGCAGGCGGATGCCCTGGCGGCCGCTCTCGCGCTGCCCGGCGCATCCGGGCCCGCCGACGGCCGCGACCGGTTCACGATCGGCGCGGCCGTGCTCAGCCTCCTCTGCCGCCATGCCGAGGACGGGCCGCTCGCCGTGGTCGTCGACGACCTCCACCTGGTGGACGCGCCGTCGGCGAACGCGCTCGTGTTCGCCGCTCGGCGGCTCGCCGCGGATCCGGTGGTCGTGCTGCTCGGCGTCCGCTCGCCGGAGGGCGACGACATGACGGCTGGGCTGCCGGCGCTGCGGGTCGGCGGTCTCGACCTCGCATCGGCGCGCGAGCTCGTCTCAGGCACCGGCCGCGCGGCGGCCGAGCCCGTCACGGAGGAGCAGGTGACGCTGCTTCACCGCGCGACCGCGGGGAACCCCCTCGCGCTGCTCGAACTGCGCGCCGCCGATCTCGACGTCGCGGCGAGCATCGACACGGGGCTGCCGCTGCGCGTCCCGCGCGCCGTGGCCGATGCGTTCGGCCGCCGACTCGACGGAGTGGATGCCGCGTGCCGCACGGTCCTCCTGATCGCGGCGGTCTGCGGCGCCGACCTGCGACTCATCACGGACGTCTGCGCCGACACGGGCGTCGACGTCGCGCTGCTCGGTGAGGCGGAGGACCTCGGCCTGGTCGGCGTGCACGGCGGTCGTGTGGAGTTCCGGCATCCGCTGCTCCGCGCAGCGGTCTACTCGGGCGCGTCGGCGTCCGAGCGCCACGCCGCGCATCGCGCGGCAGCGGCGGCGCTGCCGCGTGGCGAGGTAGACAGGCGCGCCTGGCACCTGGCCGAGGCGACATGGCACCCCGATGCAGCCGTCGCCGATCTGCTCGCGGATGCCGGCGACCACGCGGTCGCCCGGTCCGCCTACGCCGCCGCCGCGGGCGCGTTCGAGCGCTCCGCGCGACTGACCCCCGATGCCGCCGGACGCGGTGCCCGCCTGCTGCGGGCCGCCGACGCCGCCTGGGCGGGCGGGAACGGTCCGCGCGCTCTCGCGCTGCTCGACGAGCGCGCGCGGCAGGCGGTCGTGGAGGAGACGCTGCCCGGGCACGCGGTGGACACGCGCGACGGGCCGGACGTCGAGCTGCGCGCGTCGATCGCCGCGCGCACGGGTTCACTGCGGGAAGCGCTCGAGCTGCTCGTGCTGACGGCGGATCGCAGCACCTCCGCCGATGAGACGACCCTCGCCCTCGCCGACGCGGTGCACGCCACCTTCTACCTCGGCGATGCGCGCACGGCGCTGGTGCTCGCCCGCCGCCTCGACGAGGTGCTGCCGGGGGTGACCGCGCCGACGGCACGCGCACTGGGCCTCATGGCGTCCGGCATGGGACGCACGCTCGCGGGCCGCGGCGGTGCCGACGCGATCCGCGCCGCCGTGCCGCTGCTCGAGGCCGATCCCGCGCTGGCCCGCGATCCGCGGCGGCTGTCGTGGCTGATGCTCGCGCCCCTGTTCCTCCGGGACGCCTCGAGCGGCGCGCGCCTCCGCGCCCTCGTCGACGAGGTGCGCGGTGCCGCCGGCGTCGGGGCGCTCCCGGCCGTGCTCTTCCACGTCGCGGTCGACCAGGCGACGACCGGCGCGACGTGGGCGAGGGCGGAGGCGAACTACTCCGAGGCGATCCGGCTCGCCTCGGAGACCGGGCAGGACACCGAGCGGGCCATGTCGCTCGCGGGACTGGCCAGGCTCGACGCCCGAGCAGGGCGCGCCGACGCCTGCCGCGCGCATGGCGAGGAGGCCCGCGCGCTCTGCGCGGCGCGCGACATCCACGTCGGCGAGGTCTGGGTCGCGCACGCCAGGGGCGATCTGGAGCTCTCGCTCGGGCACCCCGAGTCCGCGACGACGCTCTTCGAGGCTCTCGTCGCACTCCTCGACCGGCTGGGCCTCGACGACGTCGACCTCGACCCCGCGCCCGAGCTGACCGACGCGCTGCTCCGCGTCGGGCGGCGAGACGATGCGCTGCGCGTCGCCGAGGACTTCCCGCATCGGGCCCAGAGAAAGAACCAGCCGTGGGCACTTGCGCGGGCGTATCGCGCGAGGGGAATGGTCGCCGGCGACGACGGCTTCGAGTCGTCGTTCGCGACGGCGCTCGAGTGGCATGCTCAGACCCTCGACCGTTTCGAGGAGGCCCGCACCCTGCTCGCCTTCGGGGCGCGCCTTCGTCGCGTGGGGCGCCGCGTCGATGCCCGCGTCCCGCTGCGCGGTGCGTTCGCCGCGTTCGGCGAGCTGGGTGCGGTGGTCTGGCGCGAACAGGCGGCGACCGAGCTCGCGGCGACCGGCGAGCATGTGCACGAGCCCGGCGCACGCGCGATGGACCAGCTCACCCCGCAGGAGCTGCAGGTGAGCCTCCTGCTCACTGAGGGACGGACGACGCGCGAGGCCGCCGCGGCGCTCTTCCTCAGCCCGAAGACGGTCGAGTACCACCTGCGCAAGGTCTACACGAAGCTCGGCATCGCCACCCGCGCAGAGCTCGCCGTGGTACTGGCCGAAGACTCCGCCAAGGAAGGACCGGAGGCGTGACGGGCTTGCGGCCCGGGGCGCTCAGCGCTCGGGGGCGCCGGTCACCGGCATCCCGAGCCAGTTCCCCAGTTCGGCGAGCTCGGCCTGGACGATGTCGTGCTCCTCGGGTTCGAACGGAAGGAACTCGTGGACGGCGTGGACACGCAGCACGTCGTTCTTCCTGTCGACCTCGGCGTCGAGCATCCCGACGAATCGATCGCCCATGAGGATCGGATGCGCGAAGTAGCCGTACCGGCGCTGCGCCGCCGGCTTGAACTGCTCGAGGACGTACTCGAACTCGAAGACCTCCTGCAGCCGGGGGCGATCGAAGAGCACGCTGTCGTACGGGTTGAGGAACGCGACCCGGCCGCCAGGGTCGTCCCGACCGTCGGCGTCGCCTTCGTCGAGGGCGGCGAGCGCGGCGGGGTCGGCACGGAACCGCCACTTCGATCCCTCGACCTGGACGGGCTCGCCCGCCATGCCGTTGCGTGTCCATGGCGACTTCTGCTTCGCGAGGCCTGCGGCCTGGAGCCGCCGCTCGTCGAGAAGTCGTTCGGCCTCGGGCTCGTCGTACTCGGGAAGATCCCTGGGATACACGCGCTCCGCGATGTCCCATCTGCGGTGGCGTCCCTCACGACCGACGATCGCGACCTCGCCCTGCCGGGCGAGGAAGTCGAGCATGTGCGGCACCTGGTTCTTGCCGTACCAGCCGTCCGGCGCTCGATCCACCTGCGCGGTGTCCGGGATGTCGCTCGCCAGCAGGGGGCCCTCACGCTCGAGGCGCGCGAGGACGTCCGCGCGGAACGCCGCGTTCGCCTCGAGCCACTGCCGGCTGCTTTCGCGGCGCGGCCACGTGCGCATGACGGGGAGCATCAGCGGAAGCAGGCTGACGGGACGGAACGCGCCTTCGAACTCGAAAAGGAGACGGTCGAGCTCGACGGCCTTCTGCAGCTGGCCGGGCTCGTACGACCACCCGATGCGCGACCACAGCACCGTGTGCTCGCACGGCGCGATCGTCGCCGTCGGATCGATCTTGATGTAGCCGAGCTGCTCACCGACCTCGACTACATCTCCTGGCCTGTCGGCATCGAGCAGCTGCGCGCGCACGATGATCCGCCGGGCCTCGTCTCGTGTGAGCGTGCGGGTCGGCGTCACGAGCACGAGAGTAGCCGAGGATGGCCGGACGCGGTCCTTGTGGCCCGGTGCGTGGTGGGCATGGTTCTCCGGGCCCGGCGGGCCCGCGGGGGCGTGCAGGGTGCGCGGCACAGGGCACAGCGCACAGGGCACAGCGCACAGCGCACAGCGCACAGCGCACAGCGCACAGGGCACAGGGCACAGGGCGCAGCGCACAGGGCACAGGGCACAGGGCACAGGGCGCAGCGCACAGGGCGCAGCGCACAGGGCACGGGCGAGCGAGCCTCGGCTTTGTGCGGGCCACCCGTCGCGGTAGTCCCGCCGTCAGCGCGGCGCCGCTGTCCGGCCCGGCGCCACCCGCCGGTCAGCCCGGCACCGCTGTCCGGCCCGGCGCCGCTGTCCGGCCCGGCGCCGCTGTCCGGCCCGGCGCCACCTTCCGTCAGCCCGACGCCCCACGCCCGCCGGTCAGCCCGGCGCCGCTGTCCGGCCCGGCGCCACCTTCCGTCAGCCCGACGCCCCACGCCCGCCGGTCAGCCCGGCGCCACCTTCCGTCAGCCCGACGCCCCACGCCCGCCGGTCAGCCCGGCGCCCCGTCATTCGTCGCCCCCACCTCCGGCCTGGCGCCACTTCCGTCCGCGAGGCGCCCGCCGGTCAGAACGGCGCGCCGCTGTCACCACCACTCGCTCGGAACACGGGCACTCGCCGCTCAGGCTCGACGATGTACCGGCGCCCCGCCGGCGACGTCCACTCCAGCGCACCCCCGCCGCCGTCGACCTGGCGAACGTTCCATCCTCCGTGGTGCTTGACCGTGTGATGGCCCTTGCAGAGTGGCGCGAGGTTGTCGAGTGCCGTCGGCCCGCCGTGCTCCCACGCGATCGTGTGATCGATCTCGCACCTGGAGGCGGGGATGGCGCACCCCGGCGCCATGCACCTGTCGGCCCGCCATCGCACGAGCCGTCGAAGTGCGGGCGGTGGTCGATACTGCTCGCGTCCGACGGAGAGGACCATCCCGGTCTCGGGGTGGGTGAGGATCCGCATCCACCCGTCCGCGCCACCGCACAGTTCGCGGGCACGGACGATCGGGATCGGCCCTGACCCTTCCACGATCGCCCCTGGTGCTGTCGGCGAGTCGTCGAGCAGGGCGAGGGCGGGAACCGTCACGGCTACGGTCGCACGGATCCCTCGGGCCTGCGCTGGGAGAGCGTCCGTCTCGCCGTCGACGAGCAGGTCGCCGAAGGCATCGGCGCGCAGCTGGTCCAGCGACCTCTCCTCATGCTCGTCGGCGGCGAGAGCCTTGCCGATCGCCGTGAGCCGACCGTGGATCGCGCGCGCCTCGACCGCCGGGAGGAACGCCGAGAGCCACGCCATGCCGTCGTCGGCGGGCTCGACCACCACGCGGCGCGCCGCGAGTGCGGCCTCGTGCCGCTCGGCGAGCGTGTCGGACCGCGCCGACTCGACGAGCCTGCGCAGCGACCGCCGGAACACCCCCATCGACTCGTACTCGGCCAGGGCGAGGGCTCGCGCCACGAGAGCGTCGCGCAGCTCGGGCTCGATGCCGTCGGCGGCTTCGACGATCAACTCGGCATGATGCTCGGTCGTCTGCGCGTGTGAAAGCGCCTCGAGCACCGTCGGATACCGGTGCACGAGCGCCTCGGCCTGTGCCAGCAGGATCCCTGCCGCGTGCTCGGTCACCCTCAGCGCGGCGGCGAGTTCGAGTCGCACCGAACGCTCGACGACCTCTGTCACCGAGCGATCCGCCAGCGCGGCATCGGCGAGCGCTTCACGTCGCAGCGCATCGATGCGCACGAACCGCTGCGCCGCGAACACCGCCATCATGTCGTCGACCTCGACGATGAGCCCCAGGGCGTCGGGGCCCTCGAACACGGGCCATGCCTGATCGCCCTCCCATGAGGCATCCCCCATCGAGGAGTCGATGTCGAAGTTCACGCTTCAGACTTTAGAACATACCTACGACATCGCAGCGAGCGCAGCGCACCTCCGAAGCAGCCCTCCGGCGGCTACTGCTTGGTGGCGCGCTCGATCTCCATAACGAGGATCACCCGGTCGGCCTTGTCTCGGGGCGGCGTCGGGCTCTGGTTGCCGTATCGGTTCTGCAGGCGCACATAGAACGCACCCTCGGGGTCGGGGACGACCTCGACGAGTCGGCCGGCGACCTCGAGATAGCGGAAGGGGTCGTCGGGGTCGATGACCGACAGTGACATCGAAGGGTTGTGCTGCAGGTTGCGGTACTTCTGCCGGTAGTTCGTGTGCGTGAAGCGGATGTGGCGCCCATCGGTCTCGAACCACATCGGGTTGACCTGCACCGTGTCGTCAGGACGAATCGTGCCGAGGTGACCGTAGAGCGGGAGGTCGAGCAGGTGGCGGTACCGAGCGGGGACGATCTCGTCGACAGGAGGCATGGTTCCAGTCTGCCGCGGGATCGACGGCCCGGCTCCGGTCAGGCCATCCTCAGTCGCCGGACAGCTCGAGCCGGAGCAGGTCGAGCGGCAGCTCTCGTCCGGCGTCCCACGGCTCGGTCCACCCGAGACGGTCGAAGAGGCCGTCGAGCAGCATCGCAGTGAAGCCCCAGACGAGGTGCTCGCCGGTCGCATGCCGAAGGAGGAATCCCGGCCCGCTCCAGACCTGCCCGCCTCGACGGATCACGGTCGAGCCACGGTGGGCGGGGTCGAGCAGGTCGGCGACCGGCGCGCGGAACACGTCGGACGACTCGGCCTCGTCGACGACGCGAACCGGTGACGGATGCCGCCACCACCCCAGCACCGGGGTCACGAGGTGCTGCGCGAGCGGGATGTCGACGAGGGCGCCCAGCACCTCGACACCCGTGGGGTCGAGGCCGGTCTCTTCACGGGCCTCGCGGAGCGCCGCGGCGACGATGCCGTCGTCGCCGGGGTCGACACGTCCGCCGGGGAACGCGACCTGGCCGGGATGCGACCTCAGCGTCGTCGCGCGCGCGAGGAGCAGCACGTCGAGATCTCGGGACACCGCGCGGGCATGGGCGTCGTGGTCGCTCGGCAGGGAGTCGAGCACCCCGAACAGGATCAGGACCGCTGCCGGACGCGCATCGGGAGAGAGCGGATTGCGGGCGAAGGCCTCGAACGCCTGGTCTTCGGGATCGGCCGCGACGGCCTCGGCGATCGCTGCGAGCTGCGCCCGCGCGCTCGGCGTGGAACGATCGGCAGGCATTGGCTCAGGCTACGCCCGCCGGCGGACACCCTGCCGCAGTCGGGAGGGTCGCGGCATCCGGTCGCGATGCGAACTCGCCCGGCAGCAGCCGGAACATCCGCTCGTGGGCGATGCGCGCCTGCCGCTCCATGTACCCCGCGAGCAGGCGCGGGGCCGTGACGGTCACGGTCTCGGTAACCAGTGCGCCGCCGTCCACCGGAGCGGCGACCGCGGTCGTGTCGAGCGCGCACAGCGGTGCCGGGCGCACCCGGCCGGTCATCGACACCGCCGAGGTGCGGACCATGCGTGCGCGGAACCGCAGCGTGTACGCGAACGGCCCGACCCGCGGCCGCTCCGCGACCTTCCACTCCCACCAGTGCCCGTCGGCGTGGGCGCCCTCCGCGACCACCTCCGCCCGCTGCACGTAGGCGTGGAGCCCGCGATGGCGGTCGAGTCGGAGGAGGAAGTCGATCGCCGCCTCGGGCGAAGCCGCGACAGTCGCCCGGACGTCGAAGGTGCGTGTCGTCACGAGCGCACGTCGTCGCGGTGGGCCATGCGGTGAACCTACTCCGAGCCGCGGATGAATGAGAAGGGTCACGCGCCGCCCGTCCCGGCCACGGCTCGCCACAGGCCCGCCCACTGCTCGGGTCGCAGGTCGCGCGGCAGCCGGTGATCGTCGATTCCGAGTTCGCGGAGGATGCCGCGCGCACGCGACCGGCTGAGCCCGGAGCTCTGCTGGAGGATCGCCGCGAGCCCGTTCCCTCGCCCGGTGAACATGGCCCCGACGAACCGGTCGTAGGTGCGCCGGTCGCGGGGATCGACGAGCGGCGCTCCGCGCCGCGTGATCGTGAGGATGCCTCCGTCGACGCTGGGCATCGGAGTGAAATGCCGGGCGGGCACACGCCCGCGCAGTCCGAACTCGAACCAGGGCGCCGCCTGAGCGGTCATCATCGTCCCTCCGCCGACGCCTGCGCGCTTGCGGGCGACCTCCCACTGGGTGAGGAGGATCGCGTCGCGCCACTGACTTCGCGTGAGGAGCCGGCGCAGGATCGGAGTGGTCAGGTGATACGGGACGTTGCCGACGAGCACCGGGCGGTCGAGCGGATGCCGCAGTGCATCGGCCCGCTCGATCCGGGCCGAGGGCAGCCGTCGCCGGAGCGTCCGGACCCGGCGCTCGTCGATGTCGATGGCCGCCAGATCGCGCCCGAGCCGTGCGAGCGGCACGGTCAGCGCGCCGTCGCCCGCGCCGATCTCGAGGATCGGGCCGCGGGTCGCGGCGACGAGGTCGACGATGCCGTGGATCGTCGGCCGGTGGGTGAGGAAGTTCTGGCCGAGCTCGTGCCGGCCGCCGTGAGAGGAACGGTTTCGCATGGGTGCGCTCCAGGGAGGAAGGAGGAGCACCCCGATGCGCGCAGCGCTGGTCCGAGGGCGGATCGACGGACCGTGAGAGGGGGCGGGTGCGCGCGTCCGGGGTGCGATGACATCCCGGTCGACGGCGCGCTGACGCGGTGAAACGCGACGGCGCCGTCAGGCGCTGCGGTCGCGGATATAGAAGGCGCACGCCGTCATCGGCGCGCTGCAGATCGTTCCCATGCGAGCCATCGTAAACCCACCCACGAGGGGTGCGCACTCACTGGGCGTCCAGGAAACACACCGGAATTGTCCAGATTAGGCGGACAAACTCGGGGATTTGTGTCCGCGAACAGCCGACACCTGGCGCCGTCGATGCGGCGCAGCTACCCGATACGAAACCGGTTCATGCGCTCGAAAACTGCCTCTACTCCTGCCCGCCGCACCCTCCGCCTCACCGCCCGTCGCACCCGTCGGCGCCCCGCGATCCTCGCGGCCGGCCTCGCCTTCGGGATCATCGCCACCGCCGGTTTCACCGTGACCACTCCGGTGACGCTGGCCGAGGCATCCGGCTCCACCCCGGCCTTCGCTCTCGCGTCGTTCACCACCCCCGCGTCGCCCGCCGAGGCCCCCGTGATCGAGCGTGAGGATGCGCGTACCGTGGCCGCCCACGCGGCTCTCGCCGCCGCTGAGACGACCCTGTCGGCCGCCGAGACCCTCACCGACGACATCGCCTCCGCGGGTCTCGATCTCGGCGTGGACACCGCCATCGACACCCCCGCCCTCGAAGAGGCCGTCGCGCGACTGTCAGGCGCCGAGACGGGTTCGCCGCTCCTCGTGCCGGGCTTCACCGACGACCTGACCGCGCTGGTGGCCACGCTCGACGAGCGCGTGGCCGGCCTTCGCGGCAGTCTCGACGCCGCCAAGGCCGCGGAGGCCAAGCGGATCGCCGAGGAGAAGGCGCGCCGCGCGGCCGCCGCGGCAGCCGCGGCCGCCGAGAAGGCCGCCGCCGCGACGTCCGCGCCCTCCCCCGTGTTCGCGTCCGGAGGCTCGGGCGGCGACAACAGCCCGGCGGGCGCACAGGCATCCGCCCGCGCCATGCTCGGCAACTACGGCTGGGGCGACGACCAGTTCGGCTGCCTCGTCTCGCTGTGGAACAAGGAGTCGGGCTGGAACTACCGCGCCTACAACGCGGGAAGCGGCGCCTACGGGATCCCCCAGGCGCTCCCCGGCAGCAAGATGGGCAGCGCGGGCGCCGACTGGCAGACCAACGCGGCGACGCAGGTCGCGTGGGGCCTCGGCTACATCTCGGGCCGCTACGGCTCGCCGTGCGGCGCCTGGTCGCACTCGGAATCGGTCGGCTGGTACTGAGCCGACGAAGACGGATGCCGCCGCCCAGATCGGGCGGCGGCATCCGTCGTCTTCGAACTCACACCTCGTTCCCAGCCTGCCGGGACCAAACGCGACCGGCCCGACGTTCTCCTCGATGACGCCGCAGCCAGCGGCGCTTCCGAGGAGGAACACGACGTGACCACCGACTACCGCTCCACCCCCGAGGCGCTGAGCCGCCTCACCGACCTCCAGTACCGCGTGACGCAGCGCGACGCGACCGAGCCGCCGTTCCGAAACGAGCACTGGAACAACCACGAGCCCGGGCTGTACGTCGACATCGTGTCGGGCGAGCCGCTCTTCTCGTCCAACGACAAGTACGACAGCGGCACCGGCTGGCCGAGCTTCACGAAGCCGGTCGATCCCGGCGCCGTCCGCACGATCACCGATCGCGCGCTGTGGATGACCCGCACCGAGGTGCGCTCGGCCGGGGCGGACAGCCACCTGGGTCACGTCTTCGACGACGGTCCGCGCGAGGCCGGCGGTCTGCGCTACTGCATGAACTCGGCCTCGCTGCGGTTCATCCCCGTCGCTCAGCTCGACGAGCAGGGCTACGGCGAGTACCGGCAGCTGTTCGACGCCGAGGGCACGTCCGCGTAGGGGGCGGCATCCGCTCGGCCCGCCCGTGCGGTCTCGTCGCCTTCGTGACGGGACCGCACGGCGGGGATCAGACCTCGCCCACCGCGACGACGACCTTGCCGAGCGCCCGGCCTTCTCCGTGCCAGGCGAGTGCCTCCGGCACCTCGTCGAGTCCGAAGACCCGGTCGATGTGCACCGTGACTCCGCCGCCGACGCACTGCTCGGCGACCGGGGTGAACGCCGCCGGCCCTTCCCGCACGATCAGCAGGCCGAGGTGTGCTCCGGTGAGCATCCCCAGGAGCGGTCCGACCGTGACCATGCGCAGAACGGTCCGGCTCGTTCCGCCGACGATGACGCAGCGACCGCGCGCGGCCAGCGCGCGGCGGTACGCGAACACCGACCGATGCGCGACGAGATCGACGATGAGGTCGTACGGCCCCGTCCGCGTGAAGTCGACGCGACGGTAGTCGATGACTTCGTCCGCGCCGAGCGAGCGCAGGAAGTCGAGCTTGCCGGCGTTGTCGACAGCAGTCACATGGACGCCCTTCGACTTCGCGAGCTGCACCATGAACGAGCCCGAGCCACCGCCGGCTCCGTTGACGAGCATCCTCGATCCGGGTTCGGCGAGCGCGACCGCCTGCGACGCGATGGCTCCCGCCTGCGGGATCGTGGATGCCTCGGCGAAGGTCAACGCGGAGGGCTTGGGCGCGAGCGCCGACTCCGGCGCGACGACGTACTCGGCGAAGCCACCCATGAGTGCGAGGTTGTCGCCGAAGACCTCGTCGCCGACGGCGAACCGGGTCACGCCCTCTCCGAGTGAGACGACGCGGCCCGCGACATCCGACCCGAGGATCTGCCGGGCCGGACGGAACAGCCCGCCGATGCGGGCGTACCCGGGACTTCCGTGCAGACCCTCCCAATCCGACAGGTTGATCGACGTGGCGACGACCTCGATCAGCACCTGCCCGCGCCCGGGGCTCGGTATCGGGACGTCGCGCAGCTCGAGCACCTCGGGACCGCCGTACCGCTCGTAGACAATCGCGCGCACGCGCTCACTCTAGGGTGCGGGACTGAACTCACGGCGCGCTCTCAGGTTGCCGGGACCAAATCGACCGCGGCATCCGTTCTCTTCTGTGACGGGCACCGCGCCGCGTCACCGGATACCTGAGAAACTGGATCCCGGGCCACGAACCACTCCATGAAGGAGACCTGACATGACCAGCGGACCTTTCGACAAGGGCCAGATCACCCAGACCCCCGGCACCGAGACGGCCGTTCTCGCCGGCGGATGCTTCTGGGGCATGGAGGACCTCATCCGCCGCCAGCCCGGCGTCCTCAACACACGCGTCGGCTACACGGGCGGTCAGAACGACCACGCGACCTACCGCAACCACCCCGGTCACGCCGAGGCCGTGGAGATCGTCTTCGACCCGACCGAGACGTCGTACCGCGACATCCTGGCGTTCTTCTTCCAGATCCACGACCCGTCGACCCTGAACCGCCAGGGCAACGACATCGGGTCGAGCTACCGCTCGGCGATCTTCCCGCTCTCCCCCGAGCAGGAGACCGTCGCGCGCGACACGATCGCCGACGTCGACGCCTCAGGGCTCTGGCCGGCCAAGGCCGTCACCGCGATCGAGCCCGCCGGTCCGTTCTGGGAGGCCGAGCCCGAGCACCAGGACTACCTGATCACCTATCCCAACGGCTACACCTGCCACTTCCCGCGCGCGGGGTGGGTGCTGCCCAAGCGCGCCGACGCCACGGCGTAGCGAGCGAGAACGACGGATGCCGCAGCCCCGCGGGGTCGCGGCATCCGTCGTCTTCGGGCCACGCCGGCCTACGCCGACGCGCGCTCGCTGACCGTGTCCTCCGTCGTCTGTCGCGCGAGCGACCAGACGCCCCACATCGCAGCGGCGCCGAAGACGGCGAAGGCGAGGAAGCTCCACGGCGGAGCGGACGCGGCCTCGTTCAGCACGGTGATGCCGAGGACGACCGCGACGAACGGGTCGACGACCGTGAGCCCGGCCACGACGACCTGCGGTGTCGCGACCGTGTGCGCGGTCTGCACGAAGTAGATCGACAGCGCCCCGGCGACAGCGATGCCGACGGCGCACGCGATCGTGAGCAGGTTGCGGTCGTCGAGCGTGTAGTCGTCGACCATGATCGCGGTCTGGATCCGCAGAATGACCGTCTTGCCGAGCGTCGCGACGAACCCGGCGTAGAGGCCGCCCAGCACCACGAACATCACCGGCGGCACACGATGCCCGCGGAGTCCGATGAGCGCGGCGAAGGTGATCGCGAGGACGACCAGAAGCACGATCAGCACCGCGATCAGCTGCGCGTCGGTGATCGTGGTCTGATCGCTGACGGATGCCGCGACCGCGACGAATGCGGCGAGCGCCGCCACGCACACCGCGATCGAGGTGACCTCGCGCCGGCTCGGCGGGGTCTTCGTCACGACGGCCGTGAGCAGGGACGCGAAGACCAGGGCGATGACTCCGACCGGCTGGACGACGATCAGCGGGGCGAACGCGAGCGCACCGAGCTGCACGAGGATCGCGAGGCCGAACAGCGCCGAGCCCGCCAGCCACTGCGGCTCGCGAAGCAGTCCGATTCCCTGCGAGACCCCGATCGATCCCGAACCCGCCTCCGTGCGGGCGCCGACGCCCCTCGACTGCAGGAAGTTGCCGACCGTCAGCAGCGCCGCCGAGAGCACCGCCAGCACGATGCCGAGGATCGGGAAGGAGTCGATGGACATCTGCCGTTCCCCTCGGTCGACGAACCTCCACGCTAGCGGGGCGACGTCCCGGAGATCGAGGGTGTCGGGCATCTCGCAGATCCCGCACCCGGAGCAGATCGACGCGACCGCACCCGCCCGGTGATCCCCGGGACTACCCTCGACCCATGGCGGCGGAACCAGGCTGGTACGACGACGGCACCGGCAAGCAGCGGTGGTGGGACGGCGCACGGTGGACCGAGCACTACATCGATCTCCACGAGCGCGAGATCGAGCTGCACGTCGATGCGACCCCGCCGGCGAGCAGTCCCGCCGCTCCCGGCTGGTACGACGACGGGCGCGGACGGCAGCGGTGGTGGGACGGCGGCCGCTGGACCGATGCCGCGAAGTTCAGCGGCGAGGAGCAGTCGCTCGCCGGGATCGTCGTGGACGGGCGATGGATCCACTTCGGCGCGTCGAGTCAGCCGGTCGCGGGTGCCGCGGCATCGCAGGCGACCGGCGCCGAGCTGCTGAAGCGCGGGCGGCTCGCCGCCCCCGCGACCGCGCGGGCGCTGTACGGCCCCTCGGGTCCCATCACGCCGAGACTGCTCAAGCGCGCGGTCGACCCGAACGCGGGCTACCTCGTCGTCGAGGTGGCCGGCCAGGTGTGGCTGGCGGCCGTTCCGCCGGGACAGGATGCCGCGGCCCGCCAGTTCGTCACGTGGATCAACAACGTCTCGGAGCACTACCGCTACCGGCCGTAGCGTCCGGTGGTTGACTGGGGCCATGGAGGCCGTTCCGATGTTCCCGCTCGGGTCGGTGCTGTTCCCGCACACCCCGCTCGTGCTGCGGATCTTCGAGCCGCGCTATCTCACGATGCTCGGCAGGCTGCTCGACGAGGACGATCCCCGCTTCGGTGTCGTGCTGATCGAGCGCGGCCACGAAGCCGGCGGAGGGGATCAGCGCAGCGGTGTCGGCACCATGGCGCGCGTCGTCCAGGTGCAGGTCGGTGAGGACGACCTGCAGCTCCTCGCGGTCGGTGGGGAGCGGGTCACGGTGGACCGCTGGCTCGAGGACGACCCGCACCCGCTGGCCGACCTCACGCAGCTGCCGCCGCTGATCTGGGACGACGCCCTCACTCCGCTCCGCACGGAGACGGAGCGGACCGTCCGGCGCGTGCTCGCACGCGCCGCCGAGTACGGCGATACACGCTGGGACGCGAACGTCGAGCTCTCCGACGACCCGATCGAGTCGGCGTGGCAGCTGGCCGCCATCGCCCCGCTCGGAGACTTCGACCGGCAGGCGCTCCTGCGGTCGACGACGACCGGCGGACTGCTGCGCGAGACCATCGACCTCACCCTCGCGATCGAGCCGCTCCTCACGGCGCCGCCGATCGACCCCGACGAGGGGTGAGCGTCGCCGCGCACCGGTGCCGAGGCATCCGCTCGGCTAGCGCCGCCCCACTCCGGCGAACACGGCGTGCAGCAGCGGCACCGCGGACACGCCGATCAGCACCCAGCCGAACGCGGGCTCGTCCGGCCGCACGAGCAGCCCGCCGATGAACAGCCCGGCGAAGAGCACCGCCGACACGACCCGCCGCCCGACCCGCTCGAGCCGACGCATCCGCTGATCCAGCTTCGGATTCTCGACGGCCAGCTGACCGTTCTCCATGCGCGTCGCGAGGTCGTCGATGCGCCGGGGCAGGCGCGCGACGATCGCCGCGACCGACAGCGCCTCGCGCCCGAACGCCTGCACGACGTTGCCCCGCTCGCCGCGGAGCAGTCCTGCCGCGTACGGCTCGACGGCATCCCAGATGTTGAATTCGGGGTCCAGCCCACTGCACATCCCCGATGTCAGCGAGATCGCCCGCACGATGAGCAGGAAGTTCTCGGGCAGCTGGAACGGCATCGCGCGCACGACGTCGCCGAACTCGGTCGCGAAGTCCTGGAACTCGCGCGGGTCGACCTTCTGCAGCTCGGCGAACCCCATGCCGCCGAACCGCGCGAACAGCGCCGTCATCGCCCGCTCGAGCTCCGCGGTGTCGGCCGACGGCAACAGCACGCCGACATCGCGGATGCTGTCGACCAGCTGCTTCCCGTTGCGCGACGCGACCGCGATCACGAGCTGCTGCAGGTCGCGACGCAGCCGGTCGGGAACCTCGCCCATCATGCCGAAGTCGATGAACGTGAACCGCCATGGGCGCTCGGCGCCGGGAGTCGGGGTGACGAAGATGTTGCCGGGATGCGGGTCGGCATGGAAATAGCCGTTCAGGAACAGCTGGTCGAACATGACCGTGGCGAACTCGGCCGCGACCTCCGACGGGTCGATGCCGGCGGCGCGCAGTCCGTCGACGTCGTTGATCTTGATCGCCGTCACGTCGGCCAGGGTGAGCACGCGTCGCGTCGTGCGCTCCCATGCGATCTCCGGCACGCTCACCCGCGGATCGCCCGCGAAGTCCTCGGCGAACCGCTCGGCGTTGCGCGCCTCGTGCAGGTAGTCGATCTCCTCGCGGCTCGTGACCGCGAACTCCTCGATCAGGCCCGGCAGGTCGACGTGGTCGCGCACCACCCGCACGCGGCTGAGCCAGCCCGCGACCTTGCGCAGCGCCGCGAGGTCGACGTCGACGATCTCATCGATCCCGGGTCGCTGCACCTTGACGACAACGTCGACGAACCCCGTCTCCGCCGCGTCTGCCGCCGACAGCCGCGCCCGGTGCGCCTGACCGAGGGATGCCGCCGCCACGGGGACCGGATCGACGGCGTCGTAGGCGCGCGAGAGCGGCACGCCGAGCTCCGCTTCGGCGAGTGCGCGGATCGCGGCGAAATCGACGGCGGGCACCTCGTCCTGCAGCCCCTCGAGCTCTTTCGTGATCTCGGGCGGGAGCACATCGAGGCGCGACGACATGAACTGGCCGACCTTGATCATGAGGCCGCCCAGCGACACGGCGAGGGTGTGGAACCGGCGCGCGATGTTCTGGAGCCGTGCCGCCCGGCCGCGCGCGGCGAGCCGTGCGAGCCCGATCCGGGGCAGGAAGAGCTCGTACCACCACGCCTGCACCATGTATCGGGCGGCGAATCGCAGGATTCGGCGATAGCGGGCGCGAGAGGCACCGGCGTCCGTCATCGAGCTTCCTCGTCGGCGATCGGCGGCGGCATCCACTCAGTCCTGCGCGAGGATCGAGTAGAGCTTGCGACGAGCCTCGTCGAGCACGTCGACGGCCTGGCTCACCTGATCCGCCGAGCCCGTGCGACCCACCTGCGCGACGGCCTGCGCGAGATCGATGCCGGCCTTCGGCAGCGCGGCCCTGGCGCCCTCCTTCGACCCCGGCGTCTCCCACGGCGCCGATCGGTCGCCGGTCGCCTCGGCCTCCTGCCGCCCTTCGTCGGTCAGCGAGTACGTCTTCCGACCATTCGATTCTTCGGCGCTGACCAGGCCTTCATCGGTGAGCAGCTGGAGCGTCGGGTACACCGAGCCGGGGCTCGGCTTCCACGATCCGCCACTGCGCTCGTCGATCTCCTGGATGATCTGGTAGCCGTGCATCGGCTTCTCGGCGAGAAGCGCCAGGACCGCCGCGCGCACGTCACCCCGACCCATGCGCGTCGGCCCGACCTTCTGCTCGAACATGCCGCGCAGCTGATCCATCGCCTCCCACAGGCCGGCGCCCGGCCGCCCTTGTCCAGGACCGCGGGACCCCGTCCCGAACCAGTCCCCCATGTTCGATCCGCTCATGATGACCTCCTCGGCGCCGGGTCGCTCCGTGGGCTCGGCGATACTCAACGATATATCGTTCAGCGCCCTTCGGCACCCCCTCGCAGGTTCAGGCCCGATCGCCGTGCTACTGTGGAGTGCCCACTCGGGTCTTGCGTCGTTTCCCACTCTGCCTCACTGTGGAGCAGCAGACACTTGACGCCAGGACAGTCACCAAGACGTCCGACCCGCCCCCTAGACTCTCGCGCACGAGCGACTCCACCGCCGCGCTACCTCCTCTGAAAGACCTCTTGACCTTCATTACCCCCACTTCTTCAGCTCGACCCTCGATCGACTGGCGCCAAGCCGACGACGACGTGTTCGTCGCGACATCCGCCGGCGAGTACGCCGGCTTCGTCGGCGTCACTCCGCTGGGCTTCGAAGCCCACAGCGCTCAGGGCGAGAGCCTCGGCGTGCACGGCACCCGCGACTCCGCTCACGCGGCGGTCGCGGCGTCCGTCACCCGCACGGCGGTCTCCCCCGCGGGCCCCGCCCGCCCCATCCGTCCGCTCCGCACACGTCGGCGCGGCACCCCGGTCGCTTCACGCGGCCCGAAAAGTAGAAGGAAAGACACGATGGCCACTGGCACCGTGAAATGGTTCAACTCCGAGAAGGGCTTCGGCTTCATCGCTCCCGATGACGGCGGCGCCGACCTGTTCGCGCACTTCAGCGCGATCACCGGCGAAGGCTACAAGGAGCTCCGCGAAGACCAGAAGGTCGAATTCGACGCGGAGCGCGGCCCGAAGGGCATGCAGGCCGCCAACATCCGGCCGCTCTGACGCTTGAGCCGGCCGGGACGCATGCGTCCCGGCCGGCCACCCGTCCGTAGACTCACCTCTGTGAACAATCGTGTGGCGCCTTCGGGCGTGAGGAGGTCGTCGACGCGCACCGCGTCGACGGGCGAGCGAGCCTGAGGCTCGCCATCGCACCGCTCGTTCGAGCGCGCACTGCGCTCCGAGCATCCACCCTGTCCGGGGCACCTCTCCCGCACACGATCGTCGCGCGCTTCGCCGCGACCGCACAGAAAGCACGCACATGCGCCCCCTCACCGACGCCCTGATCCGGGCATCGTTCGTCAACGCGTCCCGCAGCGAACGCAAGAATCTCACCCTCCCGCCCGGTTTCGACGACCTCGACTGGGACCGCCTCGACTTCCTCGGCTGGCGCGACCCCAAGCTCCCGAACGTCGGCTGCCTCGTGGTCGAGCTCGACGGAGAGCCCGTCGGACTCCTGATGCGCCAGGCCGGCACCCGACCGCGCACCCGGCCGCAGTGCTCGTGGTGCTCCGACATCACCCTTCCCAACGAGGTCGTGCTCTACACGACGAGGCGCGCGGGCGACGCCGGCCGCCGCGGCGACACCGTGGGCACCCTCATCTGCGAGGACTTCGAATGCCCGCAGAACGTGCGAAGGCTCCCTCCCTCGGCGTACCTCGGATTCGATCGCGAGGCCGCACGAGACCGGCGCATCGAGACCCTGCGCGAGCACGTCGAGAGCTTCGTGCGCGACGTGCGCGGCGAGGGCTGACGCCGAGCGGATGCCGCGGCCCCGGTCGCGGCATCCGCATCTTCCTGGCCGTCGTCGGCGAGTCGCGCCACACTGGACCCATGACCGAGCCGGCCCGCCCCTGGGTGCTGCACGTCGACCTCGACCAGTTCATCGCCGCCGTCGAGGTGCTGCGACGCCCCGAGCTCGCCGGCAAGCCGGTGATCGTCGGAGGGCGCGGCGACTCCACGGAGCGGGCCGTCGTGTCGACCGCCTCGTACGAGGCGCGCGCCTTCGGCGTCGGCTCCGGGATGCCTCTGCGCATCGCGGCGCGCAAGGCTCCCGACGCGATCATCCTGCCGGTCGACGCGCCGGCGTACACCGCGGCGTCGGACGAGGTCATGGCGACGCTTCGGGCCCAGCCCGACGCCGTCGTCCAGGTGCTGGGCTGGGACGAGGCATTCGTCGGCGTCATCACCGGTGATCCGGAGGCGTACGCCCACGGCATCCAGCGGGCGGTGCTCGAGCGCACACGGCTGCACTGCAGCGTCGGCATCGGCGACACGCTCGTGCGCGCCAAGAACGCGACCGACTTCGGCAAGCCACGCGGGACTTTCCGGCTCACCGCCGACAATTGGCTGGAGGTCATGGGCGACCGGCCCACGAAGGAGCTGTGGGGTGTCGGCAGCAAGATCTCGCAGCGGCTCGCCGCCCACGGCATCACGACCGTGAACGAGCTGGCGCGCGCCGACGAAGCCGTCCTCGCCTCCGAGTTCGGTCCGAAGATGGGACCGTGGTACCGGCAGCTGGGACGCGGCGACGGCTCCGCGACCGTCGACGACACGCCGTGGGTCGCACGGGGGCACGGCCGGGAGACGACGTTCCAGCAGAACATCGTCGCACGCGCCGACATCGAGCAGGCGGCGCGCGACCTCGCTGCACAGGTGCTCGAAGACGTCGTCGCGGAGGGACGCCCCGTCGTCGGCGTCGGGCTGAAGGTGCGCTACGCCCCGTTCCTCACCAAGACCTTCGTGCACAAGATCCCCGTGACGTTCGACCGCGATGTCGTGGTCGACGAGATCCTCACGCTGGTGGAGCGGATCGAGCCCGGCCGGCCGCTGCGTCTGCTCGGCGTGCGTGCCGAGATGCAGATGCCCGACGAGGCGCGGAAAGGTCACACGCCGACGCGCAGCGGGTGGTGACGCGAACTCGTCAGGTCACGCGGACCAGGGTGCGCTGCCAGCCGGAGGAGCCGTTCGGGGCGATGGGCGCCCGCTCCTCGATCTGCAGGTCGCCGTTCTTGTCGACCGCGCGCACGACGACGTTGTGGTTGCCGGGGGTGGCATCCCACTCGAGGAACCACTGCACCCACGTGTCGTCGTTCACCGGGGCGGAGAGGGTCGCGCGCTGCCAGTCGCCGTCGTCGACCTTGACCTCCACACGCTCGATCCCGACCGTCTGCGCCCAGGCCACGCCCGCGAGCGGGATCGTGCCCGCAGCGACGGGCCCGCCGGTGCGAGGGGTGTCGAGGCGAGAGGAGAACTTGATCGGAGCCTCGGGACTGTAGCCGCGCGGAGTCCAGTACGCCTCGTCCGCCGCGAACGTCGTGACCGTGAGCTCGGTGATCCACTTGGTCGCCGAGACGTAGCCGTACAGTCCGGGCACGACCATCCGCACCGGGAACCCGTGTTCGAGGGGCAGCGGCTCGCCGTTCATGGCGACCGCGAGGATCGCGTCGCGACCGTCGTCGGTCAGCACGTCGAGGGGTGTGCTGGCCGTGAACCCGTCGACGCTGCGCGAGAGCACCATGTCGGCTCCCGGCCGCGGGCCCGCGAGGGCGAGGACGTCGCGCACCGGCACGCCGAGCCACTTCGCGGTGCCGAGGAGGTTTCCGCCGACCTCGTTCGAGACGCACGTCAGAGTGATCGAGTACTCGTCGAGCCCCATCCCGACGAGGTCGTCGAAGGTCAGCTCGACCGGATCGTCGACCAACCCGTCGACGATGAGCCGCCAGCTTCCCGGATCGACCGACGGGACCGTGAGCGCGGTGTCGACGCGATAGAAGTCCGCGTTCGGCGTGTAGAGCGGTGTGATTCCGGGGATGTCGAGCTCGGCACCCTCGGGAACGGTCACGGTCGTCCGCGGCGCGGGCAGCCGGAGCGCTCTGCGGACCGCGTCGATCGACGACGTGGCGACGTTGGCCATGCGGGCGCCGACGCCCACGATCAGAGCGGATGCCCCGGCGATCGTCACGATCTGGAAGAAGCCGCGGCGATCCACGCCCGGACGCGGGCGATCGGCCGGGTTCTCAGGCACCGTGCCCGCCCCGGTCGGGCCGAGGGCCGAGACCGACGCCCAGCGCCGGAGCCGCGCGACCGACAGCACGAGGATCACCGAGCCCGCGATCGTGCCCGCGAGCGGCGGAAGCCAGGCGAACGCGGTGGCGCCCGGACGCGTGACGATCGCCGCGATCGACAGCGCCCCGGCGATCCCGAGCGCGACCACCCCGAGCGGAGGGCGCACGAACTGGAGCACCCCGGTGATGACGGACGCGATCACCACAGCCAGCCCGAGACCCACGAGGAGCGCGATCTTGTCGTATTCGCCGAACGTCGAGATCGCGAGCTCCTTGAGCGGCTGCGGCACGATGTCGATGACGAATCCGCCGACGGCGAGGATCGGACTGCTCTCGCGCGCGATCACCAGCGCGACGATCTCCGCGACCGCCAGGAACACCCCGGCGCTCACCATGCCGGCGAGCGCGCTCAGCCCCCAGAACCTCACGGTGCGACCTCGCATCGCCATGGTCGTCTCCCCCGTCCGCGCGACGTTCGCCGCGCACCGACTGTTCGGCGCCGAGCGCGCGCCGGATTGGGTGGGCCGGCGGGTGGCCGCTGAGCGCCGATCGGCTCCTCCCCGCGTACGGGGTTAGATGGATCCGATGTCTCCGAAGTCCATCGCGGCCCGTCACCGCGAACGAATCGCCCGCAGCGCCCCCGTGCCGCTGGAATGGGTGAGCGCCACCGGACCGGTGGCCGTGATCTCGATCATCGCGGTGATCCTCGCCGCGGTGCCCCTGCTCACGCTGGACCCGCAGGAGCACGAAGGAGCGGCCGTCCTGGTCGCGGTCGGCGGCGTTCCGATGCTGGCGTCCGCCGCCGTGATCGAGGTGCTCCGACGTCGTGTCACGCGATCGACGCGTCTGCGCCCGGGCTGGGCATAGTGGTTCCTCGGCGCGATGCCGGTCGCGATCCTGCTGTGCAGCATCCCCGCCATCACGCAGCATCGCGGCTACTTCGAGGCGGAGACGTTCGGCGGCACGGTCGGCGCGCTCGCGCTGATTCTCGTCGTGACGTACGCGGCGATCCTGCTCGGGGCATTGGTCTGGTTCTTCATCGTGCTCCCCGTCGTGCTGATGGCGCGGATCGTCGTCGACCTCGCGAGGGGCAGGCATCCGTCATGGAAGCGATACGTCATCCCTCCCGGGATCCTCGCGCTGGGTGCCTTCGTCATGGTGGCGGCCCTGGCCATCGACGACCTGCGCCCGGGACGGATGGCGACCGGCCAGATCATCTCCGCGCTGCTGGGCATCCCGGGCACGTACACGGTCGTGTGGGAGGAGGGCCTGTGGATCGCACGCCTTCTGCTCGTGGTCGTGATCGCGATCGGGGTGCCGCTGGGCATGAAGGCCCGCAGGACGAGCGACCGATAGACGGGCCGGAGATCGTCGCGATCGCCCGCGACGCGTCCCTGTGACGCCGGGCCGCGGCATCCGCTCGGTGCCCTGAGTACGGTGGATGGCGTGACCTTCCCCCCGCCGACCCTGCCGCTGTTCGTCTACGGCAGCCTCCGCCCCGGCATGGCGCTGTGGAGCGCGATCAGCGAGCACGTGCTCGAGTCCCGTCCGGCCGCGCTCGACGGGAGGCTGTTCTGGCACGTCGGGATGGAGTGGCCGCTGCTGGTCGTCGGTGACGGCGCGACCGGCGTGGTGCGAGGCGAACTCCTCTCGCTCGCCCCCGGCGACGCGGTCAACCGGGTGATCGTCGACGAGGAGCTGCTGTACGGCTACGACGCCCGCTGGCTGCCGGTCACCTCGGATGTCGGCGAGGTCGAGGCGCTCGTCCTCGTCTGGCCGCGCGCCGACGAGCTCGGGCCCGCGATCGAGAGCGGCGACTACTCGGTGGCGGTCGCCGCCGCGACGAGCGGCTCGGCCTAGGCTGCGTCGGCGGGTGAGACCGGCTGCCGCAGGATCGTGCGCAGCTTCGCCGGGTCGGTGCGGCGGATGTCGCTGAGATAGACCTCGTGGTGGCGGCCCGTCATCCGCAGCCCCTGCGCGGGGATGAACGCGTGGTGCAGCTCGTCGAGCACCGGGCCCTCGTCGTCGAACGGACCGAGGTGGAGCGTCTGCACGCACCGCCCCTCGTCGAGCGTCTCGAGCCGGAGCCGGTCGATCGCCGGCGCGTCGGCCGCCGCTGCCCGGGCCCGGTCGAACTCCTCGTCGGTGGTCCAATCGGGCACGAGGATCATCGCCGTCCAGTCCCACCTCGACTTGTCGCGGTCGGTCGTGAAGGTCGACATGTCGTCGGACCACCACTGGGCCTCGAGGGGCATCACGACGTAGTCGCGGCCGAGCTCCTTCTTGCTCATGAACTTGAGCTTGTACGCCACCGGGAACAGCGTCGAGATCGCGTCGGCGTAGGGCTGCGTGTTCGGATCGCCGTGGCCGTCGATCATCAGGTACCGCAGGGGCGGGATGTCGATGACGTCGAACACGCCGCGCTTGGCGGTGTAGGAGGCCAGCTCCTTCTTGAGGTCGATCTTCATGTCGCGATCAGGCTATCGACAGCGGGCGACGCGGTCACCAGCCCATCGAGCCCGGGGTCCCCTTGAACGGACCCGCGATCGCCGCCGTGATCCACCCGCCGTAGAACCCGCCGGGCTGCGGCACCACCGGCTCGCCGTCGACCTCGCACGCGTCCATCGGCCGGGCGTACACCGCGACCCGGTCGGCGAGGAGCTCGAACCCCGGCGCCGGCTCGGGGTAGTTCCAGGCGCCCTTGGGCGCCGAGGCATCCCCTCCCCGCACGTCGAAGTACCGCGCCGCCCCCTTGAACTCGCAGTACGAGCCGCCGACGGTCGGCACGAGGGCCCCCTCGGCGAAGTCGGCGATCGGCAGGTAGTACACGGGCGGATGGCTGGTCTCGAGCACCCGCACGACGTCGCCGGTGTCGATGATCACCTCGCCGCCGAGGCGGATCACGACGCGCCGATCGACCCGCTCGACCCTGGGCGGACGGGGATAGTCCCACACCGACTCCTGGCCGGGGGCGACGGGATCGGGGGTGGGGTGGGCCATCATCCGAGCGTAAGCGCCCTCAGACCGGCCGGGGTCGTCGTCAGCGGCCGTACTCCTCCAGCCAGCGCAGCCACACCTCGCTCACCGTCGGGTACGACGGAACGGCATGCCACAGCCGGTCGAGCGGCACCTCGCCGACGATCGCGATCGTCGCCGAGTGCAGCAGCTCGGCGATGTCCGGCCCGACGAAGGTCGCACCGACGAGCACGCGGCGCTCGTCGTCGACGATCGCGCGCGCCCGGCCCTTGTAGTGGTCGGCATGCGTGCTCGCGCCCGAGATCCACGACAGGTCGTAGTCGAGCACCCGGATGCCGATGCCCGCCGCCGTCGCCGACGCCTCGGTGTGGCCGACCGATGCCACCTCCGGATCGGTGAACGTGACCTGGGGCACGCTCGCGTGGTCGGCGGTGGCGACATGAGCGCCCCACGGTGCGTCGTCGACCTCGTCGCCGCGGGCCCGGGCGGCGATGACGTCACCGGCGGCGCGAGCCTGGTACTTGCCCTGGTGCGTCAGCAGCGCCCGGTGGTTGACGTCGCCGACGCCGTAGAGCCAGTCGAGTCCGCGCACGCGGAGGGTGTCGTCGACGTCGAGCCAGGCCCCGGGCTCGAGGCCGACCGTCTCGAACCCGACATCGCCCGTGCGCGGAACGCGGCCGGTGGCCACCAGCACCTCCGCCGCGCGCACCTCGACGCCGTCCGAGAGAGTGAGCACGACGTCGCCGTCGGCCTCGCGCGCGACCCGCTCGACCTCGACGCCGGTGCGCACGTCGGCGCCGGCCTCCCGCAGCGCGGCGACGACCGCTTCGCCGGCGAAGGGCTCCATCCCGCCGAGCAGGCCGGAGCGCGCGATGACCGTGACGTCGGCGCCGAACGTGGTGAACAGCGTCGCCATCTCGCTGCCGACGACCCCGCCGCCGAGGATCGCGAGGGATGCCGGCACCTCGCGCACGCCGGTGGCGTCGCGGCTCGTCCAGGGCGAGGCATCCCTCAGACCGGGGATGTCGGGGAGGAGCGCCGCCGATCCGGTCGAGACCACCACCGCGTGCCGCGCGACGAGGGTCGTCGAAGAGCCGTCGGCGGCCTCGACCGTGACCTCGCGCACGCCGGTCAGTCGGCCGTGACCCCGCTCGAGGTCGATGCCGACGCTCTGCAGCCACTCGACCTGGGACGTGTCGTTCCAGTCGTAGACGATCGCGTCGCGGCGTCGGAGGGCGGCGGCGACGTCGACCGAGCCGGTGACGGCCTGCTTCGCGCCGTCGACGTCGCGTGCGGCCCGGATCGCCGCCCCGCTGCGGAGCAGCGTCTTGGACGGCATGCATGCCCAGTACGAGCATTCACCGCCCACCAGCTCGCTCTCGACGACGACGACGGACAGCCCGCCCTGCTTCGCGCGATCCGCGACGTTCTCTCCGACGGGGCCGGCGCCGATGACGATGAGGTCGTATTCACGGGTGCTCATGCGCCCACGGTAGCGGCGCTGCGTGACACGTGGGTCGCTCTTGACAATCCGCTCCGCCGTCGGCGCCGAAGACAGCACAGACGACCGCCGCGGTCAAGCATCTCCCCGATCCACGCCGATGTCCCCGACCTGTGGAAGGCTGGGAAACCCGCCGAAAGGACAGCATGGCGATCGAGTTCCGATCCGTCACGAAGCGCTTCGCCGACGGCACCGTCGCGGTCGACGACTTCAGCCTCGTGCTGCCCGCGCACCGGACGACCGTGCTCGTCGGGTCGTCGGGGTGCGGCAAGACGACCCTCCTGCGCATGATCAACCGCCTCGTCGAGCCGACGAGCGGAGTCATCGCGATCGACGACGAGCCGATCGCCGGGCGCGACCCCGTGAAGCTGCGTCGCGGCATCGGGTATGTGCTGCAGAACGCCGGCCTGCTTCCCCATTTCACGGTGGCCGACAACATCGCGACGGTGCCGGTGCTGAGCGGCGTCGCCCGCAAGGCGGCCCGCGAGCGGGCACTCGAGCTGATGGATGTCGTCGGCCTCGACCGTTCGCTCGCCGACCGGTATCCGAGCCAGCTCTCGGGCGGCCAGCAGCAGCGGGTGGGCGTCGCGCGCGGTCTCGCCGTCGACCCCAACATCCTCCTGATGGACGAGCCGTTCGGCGCGGTGGACCCCATCGTGCGAAAAGAGCTGCAGGCCGAGACCCTCCGCCTCCAGCGCGAGCTCGACAAGACGATCGTCTTCGTCACGCACGACATCGACGAGGCGTTCCTGCTCGGCGACCAGATCGTGATCCTCGAGAAGGGCGCCAAGATCGCCCAGCTCGGCACCGCGGACGAGATCCTCGAGAACCCGGCGAGCGACTTCGTCGCGGACTTCATCGGCTCGAGGAAGGGCACGCGGGCCCTCCGCCGCAAAGAGACCCCGCGGGGCGTCGTGCTCGTCGACGACACCGGCCGCACGCAGGGGGTTCTGGTCGGAGACGACTCATGACCTGGGTCCTCGACAACCTCGATCTCATCTGGAGCCTCTCGCTCGACCAGCTGCGGCAGAGCCTCGTCGCCATCGTGCTCGGATTCGCGATCGCGCTTCCCATCGGCTGGGCGGCGTTCCGCTACTCCGCGCTGCGCGGGCCCACCCTGACGACGGTCGGGCTGCTCTACACGATCCCCTCGCTCGGGCTCTTCGCCGTGCTGGCCGCGGCGTTCGGCGTTCCGTACCTGTCGGAGCTCAACCTCATCGTCGCGCTGACCATCTACGCCGTGGCGATCATGACGCGATCGGTCGCGGACGGCCTCGCGTCGGTGGACCCCGTCACGCGCGAGGCCGCCGTGGCGGTCGGCTTCGGCGCCTGGCGGCGGTTCTGGACCGTCGACTTCCCGCTCGCCGGCCCCGTGCTGCTCGCGGGTCTGCGCGTGACGGCGTCCTCGACGATCTCGCTCGCCACGGTGGGCATCCTCATCGGGGTGGAGAACCTCGGCTACCTCTTCACCAACGGCTCACAGCGACGGATCATCCCCGAGGTGCTCGCGGGAGTCGTGGCGGTCGTGGTGATCGCCCTGATCATCGACCTGCTCCTCATCGTCGCAGGACGCGCCCTCATGCCGTGGAACCGGCGGCGGCCGACGCGCGCGGAGCGCGCCCTCCGAGCGGCGGTGACCGCGTGAACTACTTCCTCGAGGCCTTCGCCTGGATCTTCTCCCCCGAGCGGCTGACCGGATCGCTGCCGCTGCCCACCGCCATCGCCCAGCACCTGGCGTTCACCTTCGGCTCGGTCCTGATCGCCGCCGTCATCGCCATTCCGGCGGGGTGGCTGATCGGGCACACCGGGCGCGGCCGCGAGTTCGCGGTCGCCGTCTCCGGCGCCGCGCGCGCGCTGCCGTCGCTCGGACTCATCGTTCTGCTGTACCTGCTCGTGGGCGTCACCCTCAAGACCGAGGCGGCCGTCGCGGCATTCGTGGTGCTCGCGATCCCCTCCATCCTCGCCGGCGCGTACGCCGGGTTCGAGGCGATCGACCGCAGCGTCATCGACGCCGGGCGCGCCATGGGCATGACGCCGTGGCAGATCCTCTGGAAGATCGAGGTCCCGCTCGGGCTGCCCCTGCTCATCGGCGGGCTGCGGGCCGCCACTCTGCAGGTCGTCGCGACCGTCACGATCGCGGCCTACATCGGTCTGGGCGGCCTGGGCTTCTACATCATCCAGGGCATCCCTCTCCGCGACTTCCCCCAGATCCTCGGCGCCTCGATCGTCGTGATCGCGCTCGCCCTCCTGCTCGACGGAATGTTCGCACTGCTCCAGCGCGTTGTCGTCCCTCGTGGAGTCTCCGCGCCCCGGCGTTCCACCCCTCGTCCCACCGCGGCTCGCACGCGTACCGTCGCGAACGCGCCGGCCTGACCCCTCACCCACACCGGAGGTCCCACCATGTCCACAGCACGCACCCGCCTCACCCTGGCGCTCGGCGCGACCGCGGTCGCGGCGCTCGCCCTCGCCGGCTGCGCCTCGAGCGACCCGCTCACAGGCGACGACGGATCGACCGACGAGCCCGGCGGTTCCTCGACGATCGTCGTCGGTTCGCAGGCGTACTACTCCAACGAGATCATCGCCGAGATCTACGCGCAGGCACTCGAGGGCGCCGGCTTCGAGGTCGAGCGCAGCTTCAACATCGGTCAGCGCGATGCCTACATGCCGGAGCTCGAGAGCGGGGCAGTCGACCTCTTCCCCGAGTACACCGGCAACCTGCTGCAGTTCTTCGACCCGGAGACGACCGCCACCACGTCCGATGACGTGTACGCCGCCCTGCAGGAGGCGCTGCCCGACGGGCTCACGGTGCTCGACCAGTCGCCCGCGACCGACCAGGACTCGTACAACGTCACCGCGGCCTTCGCCGAGGAGAACGACCTCGTGTCGATCGGAGACCTCGCCGGCATCGAGGGTCTTGTGCTCGGCGGCGCCCCCGAGCTCGAGGAGCGCCCATACGGTCCCTCCGGGCTCGAGTCGGTCTACGGCGTGACGGTCGGCTTCGAGGCCACCGCCGACACGACCGTCGACGAACTCGTCGCCGGCAACATCCAGGTGGCGAACGTGTACAGCGCCGACCCACTCATCAAGACGAAGGACCTCGTCACGCTCGAAGACCCCGAGGGACTCTTCCTCGCGTCGAACGTGGTCCCCGTGGTGAGCGAGGACGTCGCCGACGAGATCGCCGACGTCATCAACGCGGTCAGTGCCGCCCTCACCCCGGAGGGTCTGGTCGCGCTCAACGTGCAGTCCACGGTCGACCAGATGTCGGCCGAAGACATCGCGACCGCGTGGCTCGCCGAGAACGGTCTCGACTGATCTGATCCACCCGAAGGGCCGGACGGTTTCGCCGTCCGGCCCTTCGGCGTCTGTGCGACCTCAGCCCAGCTCCTCGAGCCAGGCGAGTGCGAGCTCGTGCGAGCGCAGCCCGTAGTCGAGGGTGGCCCGCTGGTAGCGGAAGGCGTCGGCATACGCCGACGGCACGGGGGTCGCATCGAGTCCGCGTGCGACGTCACGCAGCCCGGCCAGCGCGGCGGCCACGCTCTGCTGCAGCACCTCGAGCGCCTCATCGCGGTCGGCGCCGGCGGGAAGCAGACCGAGCAGGAACACCTTCGCGAGCATCGCCGTCTCGGCGTTCGCCCCGCCGATCGGCTCGTGCATCCAGGTGCGCCACGCCACGACGCCGGCGGGCGTGAGGGCATGCACCTTCCGGCCCCGCGCGGAGTCCGCGGCATCCGTCACCGTCACCAGATCCTGGGCGGCGAGCTGCCGCAGCGCGCGCTGGATGCTTCCGAAGCTCGCGCTGTAGAACAGCGACGGCCCCGCCAGGAACTGCTTGTGCACGTCGTAGAGCGACATCGGCGCGAGCATGAGCAGGCCCAGGATCATGAACTGCATCTGTACCTCCGCGGCGATCTCTGCCAATGTTTCCCTTAGATATATCTCAGGGGAATAAGGATCATGGCTCGACACACCGACATCGCCGCCGATCTGACGAAGGTCACCGACCGGTTCGCGCGCAGGCGCGCATCCCTTCCCGACCCTCAGGTGCTCGTGCGGGCGCCGGGCCTGGAGTTCGCCGCGGGCGACCGCGATCGCCGCTTCCATGCGGCGAGTGTGGGCAAGATGATGACCGCCACGCTCGCGCTGCAGCTCGCCGAGACCGGCGCCCTCGACCTCGACGTGCCGATCACCGCGCTTCTCCCGGCGGGCGAGACCGACCGGCTGTTCGCTCGAGAGGGGCGGGATGCCGCGGCATCCGTCACCCCGCACCACCTCCTCACGCACACCAGCGGCGTCGCCGACTACTTCGACGGACCCAACGACACCGGCGAGTCGTTCACGAGCCGTGTCACGCGGCGTCGTGACGAGCTCTACACGGCCGGGCGCCTCCTCGCGTTCTCACGCGAGCACCAGCGACCGGTCGGCGCACCCGGCGAGCGCTTCTCGTACTCCGACACCGGGTACGTGCTGCTCGCACGCGTGATCGAGGAGGCCGGCGGAGCGCCGCTGGGCACCCAGCTGCACGATCGAATCCTGGGCCCCGCGGGGATGGATGCCTCGTGCCTGCTGTTCCACACGATGCCCGGTGGCACGGCATCCGTCGATCCCGACCCCGGCGCCGCCCTCGGCATCGCTCCGATCCTCGTGGACGGCGTCGACCTCAGTCGCGCGCGCAGCCTGAGCTGCGACTGGGGCGGGGGCGGAGTCGTCTCCACGGTCGACGACCTCCACCGGTTCGCCGCGGCGTGGCACGGCGGAGCCCTCCTCGGTGACGCGTCGCGGGAGCGGATGACGCGGATCGAGCATCGGTTCCGCCCCGGCATCCACTACGGCGCCGGCCTCATGGAGCTGCGGTATGCCGGGTTCTTCCCGCTCCTGTTCGGGCTGCCCCGCACGATCGGCCACCTCGGCGTGACCGGCGTGCACCTGTTCTCCGACCCCGCCCGCGACATCACGATCGTGCTGAACCTGCATTCGACCGCGGAGATGACGGACAGCTTCCAGCTCCACATCCGGCTGCTGCAGAAGGTGCTGGGCTCGATGCGCTGAGCGGTGGGTCCGTCACTCGAGCTCGTGCAGCGCTGAGGTCAGTTCTCCGCCGGCATCGCCCGTGTTGACGGTTCCCTTCGGCTCGAAGAGCAGCGCGTGCACCTCATCCACGGCCTTCGGGCAATGCTCGACGCCGCGCGGGACGACGAAGACGTCGTTCGGCCCGAGCACGACGTCGCGATCGCGCAGCTGAATGGTGAGCTCGCCCTCGATGACGAGGAAGAGCTCATCGGTGTCGGGGTGGGTGTGCCAGACGAACTCCCCCTGGATCTTGACCACCTTCACGTCGTAGTCGTTGACGCTCACGAGCCGGTGGGGCTGCCAGGGACCCGGCACGCGGGCGAGTGCGGCCGAGATGTTCCGGATGTCGTCGCTCATGCGCTTCACGCTAGCCACGGAGTGCGACGACGTCACCCCGTCGCTCGGGAGCGCCGCACTCGGCGGCATGCGCCTCCCGAAGGGAGCGGACACCGCGGCGGCGGCTCAGGGCGACGGCGGCTCAGCGCGGCGATGACTTCGCGACGCGCGCCCGAGACACCAGGCGCGCGATCACCCGCCACCCCACGAGGAACAGCAGAAGCGTGATCGCGGCCACGATGACGAAGGCGACGGCGATGCCCTGACCGGATGCCGCGCGCAGCAGCATGCCGCCCGCGACGGTGATCGCCCAGATGCCGAGCCCCGTCCGCGCGGGGGCCGTCGGCGCATTCCATCCCTGAGTGATGAGCCACCCGGCGACGAGGCCGGCCAGGAACGGCCACGCCGTGATCCAGAGGCCGGCGAGCGCGTCCTCGCCGTGGCTCGCTCGGCCGATCGCGGCGAACACGACGACGAGCACGACGTCGAGCGCGAAGGCGCCGGCGACGGCGCGCGACGACACCGGCGAAGCCGAGGAGGGCCCGCTCATGACGCGGCACCGACGAGACGCGGCTCGAGCGACGGCGTGAGAGCCTCGCGCTCGTCGAACACGAAGCACTCCCCCGTCCAGTGCGCACCGCCGACCTGCTCGAAGTAGCCGAGGATGCCGCCGTCGAGCTGGAGCGCGTCGACCCCGCTCTCGCGCAGGTGGATCGCGGCCTTCTCGCACCGGATGCCGCCCGTGCAGAAGCTCACGACGGTCTTGCCGACGAGATCGTCGCGGTGATCGGCGGCTGCGCCGGGGAACTGCGTGAACCGCTCGATCCGCCAGTCGATCGCCCCGGCGAATGTGCCGTAGTCGACCTCGAATGCGTTGCGGGTGTCGAGGAGCACGACCTCGCGACCGGAGTCGTCGTGGCCCTGGTCGAGCCACCGCCGCAGGGTCGCCGGGGCGACGGCGGGCGCGCGGCCCGACTCGGGACGGATGGTCGGGTGGTCCATGCGGATGATCTCGCGCTTGAGCCTCACGAGCATCCTGCCGAACGGCTGCTCGTCCGACCAGCTCTCCTTCGTGGTGAGGGCGGCGAAGCGGGGGTCGAGCCGGAGGTCGGCGACGAAGCCGCGCACGGAGCCGGGCGCGCCGGCGAGGAAGACGTTGATGCCCTCTTCGGCGAGGAGGATCGTGCCCTTGAGCCCGGCAGCGACGGCACGCGCGCGCAGCAGCGGGCGCAGTGTCTCGCGGTCGTCGATCCGCGTGAACAGATACGCCGAGATGTTCAGGACGGATGCCACGGCATCAAGCCTACGTTCCGGCGCCTGTGGTCCACCTCCGCGCCCGCCGCAGGCGGCGCCCGAGGGTAGACTCGCCCCGCCGCGGTCGCGGCTCTCCCTCCGCCGGATCCTCCCGGCCGACGCGCGCAACGGCGAGCGCCCGCCCCCAGCATCGGAGCGCACCCATGGCATCGCCCGTCCCTCCCCCTCCCGTCGACGCGCCGTCGCGCTACCGCATCGAGCCGACGGTCGTACAGGCGCTGCGGAGTCCGCGACTGCTCACCCGCGAGGTGCTCGCCGGGCTCGTCGTGGCGATCGCGCTCATCCCCGAGGCGATCGCGTTCTCGGTGGTCGCCGGAGTCGACCCGCGCGTCGGACTCTTCTCCTCGTTCGTGCTCGCGGTCGTCATCGCCTTCACAGGCGGCCGACCCGCGATGATCACAGCCGCCGCGGGTGCCGTCGCCCTCGTGATCGCCCCCGTCGCGCGCGAGTACGGCATGGACTACTTCATCGCGACGGTGGTGCTGGCGGGCGTCATCCAGATCGTGCTCGCGGTGCTCGGCGTCGCCAAGCTCATGCGGTTCATCCCGCGAAGCGTCATGGTCGGGTTCGTGAACGCGCTTGCGATTCTCATCTTCGTCTCACAGCTGCCACAGCTCATCGACGTGCCGTGGGCGGTCTACGTGCTCGTCGTCGCCGGACTCGGCATCCTGTATCTGTGGCCGCGGATCACCCGAGCGGTCCCCGCTCCGCTCGTCGCGGTCGTGCTCCTCACTGCCGTCGTCGCCGTGTTCGGCATCGCCGTGCCCGACGTCGGCGACCAGGGCGAGCTGCCCCGGAGCCTGCCGGAGCTGCTGATCCCGAACGTCCCGCTCACATGGGAGACGCTGCAGATCATCGCGCCCTACGCCTTCGCGGTGGCCCTCGTCGGCCTGCTCGAGTCGCTCATGACTGCCAAGCTCGTCGACGACATCACCGACACGCATTCCCGCAAGACGCGCGAGGCGTGGGGGCTCGGGGTCGCGAACCTGGCCTCGGCCTTCTTCGGCGGGACGGGGGGCTGCGCGATGATCGGCCAGACGATGATCGGCGTGAAGGCGTCCGGCGCTCGCACGCGCATCTCGACGTTCATGGCGGGCGTGTTCGTGCTGGTGCTGGTCGTGGTGCTCGGCGACGTCGTCGCGATCATCCCGATGGCGGCGCTGGTCGCCGTGATGATCGTCGTCTCGGTCTCGACGTTCGACTGGCACAGCATCCGGCCGTCGACCCTGAAGCGGATGCCTCTCAGCGAGACCGCCGTCATGCTCGTCACCGTCGGGCTCACCGTCTGGACGCATAACCTCGCGATCGGGGTGATCGCCGGCGTTTTGTCGGCGATGGTGCTCTTCGCCCGCCGGGTCGCCCACTTCACGACGGTCACCCGCACCGTCGACGGCGACGTGGCGCGGTACCGCGTCGACGGCGAGCTGTTCTTCGCATCGAGCAACGACCTCACGACGCAGTTCGAGTACGCGGCCGACCCTGCGAGGGTCGTGATCGACATGTCGCGATCGCACGTGTGGGATGCCTCGACCGTCGCCGCCCTCGACGCCATCGTCACGAAGTACGGGCAACGCGGGACCGCCGTCGAGCTCGAAGGGATGAACGCGGCGACAACCGCGTTCCACGGGCGACTGAGCGGCGAGCTGTCGGGCGGGGACTGAACCGCCCCGCACGTTTCGCATATGCCGGCGATACAGCCCGCGATCTAGGCTGTCGGCATGCGCGTGCTGATCGTCGAGGACGAGCTGTACCTCGCCGAGGCCATCCGCGACGGACTCCGGCTCGAGGCGATCGCCGCCGACCTCGCAGGCGACGGCGACACGGCGCTCGAGCAGCTCGCGGTGAACCAGTACGACGTGGTCGTCCTCGATCGCGACATCCCCGGCCCGAACGGCGACGAGATCGCGCGGCACGTCGCCGCCACGCCTGCCGGGCCGCGCATCCTCATGCTGACGGCCGCCGACCGCCTCGACGACAAGGAGACCGGGTTCGAGAGCGGCGCGGACGACTATCTCACCAAGCCCTTCGCCCTGCGCGAGCTCGTGCTGCGGCTGCGCGCCCTCGGCCGCCGACCCGCGGCCGGCGCTCCCCCGGTCATCGAGTTCGGCGGGCTGCGGCTCGATCCGTTCCGCCGAGAGGTGTACCGCGACGGGCGGTACGTCGCCCTCACCCGCAAGCAGTTCGCCGTGCTCGAGGTCCTCCTGTCGGCACGAGGCGGCGTCGTCAGCGCCGAGGACCTGCTCGAGCGGGCGTGGGACGAGAACGCCGACCCGTTCACCAACGCCGTCCGCATCACCATCTCGACCCTGCGCAAGCGCCTCGGCGAGCCCTGGGTGATCGAGACGGTCGCGGGCGTCGGCTACCGCGTGAGCGAGGCAGCGGATGCCGCCGGCTGAGGCATCCGGAGCCCCCGCCGACCGCCCGCGCGGGCTGTCTGTGCGGATCAAGCTCGCGCTGAGCTACGCAGGATTCCTCGTCATCGCCGGCATCGCCCTGTTCGCGGTCGGCTTCCTGCTGCTCCGCTTCGTGCCCGAAGGCAACGTCTACGTCGTCGGCGGCGGCTGGGCGCCGAATCGCACGAACCTCGTCGAGGTGTTCGTCAAGTACGCCTGGTGGGCACTGGCACTCCTGGTCGTGATCGGGCTCCTGGGCGGATGGCTCCTCGCCGGGCAGATGCTGCGGCCGCTGGACCGCATCACCGATGCCGCGCGCCGCGCGCGCGACGGGTCGCTCGACCATCGCATCGCCCTGCCCGGACCCGGTGACGAGCTCACCGACCTGGCCGACGCCTTCGACGCGATGCTCGGACGCGTCCAGCACACGCTCGACGAGGAGCGCCGCTTCGCCGCCAACGCCTCGCACGAGCTGCGGACCCCGCACGCGATCATCCGGACCATGGTCGAGGTCGCCGAGGCGGATCCCGACGGCCGCGACGTCGACGAGCTGCTCCGGCGCGTGGGCGCGACGAACGACCGCGCGATCGCGATCACCGAAGCGCTCCTCGCCCTCGCCCGTGCCGGGCGGGGCGGCACGTGGGACCGCGAGCCCGTCGACCTCGCGACGATCGGGGCCGAGGCCATCGACGACGAGCGGGCGGATGCCGAGGCCCGCGGCATCCGGATCGATTCCGCGCTCGGCCCGGCGCCCGCGCTCGGCAATCGCACGCTCCTCGGCCGGCTCGCCGCGAACCTGGTGCACAACGCCGTCGTGCACAACGTCCAGGGCGGGTGGATCTCGGTCACCACAGCGCCGGGAGCCGGCGGTTCGGCCGTGCTGACGGTCGCGAACACCGGCGCCCTCATCGACCCCCGCGTGGCGACGACGCTCCTGGAGCCGTTCGTGAGGGGTGCGGGCCGCGCCCGCAGTGCGAGCGGCGAGGACGGCTCGGGCCTCGGCCTGGCGATCGTGGAATCGATCGCGCGCGCCCACGGAGGGGCGGTCGAGGTGGCGGCGCGGCCGGAGGGCGGGCTCGGCGTGCGGGTGACGCTCCCCGGGTCACCGCCCGGCCGCTGACCGAGCGGCGCGAGTCGACGCACGGCGGATGGCCTCGACGGCGCTGACGGTCAACCGGCAGATCGTGACGGCGACGACGCCGATCACGGCGCCTGCGGTGTTCCAGAACACGTCCTCGGGGTCCGGGACACGACCGGGGATCGATGCCTGCGCGTACTCGACGGCGGCGGACAGGGCGAGTCCGGCGAGCACGGCCAGCACCCAGTACCGCTTGCGCAGCAGCAGCGCGATCGTCGCACCGAGCGGGACGAACAGCAGGGTGTTGAGGATCCGCTCGGCGTCGCCGTACGGGATCCACACCAGCAGGGGCGCGGTCACGACATCCATCAGCCGCATGAACTCGCCGCGCGCCGGCGCCACCAGGGCGCGCGGCCCGAGGGTGAGGACCGCCACTGCGACGATCGCGGCGACGGCGGCGACCGCCCGAGTGGTCCGGCTCCGTGCTGCGCGTGCGCTGTCCGACATGGCTCCCGCCTCCCGCCGGCTGACGGACCGGCAGGTCCAGTCCAGCGGGAGCGATGTTGCGGGAGCGTATGCGGAAGCCGCGCTCAGCGCAGGAACGCCGCCGGGTCGAACTCGTCGATCGGGATGACGCGCACGCGCGGCAGCGGTGCGTCGAAGACCTGGGCGTCGTACTCGAGGTCGAAGCGCTCGAGCCCGGGGATCGACGAGAAGCCGGCGTTGCGGAACTCGGTGAACGCGAGAACGCCGACGCGGCGCTCGCCGTCGATCAGCGCGGCGACGTCGTCGAGGAAGTCACCGTCGTGGCTGACGAGCATGACGTCGTCGGCGCGGTCGGCGAGGGCGCCGAGAGTGCGCTGGATGGCGATGTCGACGACTTTCTCGTCCGGCCCGCCGGAGAGCGGGACGACCTGGTAGTCCATGGCCTTCAGCGCCTGGACGAAGGCCATCGGGATGCCGGTCGTCGCGTTGAGGAAGAACAGGCCGCGCGCGGACTGCTTCCACTTGCGCGACGCGAACGACATCAGCCGGTCCCAGCGCGGACGCTCATCCGGCTGCGGGCGGCGTCCGAGGATCGACCCGCCGAGCGTCGCGTCGATGTTCTCGCCGTCCACCAGCACCCACGTCGTGCGGCCGTCGTTGTCGCTCACTCGGGTCTCCTCGCCGGGCTCGCCGTTGCGCGTCCCCTCGTCGATCCTAGGCGGCCTCCGGCGCGAGCACCTCGGGACCGGCGAGGCGAGGAGACCACGCGGTAGCACTCGACCGCGCGCAGGGCAATCCCCGTACGCGAGAGGGGGCTCGGTGCGTACGGTCGAAGTGTTCCGACGACAGGAGAACCCCTTGGCCACGACCACTGCGAAGAAGACGAGCACGACGAAGTCCGCCTCCACCGCCTCGACGGCGCGCAACAAGCGTCGCAGCGCCCGCGGCGGTGTCGGCGCCGAGCTGACCAGCGAGCAGAACGCTGAGCAGGGGTTCACGGCATCGGAGTCCCTCAGCGAGAACCTCCAGAAGGTGCTGGTCGACCTCATCGAGCTGTCGCTGCAGGGCAAGCAGGCCCACTGGAACGTCGTGGGCCGCAACTTCCGCGACACCCATCTGCAGCTCGACGAGATCATCGAGGCGGCCCGCGACTTCGGCGACACCGTCGCCGAGCGCATGCGCTCGCTCCACGCGCTGCCGGACGGGCGCAGCGACCTGGTCGCCCAGACCACGACGCTGCCGGAGTTCCCCCAGGGCGAGATCGCCACGAGCGAGGTCGTCGACCTGATGACGGAGCGACTGGATGCCGTGGCCACGACGTGCCGCGACGTGCACGACGACGTCGACGACGAAGACCCCACGAGCGCCGACATCCTCCACGCGATCCTCGAACGCGTGGAGCAGCTCTCGTGGATGGTGAGCGCGGAGAACCGCACCCCCAAGCGGTGACCCCCTAGGCGCTCGACGCTGCCCGCCTCCCCCCGGACGGCGGGCAGTGCCATCCCCGGACCACTTCACCGGGTCGCTACCCTGATCCGATGGATGTGCACGGAGGCCGCAGCCGTCTCGCGTGGTCGGATCTGCCCTCTGCGGTCCGCTCCCGCATCGAGGAGCTCGCCGGCGCGCGGATCGTCGAGGCGACCACGGCGCTCGGCGGCTTCTCCCCCGGCCTCGCCTCGACCCTGACGCTCGCCGACGGGCGCACGGTGTTCGCGAAGGCTGTGGCCACCGACACCGGACCGGGCAGCTCCGAGCTGCTCCGTCGCGAGCGGTCGAATCTGGAGCGCCTCGGCGAGCGTCCCTTCGCGTCCCGCATGCTCGCCGCCCACGACGACGGCGATTGGGTGGTGGTGCTGTTCGACCATGTTCCGGGACACGCGCCACGGCCGTCCGACCGGGCCGAGCGGGCGCGGATGATCCGGGCGTACGAGGAGGTCGCGGCATCCTTCACCCCCTCGCCGATCGCCGCGGCGACGTTCGCGGAGGCGAGCGACCGCAGCCTCGATCGGTGGAACGAAGCCGCTCCCGGCGACCCGGGCGTCGAGCTCGACCCGTGGATCTCCGCGAACTTCGACCTCGTGCGGACAATCGCGTCGCGGTGGCGGGATGCCTCGGCCGGCGACGCGCTCGTGCACGGCGACCTCCGCGCCGACAACATGCTTCTCGACGGCGACACGGTGACCATCGTCGACTGGACCGAGGTCTGCATCGGCGCACCGTGGGTGGACTGGACGCTCGCGGTGCCGAGCGTGTGCCTCTTCCCGGGAACCCCGGCACCGGAGGACGCCTTCCGCGAGTCGTCGCTCGCCGCGATCGCCCCGCCGGCAGACGTCACCTCGCTCGTGGCCGCGGCGGCCGGCTACTTCCTGTGCTCGTCGGCGCTCCCGGTGATCCCGGCCCTGCCGACGCTGCGCGACTTCCAGCGCGAGCAGGGGCTCGTCGCCGCGCTCTGGCTGCAGTCGCGGGTCGAAGCAGGTCTGGCCTGACGGATGCGCTCCGCCGTCCGATGCGTCAATCGGTGCGGGCGGTGCGCAGCGGCGACAGCAGGGCGACCAGGAACGCGACAGTGAAGACGGCTGCCGCTCCGAAGAGCACGGCGTTCACCCCGACGAATGTCGCCGCCACACCTCCTGCCAGCGCGCCCGCAGCCGCCATCGTGCGATTGGCCGACCGCCGCGTGCCGTTCACCCTGCCGAGGAGCGCGTCCGGCGTGACGGTCTGCCAGATGCTCATCTCATTGGCGTTCTCGACACCCGCCGCCAACCCCTGCACCGCGAACGCGGCGAACAGCACGACGAGCGCGGCCGCATCCGCCTCGCCGGACGGCAGCGACGCGATCAGCACCCACGCGATCGGATAGAACCCGCGTGCCACGATGATGGCCCGCCCCGACCCGATGCGCGCCCCGACGACCGTGGCGAGAGTCGCTCCCAGGAGCGTCGCCGCGCCCCCGGCCGCGAACAGCAGGCCGAACACGAAGGCGCCGAGTTCAAGGCTGCGCAGCGCGAACACCGCGAGGACCGTGAGCGCGGCGGCGTTCGCGAAGAACCAGACGTGTGTCGACCAGGCGAGCGGCGCGAGCGTCGCGTGCCGATACATCCACCGCAGACCCTCGGACACCTCCCGCCGCAGCGAGCGTCTCACCCCGGCCCGCTCGACCGTCTCGCGGATGCGGGCGCCGGCGATGAGCAGGGCATCGGCGACGTAGGTCACGGCGTCCACCGCGAGGGCGAGCGGAGCACCGAGGAGGCCCACGAGTGCGCCGCCCAGCGCCGGCCCCGCCGTCTGCGCCGCGGCCTCCGCCTGATCGAGCCGCGCATTGGCGGCGAGGAGAGCCCGGCGATCGACGATCTGCGGAAGGAGGGACTGCGTGGCGGCGAAGCCGAACACGGCGAACGAGCCGAACAGCAGCAGGAGGGCGATGAGCACCCAGAGCTGCAGCGCCCCCAGCGCCCACAGCACCGGGACGAGCCCGAGCGACACCGCCCGGCCGATGCTCGCCCAGACGAGCACCCGCTGGCGCCTCCAGCGGTCGACGTAGGCGCCGGCGACGAGCCCGAGAACCGCATACGGGACGAATTGCGCGGCCGACACGAGACCCACCTCGAAGGGACTCGCCTCCAGCACGTCGACCACCAGCACCGGCAGCGCGACGGCCGTCAGTGCGGTTCCGAAGGCGCCGACGGCGACCGCCGAGAAGTACCGCACGAACGCCGGACGCCGGAACAGCCCGTCGCCGCGCTCGCCCATGGGTCTCCGTCCACCGCTCTTGCATCCACCTTCTCAGACGAGCCGTCTCATCCTCTTCGGATGACGCGGGCACCACCCTGCGGGCCGATAAAGTCATGCCCATGGCATCAGGACACCAGCAGGAACCGCACGGCGGAGTTCTCAGCGGCAACGGCAGCCCGGGGCTCTGGGGGGCGCTCATCGGACTCATCATCTTCGCGTTCGTCGCGGTTCCGATCTCGGCGGCGATCAAGTATGCGACCCACCCGAACTCGCAGCAGCTGTTCGGCGGCCGTCTCTCCGAGGCCACGACCGCGGGCTACGTCGCCTTCTGGTGGATCGTCGCGATCCTGCTCTTCGCACTCCCGTTCCTCGTCGGCTGGGCGGTCGCGAAGCTGTCGGGCAAGACGCTGGGGATCATCACGGCGATCCTCGCCCTCTTCTTCATCGCGATCATCGTCATGGGGCAGCTCTTCGTCTTCTGATCCGGCGGCGAGGCGTCGCCCGTCACCACCCTCGGCATAATGGGGGTATGGCGGCCGGCTACAGCGCGATCTCGAGCTATTCGCGCGTCGAGATCATGCACCTCGTGCAGCAGCGTCCGCGGCGGCCGATCGCGGAGCTCGTCGACGCCACGGGGCTCCACCCCAACACCGTTCGCGAGCACCTGCAGCGCCTGATCGACGCCGGCTACGTCATCGCCGAGACCGAGCGCCGCATCACCCGGGGCCGGCCGCGGGTGCTCTACACGGCTGCGACCGGCGAGCCCGCGGCATCCAGCCCCGTCGCCGTTCGCAAGGCGAGGGATGCCGCGCGCCGCGGCGACCTGCTGCGCACGGTGTATCCGACCGACGCGGGCGAGACACTGTCCGCCGATGCCCTGCACCAGCTCGACGCGCTCGTCGAGGATCTGGGCACGGCGGGATTCGACCCGCTCGTCGACGAGGGCGCCCTCACCGTCGATCTCACGCCGTGCCCGCACGGCGCCGCAGCCGAGCATCGGGGCACGCTGTGCGGCGTGCATGTCGGGCTCATGGACGGAGTGCTCGCCCAGGCCGGCGGACCGCTCAGGGTCGACGGCATCGCGCCGTCGTGCGACCCGTCGCACTGCGTCGTGCACCTCGCGGTCCAGGACTGACGAACGCGACCCTGATCAGCTGCCCGTCAGCACCCGATCGGCTCGCGCGTACAGGTTCATCGAGGCCCCGCGCACGAACCCCGCGAGCGTGAGTCCGGAGGCCTCGGCCAGCTCGACCGCCAGCGACGAAGGCGCCGAAACGGCCGACAGGATCGGGATGCCCGCCATCACCGCCTTCTGGACGAGCTCGAAGCTCGCTCGACCCGACACCTGCAGCACCGTGCCGGTCAGCGGCAGCCGGTCATCGAGCAGCGCCCAGCCGACGACCTTGTCGACGGCGTTGTGGCGTCCGACATCCTCCCGCACGACGAGGAGCTCGCCGGTCGCGGCGTCGAACAGGGCGGCCGCATGCAGCCCGCCCGTCTTGCCGAACCCCGCCTGCTCCGCCAGGAGTCGATCCGGCAGCGAAAGCAGGTCGGCCGCGGCGATGGTCGCGGCATCCGTCGCCACGTCGTACGACGACACGGTCTCGACCGCGTCGATCGACGCCTTGCCGCAGAGCCCGCACGAGCTCGTCGTGTAGAAGCTGCGTGCGAGGTCGGGGGCGGGAAGCGCGACGCCCGGCGCGAGCGCCACGTCGAGCACGTTGTAGGTGTTCTCGGCCGAGGTCGGGGCACCGAGGAGGCTGGTCGCCCCGGCTGGGATCGGTGCGGTGCCGGGGCCGCCGCAGTGGATCGCCGCACGGAACTGATCGCCGCGGGCGATGACGCCTTCCGACACGAGGAACCCCGCAGCGAGCTCGACGTCGTGCCCGGGCGTGCGCATGGTGATCGCCAACGGCGCGCCCGCGATCCGGATCTCGAGGGGCTCCTCGACGGCGAGGGTGTCGCTGCGCCGGCGCTGCGTCGTGCCGTCGGCACCGAGGACCACCTTCACGACGGGGCGATGGACGGTGAGCCTGCCCACGGCCTCAGCCGCCGATCGCGTTCATGCCGCGCACGGGCTGGAGGAAGCTCGGGTCGTTGATCGCGTGACCGGGGAGCTTTCCGCGGACGCAGGAGCGCAGCATCCGGTCGATGTCGACGTCGAGCCCGGCAGCCGGGTCGGCGCGGAGGACCGGGAGCAGGTCGTACTCGGTCGTCGAGAAGAGGCAGTTGCGCAGCTGTCCGTCGGCGGTGAGTCGCAGCCGGTCGCAGTCGCCGCAGAACGGGGCGGTGACCGACGCGATGACGCCCACGGTGTGCGGGCCGCCGTCGAGGAGCCACCGGGCCGCCGGCGCGCCGCCGCGCCCGGGAACGGGCTCGAGCGACCACCGCGACGAGAGCGTGGCCAGAATCTCGTCCTGCGTGACCATGCGCGAGCGGTCCCACGTGTGCCCGGCGTCGAGCGGCATCTGCTCGATGAACCGCATCTGGGCGTCGTGGGCCGTGGCGAACTCGACCAGGTCGACGAGCTCGTCGTCGTTGACGTCGCGCATGGCGACGGCATTCAGCTTGAGAGGGCGGAGACCGGATGCCGCGGCCGCCGCGATCCCGTCGAGCACGTCGTCGAGCCGGTCGCGGCGGGTCAGCTCGTGGAATCGATCGCGCCGGAGAGTGTCGATCGAGATGTTGAGGCGGCGGAGCCCGGCGTCGACGAGCGCGGGCAGCACGTCGGGGAGCCGGATGCCGTTCGTGGTCATCGCGATGTCGACCGGACGCCCGTCGGGCCCGGAGATCGCCGCGAGGCGTCGCACGACCTCGACGATGTCGGCGCGCAGCAGCGGCTCGCCGCCGGTGAGTCGGAAGGTCGTGATGCCGTCGGATGCGGCGACGCGGGCGATCGCGACGATCTCGTCGAGGGTCAGGATGCTCGACTTGGCGAGCCACTCGTTGCCCTGCTCGGGCATGCAGTAGGTGCAGCGCAGGGAGCAGCGGTCGGTGAGCGAGATCCGCAGGTCGCGGTGCACGCGGCCGTGGGTGTCGACGAGCGGGTCACCCGGGGCCGCGGCGGCGTCGGAGGCATGAGCTGCGGGCCGCGGCATCCGCGGTGCGATCGTGACCGGGATGGCGGTCACGCGACCGTCCCCTGCCGCTCGCACTCTGTCGCCATGGTTCGAGGGTAGTCGCGGCGCGAGGCGGCGGGCCGCGTGCACGCTCATTATTCACGGCGGGAAGGGGTGCGGTCAGTGCGGAATCCTGGGACGCTGAGTCGCAGGGCGGTCATCATCCCGGCCGCCGCGACCTGTGGTCAGACCACATGCTAATGTGGTCAGACCACACGATCAGCTCGGCGATCGGAGAACGCATCGTGGATCTGCTGGACCCTCTGCTCCTGGCCCGTTGGCAGTTCGGCCTCACGACGCTGTACCACTTCCTGTTCGTGCCGCTCACCCTCGGCATGGCCCTCACCGTCGCGATCTTCCAGAGCGCCTGGTATCGCACGGGCAAGGTGAAGTGGCTCCACCTCACGCGGTTCTTCGGCAAGATCTTCCTCATCAACTTCGCGATGGGCGTCGTCACCGGCATCGTCCAGGAGTTCCAGTTCGGCATGAACTGGTCGTCCTACTCGCGGTTCGTCGGCGACGTGTTCGGCGCACCGCTCGCCTTCGAAGGCCTGATGGCCTTCTTCTTCGAGGCGACCTTCATCGGCCTGTGGATCTTCGGATGGGACCGACTGCCCAAGGCGCTGCACCTCGCGAGCATCTGGATCGCGACCATCGGCGCCTGGTTCTCGGCGTACTTCATCCTCGCGGCCAACGCCTTCATGCAGAATCCGGTCGGCTTCACGATGGCCGAAGACGGCTCGCGCGCGGAGATGACCGACTTCCTCGCGGTGCTCACCAACCCCGTCGCCCTCGCGGCGCTCCCCCACACGCTGTTCGCGGCTTTCATGATGACCGCCGGCGTGATCATCTCGATCTCGGCCTGGCAGCTCATGCGCGGGCAGAACGTCGAGATGATGCGGTCCTCACTGCGCTACGGCCTGTGGGGCATGGTCATCGCCTTCGGCGGCGTCGCGCTCTCCGGCGATCAGCTCAGCCTCGTCATGGTGCAGACGCAGCCGATGAAGATGGCCGCCGCCGAGGCGACGTTCGACACGGTCTGCGGAGCGGATGCCTCGTTCTCGATCTTCACCCTCGGCACTCCGGACGGCTCGAGCGAGCTGTTCTCGATACGGGTGCCGTACCTGCTGGCGCTCCTCTCGACGCACTCGCTCGACGGCTGCGTAGAGGGCATCAACGACCTGAACGCCCTTTACACGAACGAGCTGTTCCCGCAGTTCGCCGACCAGGTCGACGGCAACTTCGCCCCGATCCTGTGGGTCACGTACTGGTCGTTCCGCTGGATGATCGGCCTCGGCGGGATCGCGGCGCTCACCGCGGTGGTCGGCCTCTGGCTCACCCGCAAGAAGGCCAAGCGCGCCGTCCCGCAGTGGGCGTGGAGGCTCGCTGTCTGGGCCTGGCCGGCGTCGCTGTTCGCGATCCTCGTCGGCTGGATCTTCACCGAGATGGGGCGCCAGCCCTGGATCGTGTTCAGCCTCATGCTCACCGAGGACGGCGTCTCGCCCAGCGTGCCGGGGTGGACGGTGCTCATCTCGCTCGTCAGCTTCACGCTCATCTACGCGGCGCTCGCCGTCGTCGAGATCGGGCTGATCATCAAGACCTCCAAGAAGGGACCCGATCCCCTCCCCGGTCCCGACGACCCGGATCCGCGCGAGCGGGCGGTCGAAGACACCCCCACGACGGTCTACTAGGAGCATCGACATGGACCTCGCATACCTCTGGTTCTGGATCGTCGGCTTCCTGTTCGTCGGCTACTTCGTGCTCGACGGCTTCGACTTCGGCGTCGGGATGTCGCTCCCCTTCCTCGGCAAGGACGACATCGGCCGCCGGCAGATCATCAACACCATCGGTCCGGTCTGGGACCTCAACGAGACGTGGGTCATCGTCGCCGGCGCCTGCCTCTTCGCGGCCTTCCCGGAGTGGTACGCCACGCTGTTCAGCGGCTTCTACCTCGCTCTGCTGCTGATCCTGCTGGCACTGATCCTCCGTGGCGTCTCGTTCGAGTACCGCCATCAGCGCGACAGCCTGCGCTGGAAGCGCGGGTTCGACACGATGATCGTCATCGGATCCGCCGTGCCCGCACTCCTCTGGGGCGTCGCGGTGGCGAACATCGTGCAGGGCGTGCCACTCGACGCCGACCACGAGTTCACCGGCTCGCTCCTGACGCTGCTGAACCCGTACGGCCTGCTCGGCGGCCTCACGACGCTCCTGCTGTTCTTCACGCACGGCGTGTACTTCGTCGCGCTCAAGACCGACGGCCAGGTGCACGAAGACGCCCGGCGTCTCGCGCGCCGCTCGGGTCTGCTGACGGTCGTCGTCGCCGCCGCGTTCCTGGTGTGGACGATCTTCATCGCCGCGGGTCACGGGGCTCCGCTCATGGCCGGAGTGATCGCGTGCGCGGCGATCGCCGCCATCACCCTGGTGATGTCGCTCGTCTTCAATCTGCGCGATCGCGAGGGCTGGGCGTTCGGGTTCGGGGCCGCCACGATCGTGGCCGCGGTGCTCACACTGTGGTTCGCGCTGTACCCCTACGTCATGCCCGCGTCGAACGACCTCGCGAACAGCCTCACGATCGAGAACGCGTCGAGCACGGACTACACGCTCACGATCATGACGTGGGCGGCCGCGATCTTCCTGCCTCTCGTGCTGCTGTACCAGGGCTGGACGTACTGGATCTTCCGCAAGCGGGTCTCGCGCACCCGGATCGAGAAGGCGGCCGCGGCGGTCCACTGACCCATGCCGCGCGCCGCGCGGGAAAGCGGACGGGTGCGGATGGGTAGGGTCGAAGGGCGATGAGCGAACCGGAGAGCACAGGGCCGCCCCGCGCGGCGGGGAAGCCCGTCGATCCACGACTCCTGCGGTATGCGAGCGCCTCGCGCGGCTTCTTCGTCGCGATCGGCGCGATCGCCGTGGCCCAGACCGCGGCCGTCGTCGCGTTCGCCTGGCTGCTCACGCGCGCCATCACCGGCGCGATCGACGGGATGCCGCTCCCCGACCTCGCCACGACGCTCGGCGCCCTCGCGGCTGTCGTCGCGGCCCGCGCGGTGCTCCTCTGGACCCGTGAGGCCGTCGCCGCCCGTGCGGCCTCGCGCGTGCAGACGCAGCTGCGCACCGCGCTGATCGGCGCGGTCGGCGAACTCGGCCCGGACTGGCTCGACCGCCGCAACTCGGCGCAGCTGGCCGTGACGGCCGGCCGCGGGCTCGATGCGCTCGAGGCCTACTTCGGACGCTACCTCCCGCAGCTCGTTCAGACCGTCGTGGCGACGCCCGTCATCGTCGCGGTGATGTGGTGGCAGGACTGGATCTCGGGCCTGACCGTGCTCCTCACCCTCCCGCTGATCCCCGTGTTCATGGTCTTGATCGGGCTCGCGACCCGGTCGGTGCAGCAGCGCCAGTGGCAGACGCTCCAGCGCCTGGCCGCGCGCTTCGCCGATACGGTCCAGGGTCTCTCGACGCTCAAGGTCTTCGGTCGACAGCAGCGGGCCGCGGCATCCATCGAGCAGGTCACCGGCGAGTACCGCCGCGAGACGATGCGGGTGCTTCGGGTCTCGTTCCTCTCGGGGTTCGCGCTCGAGTTCCTCGCCAGCATCTCGGTCGCCATCATCGCCGTGTCGATCGGCTTCCGGCTCATCGACGGCTCTCTCGCACTCGGCGTCGGCCTGTTCGTGCTGCTGCTCGCGCCCGAGGCGTACCTCCCGCTGCGGCAGGTCGGCGTGCAGTTCCATGCCGCGTCCGAAGGCGTGGCGGCGACGGACGAAGTCTTCGCCGTGCTCGACGCCGCGCGCGCCGCACCGCCCCGCTCCTCCGACGCCGAGCCCGCACCCGGGGGCAGTGTCCTGCGCCTCGATGCCGTCCGCGTGCAGCGAGGCGAACGGATGCTGCCACCGGTGTCGCTCGAGGCGGCACCCGGCACCGTGACCCTGGTGGAAGGACCCAGCGGGGCGGGCAAGTCGAGCCTGCTCGCGGCGCTGCGCGGCGCGGCGCGGTTCGAGGGTGACGCCGCCTACGGAGATGCCGATGTGCGCTCGCTGGCACCGGCGGCGTGGCTGGCGTGGGCTGGGCAGCGGCCGGGGCTGATCGCCGGCCCGATCGCGGTCAACGTCGCGCTCGGCGACACCGAGCCCGACCCCGCTCTGGTGCGTCGTGCACTCGATCTCGCGTGCGCCGACGATCTCGATCCCGCTCGCGAACTCGGCGTGCAGGGCGCCGGGCTGTCGGGCGGTCAGGCGCAGCGCGTGGCGGTCGCCCGTGCGTTCTACCGACGCCTGCGCGGGCGCGCCGGGGTGGTCGCCCTCGACGAGCCCAGCGCCGCACTCGACCCCGACACCGAGGACCGTCTCTGGCAGGGCGTCCGCGCCCTCGCCGACGCCGGTGCGGCCGTGCTGCTCGTGTCGCATCGCACGAGCGCCCGCGCGATCGCAGACGACGTCGTGCGTCTCGAGCGGAGCGAGGTGAGCGCGTGACCGCCGTGAGCTCGGGCGGCGTGCTGCGCGGCGCGCTCCCCCCGGCGCGCCGCTTCTGGCCGGCCCTCGCGGCGGGCTTCGCGTCCGAGGCATCCGCCGTCGCCCTGCTCGCGGTGAGCGCGTGGCTCATCGTCCGCGCGAGCGAGCAGCCCCCGGTGCTGTACCTCTCGGCCGCCGTCGTCGGCGTGCGGTTCTTCGCGCTGGCACGGGCGAGCTTCCGCTACCTCGAGCGCCTCGCCGGACACGACGCCGCTCTGCGCCAGCTCGCGACGACCCGTGCCTCGCTCGTGAGACGGCTCGTGCCGCTCGCCCCCGACGGGCTGTCTCGCACCCGGCGCGGCTCGGTGCTCGGAGCCCTGGTCGACGACGTCGACGACCTGCAGAACCTCCCGCTCCGGGTGGTTCAGCCGCTCGTGTCGTCGGCGACGGTCGCACTGGGCGCGGTCGTCCTCGTGGCGGTCATCTGGTGGCCGGCGGCGGTCGCACTTCTCGGATGCCTCGTCGCGGCCGGGCTCGCCGCCACCCTGTGGGGATGGGCCGCCGGGGCACGCGCCGAGCGCGACATCGCTCCGCTGCGCGCCCGGCTGGCCGACGCGGTGCTCGACCACTTCGGCAGCCTCGAGGTTCTCGCCGCCTTCGGCGCCGAGAGCCGGAGCCGCGCGCGGATCGCCGACGCCGACGCCGCTCTCCGCCGGGCCGTCGTGCGCCGCGCCGGCGCCCAGGCGGGCACGGCCGCACTCGTCTCGCTCCTCGCCGGGGCGGCGTCGATCCTCGCGGTCGTCGCCGCGGCGCCCGGGGCCGCCTCCGGCGCGCTCGACGGCCCCTCGCTCGCGGTGGTCGTCCTGGTGCCGATGGCGGTGTTCGAGGTGTTCGCCGCGGTGCCGCTCGCGGCCTCCGCGTGGCGCCAGGTGAAGGCTTCCGCCGACCGCATCGCCGGCGCCGTCCCCGCCGAGCCGCCCGCGCAGCTCGTCGACGAGACCGTTCCCCCCACGGGCGTCGCGCCCGCGCTCGGCGACGGCGTGCGCCTGCGGGGCGCGTCGGTGCGCTGGCCGGGCGATGCGGATGCCTCGCTCCATGACGTCGATCTCGACATCCGTCCCGGCGAGCGCCTGCTCGTGATCGGCTCGAGCGGTGCGGGGAAGACGACGCTCGCGCACGCTCTGGTGCGCTTCCTGGAGACCGACGGCGGATACGACGTGGGCGAGAGGTCGGTGCACGATGTCGCCGGGGACGACGTGCGGCTCACCGTCGGGCTGTGCGAGCAGCGACCGATGCTGTTCGACGAAGACATCCGCCAGAACCTGCTGTTCGCGCGCGACACGGCCAGCGACGCCGATCTCGAGGCCGTGCTCCGGCGTGTGGGGCTCGCGGACTGGCTCCGCGAGCGCGGCGGTCTGGATGCCCGGGTCGGCGAGCGAGGATCCCTCGTGTCGGGCGGGCAGGCGCAGCGCATCGCGCTCGCCCGCGCCCTGCTCCGCGACTTCCCGGTGCTGGTGCTCGACGAGCCGACGGCGGGCGTCGACCCCGAGGCATCCGATGCACTGCTCACCGATCTGCTGTGCGCGGTGGGAGACGACCAGGCGGTGGTGCTGATCTCCCACGTCGCGGTGCCCGAGGGGCTGGTCGACCGCGTGGTGCGCATCGAGCGGGGCCGCCTCGTCGCCTAGCCGGAGGCGTGCCGCCATGCCACGCTGGGGGGATGACAGGACCGACGACGCGCCTGCCGGATTCCAGCGCCTGATCGAACTCGGCGCGAGACCCGTGAAGGAGCCGAGCCCGTGGCTCGGGCGCCTTCTCATCGCGTGGGTCGAGGATCCGGACGGCCATCTCGTCCAGGTCGTGCAGGACGCCTGACCCCGCACCGGCACGACACCGAGCGGATGCCTCGGCTACCGTTTCACGCATGACCCTCACGGTCCGGACCGCCTCCCGCGACGATGCCGCGAGCATCACCCGCGTGCGCGTCGACACGTGGCGGGCCGCCTACGCCGGCTTGATGGCATCCGAGATCCTCGACGGCATGGACGCCGACCGCGAGGCGGAGCGCCGACGCGAGCGGTGGGACGAGATGCACGGCGACCCGCGCGGATGCGACCTCCTCGCCGAGGTCGACGGCGTCGTCGCCGGGTGGGCGGCCCTGGGAAGCTCGATCGACGACGACCGTCCTCGCGACGGGCAGATCTACGCGATCTACGCCCGTCCGGAGTTCTGGTCGCGCGGGGTGGGGCACGCCCTGCTGGTCACGGCGGAGCAGCGACTGCGCACCTCGGGCTTCCGCAAGGCCCACCTGTGGGTGCTCGACCGCAACGAGCGCGCGGCGTCCTTCTACGAGCGACACGGCTGGCGCGAGGACGGCGCCACGATGACCGACGAACGCCGGATCGACGGCACGGGGTTCACCCTCCTGGAGCGACGCCGGGTCCGCGACCTCAGGGAACGGCTCTCGCCGAGGTGACGAAGATGCCTGGTCCGCAGCAGCCCGTCACCGCGCTGCGCCCGCGGTGTCGGGCTCGGGACGGGGGTCGTCAGCTTCGCCTCCGGCATCGGCATCGGCCTCGCGCACCTCGGGCACCGCGGTCTCGCCCTCGTCCTGCCCGGTCGACGCCGCCTCGGCGGCGGCCGCGATGCGGCTCGCCATCCCCGCGAAGATGAAGCCGTGGAAAGGCAGCACGGCCAGCCAGTAGAGTCGTCCGGCGAGACCGAGCGGGAAGAACACGGCGCGCTGGTCGTACCGGGAGCCCGAGGAATCCGGCGTCGCCCGAAGCTCGAGCCACGCGAGACCCGGCACCTTCATCTCGGCCCGGAGGCGCAGGAACGAGCCGGGCTCGATCGCCTCGACCCGCCAGAAGTCGAGCGCGTCGCCCACGCCCAGTCGCGCCTTCGACCGGCGTCCCCGCGCGAGGCCGATGCCGCCGACCAGGCGGTCCATCCAGCCGCGCACCGCCCACAGCAGCGGCGACGAGTACCAGCCGTTCTCTCCCCCGATGCCCTCGATGACCCGCCACAGCGCGTCCGGCGGCGCGGACGTCGTCGCGGTGCGGGCATCGGTGAAGACGACTCTGCCCGACCAGTCCGGGTCGCTCGGCAGCGGGTCGCTGGGCACCCCGAGCACCTCGGAGTCCTGCCAGCTCGTCTCGATCGCGTCGCCCTTCACGCGGCCGAGCGCCAGGCGCACGGCCGCCCGGTACCCGGTGAGCCCGTCCTCGGGCGGCGGGACGAGGTCGTCGATGGCGTGATCCTTCATGACGCACTCGTTCTGGAGCGACTCGACGAGCGGGCGGGCGATGGATGCCGGAATCGGCGTGACGAGATTCACCCAGAGCGAGGCGAGCCGCGGCGTCAGGACCGGAAGGGCGGCGATCGGGCGCTGGTGCAGCCCGGCCTCGACCGCGTAGCCGTTCATCATCTGGCCGTACCGCAGCACGTCGGGTCCGCCGACGTCGACGGCCCGGTTCACGTCGGCGGGCACGCGCGCGGCGCCGAGCAGATAGTGCAGGACATCGCGCACGGCGATGGGCTGGATGCGGTTGCGCACCCATTTGGGGGCCGGCATGTACGGCAGCACCTCGGTGAGGTGGCGGACCATCTCGAACGACGCCGAGCCCGAGCCGATCACGACGCCGGCCTGGAGCACCAGAGTGGGCACGCCGCTGCGGAGGAAGACCTCCCCCACCTCCACGCGGGAACGCAGATGCGGCGACAGCTTCACCCCGTCGGGATGGAGCCCCCCGAGATAGACCAGACGGCGGACGGATGCCTCGGCCGACGCGGACGCGACCGTCTCGGCGGCGGTGCGGTCCGCGTCGGCGAACCCCCTGCCCGCCGACATCGAGTGGACCAGGTAGTACAGGACGTCGACGTCGCGCACCGCGCGCGCGGCGGCGGCGGCATCCGTCGCGTCGCCGGCGACGATCTCGACGCTGCTCCCCCACCCGAACGCGGCCACGCGCGACGGGTCGCGGGCCAGCACCCGGACGTCGTACCCGGCGGCGAGGAGGCGCGGCACGAGACGGCCGCCGATGTAACCCGTCGCGCCGATCACGAGTGCTCGCGGGGCGGTGCCGTCGGGTCGCGGGACGGCGACGAGCGCGGGCTCGCGGCCGGTGGGCGCGGAGAGGTCGTCCATCCCGGCAGGCTACGCGGGCGCCGCCTGCGGACGAAGGGGTTGACGCACGACCCCGTCCGTGTCCGCATCGCATCCTGTTCGCGTGGCCAACGGAAAGGGCCGCGGGGCTCAGTCCAGGGTCGTGCCGAACGCCTGCGCGCCGTCGTGCGAGGGCAGCGGGGCGAAGCCGACCCGCGGGTAGAACGCGATCGCGCCGGCGTTGTCGGATGAGGCCACGAGATGCAGCCCCGGGACGCCCTGCGCGCGCAGCGCCTCGATCAGGGTCGCGATGAGCTCACGGCCGAGTCCGCGGCCCTGGGCCTCGGGGAGCAGGTCGATGTGGAGGTGCGCGGGGTACTCGTCGCCGTACGGCTCGGCGCCACCGCGGCGGCCGTAGGCGTAGAGCAGGATCCCGTCCTGCCGGGATCCCTCGGCCGCGGGCTTCGGCCACCGCGCCCCGTGCTCGGGCCACCACTCGGTGCGGAACCACTCCTCGAACGCGCGGGTGTCGGGCGCGCCGACGATGTATCCGACCACGCGCCCGTCGTCGGACTCCGCCACGAACGCGAGCTCGGGATGACGCGCCGCGTACGGCAGCACGAAGATCTCGGCCCACAGGTCGTCGTCGTCGAGCACGCCTGTCGCGTCGGCTCCGGCGTCCGCCGTCTTCAGGCAGATGTCGGCGAGCGCCGGCTCATCGCCGGAACGGAAGGGACGGATGCGGGCCACCCGACGAGTCTAGGAGGCCCCATGGCTCGCGCGAGCGGCAGGGTGCCTGCGCCGTCGGTCAGCACGACGTGACGAAGCGCACGTCCGAGCCGGCCACGCGCAGCCGCACCGGCACGCCCGGCGCGAGGCCCAGTTCCGCCACGCGGTCGGCCGAGACGTCGACGGCGACCTCGGGGTCGGCCGTGCGCACGCGCACGCCCGCGGGCGTCTGCTCGAGACGCGTGACCCGCGCCAGCCACTCCCCGTCCGCCACGGTCGGCGCGAGCCGCAGCACCCCCGTCCAGGTGTCGGCCTCGGCCCGCTCGATCGCGACCGCCGAGGGCCGGAACACGGCCGCGACCTCCGAGCCGCTGAGGACCGCGGATGCCTCGTCCCCGGCCGGGAGCACCATGGCGTCGCGCTCCCACCGCCCGGCGTGCACGGCTCCCGCGACGCGGTTGAGGCCCGCGACCGCCGCGGTGAAGCGCGTCGCCGGCGAGGCCAGCACCTCGCGCACCGGGCCGGACTGGGTGACCTGGCCGCCCTCGAGCACGATCAGGCGGCTCGCGAGCGACACCGCGTCGACGGCATCGTGGGTCGCGACGACCGCGGTCGTGCGCGTCGCCGCCAACTGGTCGTGCAGGAGCGCACGGACATCGCCTGCCGTCTCGGTGTCGAGCGAGGTCAGCGGCTCGTCGAGGAGGATCGCCGCAGGGCTCGTCGCGAGGGCACGCGCGAGCGCGACGCGCTGCTGCTGCCCTCCGGACAGCTCAGCCGGCCGCCGCGCACCCATCCCGTCGAGCCCGACGCGCCACAGCCACTCGTCGGCCTCGGCGGCCGCGACGTCCTTCGTCGCCCCGTGCACCCGCAGGCCGAACGCGATGTTCGCGTGGGCCGACAGATGCGGGAAGAGCCTCGGCTCCTGCCCGAGCAGGACGATCCCCCGGCGAGACGGCGTCGTGCGCCGACGCGGGCGGGGCGCGGCATCCAATTCGCGCTCACCCAGCCGCACGTGCCCCTCGTCGAGCGGGACCAGCCCGGCGAGCACTCCGAGCAGCGTGGACTTGCCGGCGCCGCTCGGGCCCATCACGGCCACCGCCTCCCCCGCGGCGGCCTGCACGTCGGCGTCGAGGCGGAATCCCGCACGCTCGACCACGACGTGCGCATCGAGCGCGCTCATCGCTGGGCCTCCGGCCGCCAGGCGCGCACGAGCAGGAGCACGGCGACGGCGGTCACGAGCAGGAGGAGCGAGAGCGCGACGGCCGACCCCTGCGAGACGCCGGCGCCGTTGAACGCGGTGTAGATCGCCAGCGGCATCGTCTGCGTCACGCCCGGCGCATTGCCGGCGAACAGCGCGGTCGCCCCGAACTCGCCGATCGCGCGGGCGAAGCACAGCACCACCCCGGCGATCAGGCCCGGCGCCGCGAGGGGCAGCGTCACCCTTCCGAGGATGGTCCAGCGCCCGGCGCCGAGGGCTGCGGCGGCCTGCTCGTAGCCGACGCCGGTCGTGCGCAGGGAGCCCTCCAGAGCGAGGACGAGGAACGGCAGGGCGACGAAGGTCTGCGCGAGCACGACGGCGGTGGTGGTGAACGGGATCCGGATGCCCCACTCGGCCAGCATCGCGCCCAGCAAGCTGGTGCGACCGAAGAGGAAGAGCATCGCGACGCCGCCGACCATCGGCGGGAGCACGAGGGGCACGGTGACGAGCGCGCGCAGAACGGCCGCGGTCCGCGCACGGCTGCGCGCGATCAGCAGTGCGAGGGGCACGCCCAGGACGACGCACACGGCGGTCGCGGTGAGCCCGGTCGCGAGCGACAGTCCGAGCGCCGAGAGTGCCTCGGCTGACGTGATGTCGGCCCACAGCGTCGACCAGTCGACCCGGAGTACGAGGGCGACGAGCGGGAGCGTGAGCAGCGCGAGCCCGACGATCGCCGGGATCGCGAGGACGCGCGGCACGAAGCCGATCGGTCCGCGTCCGGCCGCCGAGCTGGTCACGGCGCCCCGAACCCGAACTCTCCGAGCACGGCCCGCCCCGCCGCGGAGAGCACGAAGTCCGCGAACGCGGCGGCCGCGTCGGGGTTCGACGCGTCGCCGAGCGCGGCGATCGGATACCGGTTGACGACCTCCTCCGCGCCGGCGGCCTGGACCGCCTGCACGTCGTCACGGCCGCGCACGTCGGTCGTGTACACCAGCCCGGCGTCGGCCTCGCCCGCAGCGACCTTGGTGAGCACGGCCGTGACGTTCTGCTCGAGACTCGCCGGCGTCACATCCACCTCGTTGCCGGCGAGGAGCGACTGGGACGCCGCGCCGCACGGCACCTCGGGAGCGCAGAGCACGACGGTCAGGCCCGGCACCGCGAGGTCTTCTATGACCTTCACGCCGCCGGGGTTGCCCTTCGGCACCGCGATGACGAGCGTGTTCGAGGCGAAGAGCGCGGGGTCGGCCGCGAGGCCCGCATCGACGACCTTCCGCATGTTGGTCTCGTCGGCCGAGGCGAAGACGTCTGCAGGCGCGCCCTCGAGGAGCTGAGTGGCGAGGGTGCTCGATCCGTCGTACGAGATCGGAAGCACGTCGACCTGCGGATGCCGCTGCTCGAACTGCGTCGCGAGCTCGTCGAAAGCGGAGCCCAGCGATGCCGCCGCGAAGACCGTCAGGTCGCCGGTGAGCTCCTGCGCGTCAGCGGGGGGCCCTGAGTCGCCGGTCGGCGGCGTCCCCGCGGGCACGTCGGCGCTCGCGCACCCCGCGAGCACGAGTCCGGCCAGGACGAGCGCCGCCATGAGCGGCCGTCGTGCTCCAGGCATCCTCATCCCCTCGGGGTCTCCACGATGACGTTGGTCGCCTTCACGACCGCGGCCGCCAGCGAACCGACCTCGAGGCCGAGGTCGTCCGCCGCTTCGGCCGACATCAGCGACACGACCCGATGCGGACCCGCCTGGATGTCGATCTGAGCCATGAGCCCGTCGCGCTGCACGCGGGTGACGAGGCCGACGAACCGGTTGCGGGCGCTCGAGAGCACATCGGAGCTGTCGGGAGGACTCGCGGCGAGGTCGGCCGCGCGGGCGGCGAGCGCCGCGCCCGGGATCTCCGCCGGCGACGAGCCGGTCGTGGGAAGGGCCCCGGCATCGATCCACCGGCGGACGGTGTCGTCGCTCACGCCGAGCAGCCGTGCGGCTTCGGCGACCTTGTAGCTCGGCATCCCTGCACGATATCACCGCATGTGCGGGCGCTGACGTAGGATTCCTACGCACATGCGGGTGAACCGGCCGCAAGTGACGGTGCCCGGGCCACCCTCCGCGAGGCGCGGATACCCTGGACCCATGCCGCTTCCCCCACTCGTGGAGCCCGTCGACGCCCTCGACGCCGACGAGCGCGTGCGCACCGCGCGGCACTCCGCGCTCTCCGGATTCGGCGAGGTCGCCCAGCGCCGTCTCGCCGCCGCCCACGTCGCGGTCGTGGGAGCCGGCGGCCTCGGCTCGCCGACCGTGCTCGCTCTGGCGGCGGCCGGCATCGGCGCCCTCACGGTGATCGACGCCGACGGGGTCGAGGCATCCAATCTCCAGCGACAGGTGATGCATCGTGTCGCCGACGTCGGACGGCCCAAGGTCGACTCCGCCGTGCGAGTGGCCGCCGACCTGTCGCCGCGCACCGTGGTGCATGCGATCCGCGCGCGGCTGACCCGCGAGAACGCCCGCGACCTGCTGTCGGGCGCGCACGTCGTGGTCGACGGCACCGACACGTTCGAGACCCGGGACGCCGTGGCCGCGGCGTGCGAGGATCTCGGCGTTCCGCTCGTGTGGGGCGTCGTGCAGGAGTTCCACGCACAGGCGACGGTGTTCTGGTCGTCGCCCCCCGCAGGGACTGCGCCCGTGCGGCTGTCGGACCTGTATCCCCCCGAGACCGTGGGCGACGTCCCGACCTGCGAGCAGGTCGGGGTGCTCGGACCGCTGTGCCTCCAGGTCGGCGCGATCCTGGCGACCGAGACCGTGAAGCTCCTCACGGGCGTGGGTGAGCCGCTGCTCGGCCGGGTGCTCGTGATCGACGCGCTCCGCGGACGCACCGACGAGGTTCTCCTGCAGGGCGCTGCCGCGCCGACCACCGCCGAGACGGCGACCCGTGGGCCTGTTCCCGAACCGACCGCCGTGCCGACGCACCCCCTGCCGACGCACCCCGACCCGATCGCGCACCTCGACCTCGACGCCGCGCTCGCGGCGCAGGCCGGCGGCGCGACCCTGCTCGACGTCCGCGAGCCGCACGAGACCGCGGCGGGCGTGCTCGCCGGCGTCACGCAGGTCCCGCTCGCGGCACTGCTGGCCGATCCGGCGCTCGCCGGGCCCGGCCCGGTCGTCGTCGTCTGCAAGGTCGGCGTCCGCGCCGAGCGTGCCGCCCGCGCGCTGCGCGCCGCCGGGATCGAGGCATCCGTCCTCGCCGGCGGCATGGACGCGTGGGATGCCGCGCCCCGCGTGACGGTGGACGCGTGAGCCCGAACGGCTCCGATGAGCTCGTCGACATCGCCGCGCACCTCGCGACGGTGCTCGGCGCCGTCTCACCGGTGGACCCGGTGCGCACCCCGCTCGCCGCTGCCCGCGGGCGAACCCTGCGCGAACCCGTGCGCGCGGCGGTCGACATCCCGGTGTTCGACAACTCCGCGATGGACGGCTTCGCCGTGAGATACGCCGATGTGGCGACGGCGTCGGACGACAGACCGGTGCGGCTGAGCGTCGTGGCCGATCTTCCCGCCGGCACCGCGCTCGACCCGCCGCTCGCCCCCGGAGAAGCCGCTCGGATCATGACCGGCTCCCCCGTGCCGACGGCCGCGACGGCGATCGTGCCGTTCGAGGAGACCGTCGGCGGCCTCGCCGACTCGCTCGGCGAGATCTCGGTGCTGCGCGCCCCCCGGACGGACGGCGCGCACATCCGGCGCCGTGGCGACGACGTCGTCGCGGGCGAAGAGATCCTCGTGCCCGGCAGCGTTCTCGGCGCCCTGCAGCTCGCCGCCGCCGCGGCCGCCGGAGTGCCGGACGTGGTCGTGAGCCGGATGCCGCGCATCGCGGTCGTCTCGACGGGCTCCGAGCTCGTCGCGCCCGGCGCCCCGCTCGGACCCGGCCAGATCCCCGAGTCCAACAGCGAGCTCCTGGCGGCCCTGGTCGCGGACGCCGGTGCTGAGGTCGTCCTCAGGCTGAGCGTCTCCGACGAGGGCGACGGTCCCCGCGAGGCGATCGGCGCCGCCGAGGCGCTCGGCGCCGACGTCGTCGTGTTCACGGGCGGGGTGAGCGCCGGCGCCTACGAGGTCGTCAAGAACACGCTCGGCGACAGCATGGCGTTCACGAAGGTGCGCATGCAGCCCGGAAAGCCGCAGGGGTTCGGGCAGACGGCATCCGGCACCCTTCTCTTCGGACTGCCCGGCAACCCGGTCAGCGCCGCCGTCTCCTTCGAGGTGTTCGTGCGGCCCGCGCTGCTGCGCATGCAGGGGCGGAGCGACCTCGGCCGGCCGGTGATCGCCCTGCCCGCCGCAGCCGGGTGGCGCACCCCGCCCGGTCGCACGCAGTATCTTCCCGTGACGATCGACCGCTCCGACCCGCGCGCGTGGCGCGTCGTGGCTGCCACGAGCGGCGGCTCGCACCTCGCCGGCGGACTCGGACGCGCCGAGGCCTACGCCATCGTGCCCGCCGAGGTGTCTTCCGTCGACGCGGGCGACCTCGTCGATGTCATGCTGATCTCATGAGCTTCACGCACCTCGACGACGCCGGCCGCGCGCGCATGGTCGACGTCACCCAGAAGCAGCCCACGGTGCGCTCCGCGACCGCGCGGGGCTTCGTGCGCTGCGCTCCGGAGGTCGTCGCCGCGCTCCGCGACGGCACGGTGCCCAAGGGCGACGTGCTCGCCGTCGCGCGGATCGCCGGAATCCAGGCCGCGAAGCGCACGCCCGATCTGCTCCCCCTCGCCCATGTCATCGGGGTCCACGGCGCCATCGTCGACGTCGCCGTGGAGGACGACGGGGTCTCTGTCGAGGCCACCGTCCGCACCGCCGACCGCACGGGGGTCGAGATGGAGGCCCTCACCGCCGTGTCAGTCGCCTCCCTCGCCGTCGTCGACATGGTGAAGGGGCTCGACAAGGGCACCTCCATCGAGAACGTCCGCATCGTCGCGAAGACCGGCGGCAAGAGCGGCGACTGGCATCGTCCCGGTGAGGGCGTGAGGTGACCGGAGCGGCCTCATCGTTCGGCGCGATCCTGCTCGCCGGCGGACGCGCGTCGCGCGTCGGCGGCGCAGCGAAGCCGCTGTTCGACGTCGACGGTCGCACCCTTCTCGCCACGGCCGTCACAGCGGCGACGGATGCCGGAGCCCGGCCGATCACGATCGTCGCTCCCGTCCTCGATCCCGCCCTCGACGTCGACTGGGTGCGCGAGGACCCGCCGTTCGGCGGTCCGGCGGCCGCGATCGTCACCGCCCTCGCGTCGTGGGCCGGACAGCCCTCCGCGGCGAACGGCCCCGAGTGGACCATCCTGCTCGCCTGCGACCTCCCGTCCGCGCGCGCCGCGGTGCGCCGGCTCGTGGCCGACATCGTTCTCCTCCCCTCCGACACGGACGGCCTGTGCCTCGGGGATGCCTCGTCACGGCCGCAGTGGCTGACCGGCGTCTACCGCACGAGCGCCCTGAGGGCCGCGGCATCCGCTCTCCCCGATGCGGGGCGGGACGGCGCCGTGCGCGACCTGATGGCCGACCTCGCGATCGCCGTCGTCCCCGCGCCCGACGACCTGACCCGCGACGTGGACACGTGGGAGGATCTGGAGGAGGCCCGGACTCGGGCCGCCGCACGGCAGGCAGAGGAGTCGTCATGACCGAGCAGTCCCGCACCCTTCCGCCCGAGGCCCTCGATGCGTGGGCGGCGACGCTCCGGCAGCGGTTCGACCTCGCCGACGACGACGTGCCCGTCGCCGCCGTGCTCGACATGACGCGCGACGTCGCGAACGGCGTCGCCCGCCCGGCCGCACCGCTCGGCGCGTTCGTCGCGGGCCTTGCCGCCGGGCGCGCGGGCGGCGATGCGACCGCCGTGCGCGATGCGCTCGAGGCGGTCGCCGCCCTCGCCGCGGCCTGGGATCGGCCGTAGTGCCGGTCGTCCGCTACTTCGCCGCCGCGCAGGAGGCCGCCGGCCGCGACAGCGAGCGCCGCACAGAGACCAGCCTGGGCGACCTGCGTCGTGCCGTGGCCGCCGAGCACCCCGGGCTGGGAGGGATCCTCCCCCGCTGCGCCGTGCTCGTCGGAGGATCGAGAGCCGACGACGCGACGCCGCTCGGCCCCGACGACCTGGTCGACGTGCTTCCGCCGTTCGCCGGCGGCTGAGTCGCGGACCCTAGGGAAGGGATCGGGACCAGGCGACCTCGCGATCGAGTTGGCCCGAGCGCACGAAGAGGCGGACCTGATGCGTGCCGGCGAGCGCCGCGGCGAGCTCGGCTCGGTCGGCGCGGACGAACCCCAGGCCCTGCCAGAACGGGCCGGAACGGCGGCTGAACAGCCATCCTCTCGTTGCACCCTCCGAGGCCGCCGCCTCGAGGGCGAACCGTGCGAGCATCGTGCCGCGTCCGGATCCGCGCACCGCGGGGTCGACGGCGACACTGCGGATCAGCGCATGCTCGCCGGCGAGCTCGTACCCGGTGCTGCCGACGATCGCGCCCCTGCGGTCGCGTTCGACCCAGAGGCGCACCGACGCCTCGTCGAGGCCGCTCAGCGTGAGGTCCGCGACCCCCAGGAACTCGGTGAGGTCGGGGAGGTCGCCCGGTTCCACGCGGGCGAGTGCGAGCACCGGCATCAGCCGCCGAGCCCGAGCCAGGTGGCGGTGCCGTCAGCCTCGACCTGACGCTTCCACACCGGCAGTTCGGTCTTGATCGTCTCGATGATCGCTCGGCACACGTCGAACGCCTCGGCTCGATGCGGCGCGGCCACCGCGATCACGACGGCGGCGTCTCCGACGGCCAGGGTGCCGATGCGATGAGACACCGCGACGATCGCGCCGGTGTCGCCGGCGGCGGCCTCCGCGATGCGGCGCAGAGCCGCCGCGGCGTCGGGATGCGCCGAGTACTCGAGCGCCACGACGGGGGTCGCGGCATCCGGATCGTGATCGCGCACGCGACCGACGAACGTCGTGACAGCGCCGGCCCTCGCGTCATCGACCGCCGTGAGGTGAGCGTCGAGGTCGAGCGGCTCGGAGCTGATCTCGGCGAGGCGCACCGCCGACATCAGTGGTCGCCCCCGCCGAGCTGATCGAGGATGTGGCTCGCGACGGAGAGCAGCACCGGCATCCCGGATGCCACGCCCTTCGGCGACCCCGGCAGGTTCACGACGAGGGCCCCGTGCGGATCGACGACGCCGGCGACCCCGCGAGTGAGCATGCCCGCCGGCTTCTCGGCCGCGCCGCGGCGGCGCAGCTCCTCGGCGATTCCGGGAACCTCGCGCGTGACGACCCGGCGGGTGCCCTCGGGCGTCTCATCGCGGGGTCCGACGCCGGTGCCCCCCGACGTGACGATGAGCTTCACGCCCGCCATGATCTCGGCCTGCAGCGCCCGCTCGACGCTGTCGGCGCCGTCCGGCACCACGACTGCGTCGGCGCAGTCGAATCCGGCGTCGCGCAGCGCGGCGACCGCGACCGGTCCGCTCTCGTCGGCGCGCTCGCCCGCAGCGGACCGGTCGGAGACCGTGATGACGGCAGCGCGGGTCATGGGTCCAGCCTAGACACCGGCGACATGGTCACCGGCGGGGTGCGTGTCATTACTCCGCCTGGCCGGTCGACGCCCGCCGGGCATCGCGGGGAATTCGCGGACGCGTGTGACGCGCGACGGCGCACAGGCGGAGTCATGGCACACCTCCCCGCCTTCGTCGCGCCTCACGCCCGGCGCTCGAGCCGGACGACCACCGACTTCGACGTCGGCGTGCCGCTCACGTCGGCGACGGAGTCGAGCGGCACGAGCACGTTCGTCTCGGGGTAGTACGCGGCGGCGTTGCCCCGCGGGGTGCGGTACGCCACGACGCGGAACGCCTCGGCACGCCGCTCCTGGAGGATGCCGTCGACACCGCGCCACTCGGAGACCAGATCGACGATCTCGTCCTCGGCGAAGCCCATCTCGGCGATGTCCTTCGCGTTGACGAGGACGACGCGGCGGCCGCCGTGGATGCCCCGGTACCGGTCGTCCTTGCCGTAGATCGTGGTGTTGTACTGGTCGTGCGAGCGCAGCGTCTGCAGCAGCAGTCGTCCGCGCGGGATCACGGGGAACTCGAGCGGATTCGTGGTGAACCGCGCCCTGCCGTCTGCCGTCGCGAACCGACGCGCGTCCCGCGGCCCGTTGGGCAGATGCAGGGTGCGACCCTTGTCGATGCGCTCCTCGTAGTCGTCGAACCCGGGGATCACCCGTTCGATGTGCGCGCGGATCAGCGCGTAGTCGGACTCGAGAGCGGCCCAGTCGGCGTGGGGCGCGGTGCGCGCACGCCGCGTTGCGGAGAGCGGATGCCGCGCCCCGGCCGGGTGGGAGCCGCCCGCTTGCTCGGCCGCCGTGCGCTCGACCTGGCCGCGGTCGACGTCGGCGGCATCCACCGGCGCCGCCGACGTCTCCGGGGCCGGGGCATCCGCTCGCCCGAACAGCAGCCCGCACAGGCGCGCGACGATCGAGACCTCGCTCAGCAGCTCGTCGGACGGCGGCGCGAGACGGCCGCGGGACGAGTGCACGGCGCCCATCGAGTCCTCGACGGTGACGCGCTGCTCGCGGCCGCCGCGCCGGTCGCGGTCGGTGCGGCCGAGCGTGGGCAGGATGATCGCACGGCGTCCGGTCACGACGTGGGAGCGGTTGAGCTTGGTCGACACCTGAACGGAGAGGTCGACGCGCGCCATGGCCGCTTCGACGACGGCGGTGTCGGGCGTCGCCGAGACGAAGTTGCCCCCCATCCCCATGAAGAACCGCACCCTGCCGTCGCGCATGGCGCGGATCGCCTCGACCGTGTCGAAGCCGTGCTCGCGGGGAGCGGCGAACCCGAACTCGGCATCGAGCGCGTCGAGGAACGCGGCCGACGGCTTCTCGTAGATGCCGACGGTTCGGTCGCCCTGCACGTTGGAGTGGCCGCGCACCGGGCACACCCCGGCACCGGTGCGGCCGATGTTGCCCTGCAGCAGCAGCATGTTCACGACATCGCGCAGCGTCGGCACCGAATGCTTGTGCTGGGTGAGGCCCATCGCCCAGCAGACGATCGTCGCCTTCGAGGTGCGCACGGCCTCCCCCACCCGGCGGAGCGCCTTCTCGGGCAGCCCGGTGGCTTCGACGAGATCTCGCCACGAGGCATCCGCCATCGCCTGCCGGTACGCCTCGAAGCCGCTCGTGTGCTCCGCGATGAATGCATGATCGAGCACACCGCCCCCCGCAGCCTCGGCCTCGAGCAGGTGCTTGCCGATCGCCTGGAACAGCGCCTGGTCGCCGCCGAGGCGGATCTGCACGAACTGGTCGGCGAGCTTCGTGCCGCCGAACGCCACGCCGCGCACGGTCTGGGGGTTGTCGAAGCGGATCAGGCCCGCCTCGGGCAGCGGGTTCACGGCGATGATCGTCGCGCCGCGCGACTTGGCCTTCTCGAGCGCCGACAGCATGCGCGGGTGGTTCGTGCCGGGGTTCTGGCCCGCGACGATCAGCAGGTCCGCGTCGTGGATGTCGTCGATCGACACGGTGCCCTTGCCGATCCCGATGGTCTCGGTGAGCGCCGATCCCGACGACTCGTGGCACATGTTGGAGCAGTCGGGCAGATTGTTCGTCCCCACACCGCGCACCAGCAGCTGGTAGAGGAAGGCCGCCTCGTTGGACGTGCGGCCCGACGTGTAGAACACGGTGTCGTCGGGGTCGTCGATTGCGGCGATCTCGTCGGCGATCTCACGCAGGGCGTCCTCCCACGAGATCGGGCGGTAGTGGGTGGCGCCCTCGTCGAGGATCATCGGATGCGTCAGCCTGCCCTGCTGCCCGAGCCACCAGTCGTCGTGGCCGCGCAGGTCGTCGATCGAGTGCGCCGCGAAGAACTCCGGCCCGATCCGGCGCAGCGTCGCCTCCTCGGCGACGGCTTTGGCGCCGTTCTCGCAGAACTCCGCGACGTGGCGCTTGTCCTCCTCCGGCCACGCACAGCCCGGGCAGTCGAAGCCGTCCTTCTGGTTGACCTGCATGAGGGTCTGCACCGACCGGGCGACGCCCATCTGCTCGTTCGCGATCTGCAGCGCGTGCAGCACCCCGGGCACGCCGACGGCGACCTTCTTGGGCTTCGTGACGCGGACGCGCGTCTCATCGATGTCGGCTTTCGGGGGCTTCGTCGCCATGCCTCCAGGCTAGGCTCTCGCCGGCGCCGCGGCGGCGCTGGGGACTCGGCGAGCGGTTCAGCAGAGAATGCGGCCGGTGCGACTCAGCCCGCCCACCAGGCCCGCACCGTGCCGCGGAGGTCGGCGCGGGCGACCGCGCCGTGTCCGGGGGCCGAGACGGTCTCGCGAGAGTCGGCCGAGGCTTCCCGGTTGTCGCCCATGACCCACACGGCATCGTCGGGCACCGTCACCCGGAACGGGGTGCTTCCGCCCGGCCGCGCATCGTCGACGAAGGGCTCGTCCACCGGATCGTCGTTGACGACGAGGCGCCCGGTGCCGGCCTCGCAGCAGACGACGACGTCGCCCGCGACGCCGACGATGCGCTTGACGAGCACGGTGCCCGGCGAGCCCGACCACCCCTCGCGGTCGACGAGGAGCACGATGTCGCCTCGCACCGGCGTCGTCCAGCGGTCGTAGACGACGGTGTCTCCGCTGCGCAGCGTCGGGGTCATCGACCCGTTGCGCACGGTCGCCACGCCGAGTGCCGCCGTCGCGAGGGATGCCACGAGCACCGGCACGGCGACGGCGGCCAGCGCGAGCAGGCGACGTGGGCGGACGAGCGGATGCCGCGTCCCGCCGCCGTCGGAGAACGGAGCAGGATCGGCGACGGCGGACGCGGCATCCCTCCCCGTGATGGCGGACGGGCGATCGTCCAGCGCGGTCACTGGTCCCCGGCGAGCAGCGCGGTCATCGCGGTGATCTCGCGTTCCTGCTCGACGAGGACGTGCTTGCCCGACGTGCGGACGAAGGCGTTCGAGCCCTCGGTGACCGCGATCGTGGCCATCGCGAGCGCCCCTTCGTGGTGGACGATCATGAGCTCGAGGAAGAGCCTGTCTGCTTCGGCGCCCTCGGCCTCGTCGAGGGCGGCGAGCTGCGCAGGGGTCGCCATGCCCTTCATCCCCGCATGGTCTGCGTGGTCGCCGCACCCGGTCGGGATGCTGCCGGCAGACGCGTCGTGCGCCGCATGGGCGGCTCCCACGCCGTCGACGGGGATGGCGCGGGTCCAGGCATCCTGCCACGCGTGCATCGTGTCGATCTCCGTCGACTGGTCGACGACGATGAACTCGGCGAGCGCCCGGGTGCGCTCGCGAACGTCTTCGGCCTCGAGCACCAGCCGGCTCAGTTCGAGCGCCTGCTCGTGGTGCGGGATCATGCCCTCGATGTAGCAGTGGTCGGCGACCGACGGGTACTCCGCCGCCGCGGGCGGCGCCGCACCGGATGCCGCAGCCACCGGCGCGGTCGTCGCCACGCCGTCGCGGGGAGCGGTCATGCCGAACGCCACCGTCGCGAGCCCGGCCAGTCCGGCCGTGACGGCGAGGACGACTCCGGCTCCTGCAGCACGACTGCGCATCGAGGTCCTTTCGGGTCAGGAGGTGGAGGTGGCCAGGGGGCGGCGCGGCGAGCACGCCGCCCCCTGGCCGCGGTGTGTCAGGCGTGCGCCTTCAGCCCCGCCGAGCGACGCAGGTACCAGGAGGTGCCCGCGAGGCCGGCGCCGGCGACGAGGAGCACGATGCCCGACAGCAGCCAGCGGTTCGCATCGGTGCCGGTCGACGCGAGGGCACCGAGGACGGCCGCGGGCGACGCTGCGGCCACCGTGAAGGTGCCCTCCGCGACGATCGACGACGTCTGGCCGGTCAGCACAAGCCGGTGCTCACCGGTCGGCGTGTCCGCCGGGACGATGAACTGGACGCTCACCTCGCCGTCCTCGTCGGCGACGAAGGTGCCGACGTCGACGGGGTCGGAGTGCATGACCGCACTGACGGTCTCACCGGGGGTGAATCCGGCCGCCGTCGCCGTCTGCGTCGCACCGGGGGCGACCTCGGACTGCCCGAACGAGACCGGGTTGGCCGGCGGCGTCTCGCCGTCGTCCGTCGGGTCGGTCGTGGGCGCCGGTGTGGCGCCGTCGGTCGGTTCGGCGGTGGGCGTGGGCTCCGATGTCGGCTCTGTCGTCGGCGTCGGCTCGCTGGTCGGCGTCGGCTCCGAGGTGGGCGTCGGCTCGGTCGTCGGCGTCGGTGTGGCGGTGGGCGAGGCGGTCGGCGTCGGCGTGATGTTCGGGTTCGGAACGCCGCGCATGTCGCCGTTCACCCACTTGCGGCCCTCCGGGATGATCGGATTCTGCGCCGCGAAATCGCGCGGGTAGAGGGTGAAGCCCTGCCAGTGGATCGGCATGGGGCTCTGGTCCTCGTCCCGGTTGATGTGGTGGAACCCGACGTTGACCCACGCGATCGGGTCTTCGAGCGTTTCGCCGTCGGCGATGTAGTCGGTCACCATCTCTCCGGCCTTCGACGGGATCAGGTTGTGGCTCGCGTGGATCTCGTCCGACTTCGCCTTGGTGAACGCGATGTCGTAGTCGGTCTCCGGGTTCAGGTTGTAGGCCTGGTCGCGAGGCACGATGATCTCGTACGAGCGCGCGTGACCGTCGGCGTTCAGGCTCGCGGGGTTGACGACACGGTATGCCTCGCGGTTGGAGCCGAGCGTCTTGGTCTCGTTCGTGATCTCGGTGAGCGCCGTCTCGAGGATCGCCGTGTGACCGGTGTCGCCGGTCGTGCCGTACTCGCCGGTCGGCGTGGTCGCGAACTTCTCGACCTTCAGGTCTGAGCCGCTGTCGATCCCGAAGTCCACGCGCCAGAACGCCGAGTGGTAGTGGTTGACGGCGAAGTCCTCCTGGCCGGGCGCGATCGGCCAGCCCTGGTTGACGACGTCGACGTAGTCGTTGGGCGACAGGTCACCGGTCGCGCCGAGCTGCACCGAGATCTCGCCGTCGTCGTGGAAGCGGTACTGCGTCTGGTACTCGTACCAGCCGATCCGCGAGACCGTGTGCAGGACGAGGTCGGTGCCCTGGGCGGCGTAGAGCGCGTCGCGGGTGATGTTCGAGCGGTACGCGAGCCCGGAGTCCTCCTCCCCGATGCAGATCGCGGGGATGACGCCGCGGGTCGCGTCGACCCAGGAGGTGCGGACCTCGCCGACGGGGCAGTCGACGGCCTCGATGGCCTGCAGCCGGCGTCCGCCGACCTGGTAGGTCGTGACGTCGTTGTACTCGGTGGCGCCGGTGTCGTACGGCACGTTGAGCTGCGCGAGGGCGATCGAGTCGAGCACGAGGATCGGCGACGCGTCGTCGCGCGGCTGGTAGGCCACCTTGTCGAGCACCAGTCCTCGGTACGAGTCGATCCGCCAGCACATCTGCCAGCTCGAGCCGGAGTCCATCTCCTCCGAGACGAGCGACTCGCCGGAGCAGGATGCCTCGGTGACGGTCTGCGCCGTCGCCGCGACGGGTGCGGTGAGGATGAGACCTCCCGCGAGCAGGGCGACCGCTGTGGCCGCGCTGAGGATGCGTTTCATCGGGTTTCTCTCCATGGTCATGAGACGGACAGGACGGTGCTGGTGGACAGGTTGACGACGTACGTGGTGGTGGTCAGGAACGAACCCCCGTCGACCTGCGCGAGCAGCTGCACGCAGCGGTCGACGCCGCACGACTCGGCGCCGAAGGATCCGGCATCCGTGATGAACGAGTGGGCGGTGAGCTCGACCTCGGCGGAGCCGGGGGTGAGCGCCGAACCGCCGGTGAGGGTCGCGAACTCCTGGTCGAGCGGCTCCGACAGGTCGGAGTCGAGCAGAAGCTCCCACGCGAGCGCGGTCTCGGCGTCGGTCGGAGCGGGCTGGGTGCCGCTCGCACGCTCGACGGTCTCGACCTTGCCCTTCGTGACGTTGACGATCATGCTCACCGTCTCGTTCGTCGCGTAGTCGTAGTAGAGCGACAGCAGGCGGCGCTGACCGTCGGTGTACGCCTGCGGGTCGGCGACATCGGTCGAGAGGAACTGGAGTCCGGTGTCACCGAACAGGTCGCCCCCGGCGGCGAACGCGGCGTCCTGAGCACCGAGGTAGCGGACGTACTCGACCTCGGCGCCGGAGAGCTGATCGTAGGCGGCGGCGACCGTCGCCGGATGCGCGATCGTCTCGGCCTTCTCGGGCGCGTCCTCGTCGGTGCTGTCGGCAGCGATCGGGGTGGCCGCGGCGTTCTGCGGCGACGAGGTCGCCTGCACGGCGGTCTGCGTCGCGAAGACGAGGGCGACGGCGGCTGCGCCCGCAGCGACGGCCGACGCGACGCCGAGCGCGCGCGGGCTGACCAGGCGCCGCGAGGGCGGCGGCGAGTCTCCCTCTGGCGAGAGCTGTGTGTCAGTCACAGGGTTCCTTTCGATGGGGAAGTCGCGGTGCATGCCCCGCGTCGTCGTGATTCTTCGCCGTCGCCGTTTCCCCTCTGTGTGATCGGGTGGACGCCGAGCGAAATCCTGTTGAGACGGCTGGACCGACTCCTCGCCCCGTGGTCTCAGTCGGCGACACGCGCCCGAAACACGCGGCGGCGTCCCGCGCAATCCGGCATCGCTACCCTCGCGGCACGCCCTCACCGGCGGAGCAGGAGGAAGCATGAGCGCACTCGCCGACGCGATCCGGCAGGGTCGGCCCCGGTCCGACCTCGGCGGCAGCTCGCCGTTCACCGGCCTGCGCCGACGTCATGCGCGCACGGTCGACGTCGTGGCCCAGTCGGTCGCTGCGACCGCGCCCGCCGGAGTGCTTCTCATCCACCCCGGAGCGCTCTACGCCCGCAGTGGGTCGCTCGCGTTCTTCGACATCGCCGTCACCCTCACGCTCGTCATCGGGGTGGCGCTCGTGATCGGCATGTTCGCGCGCCGCGTGGCGAGCACCGGCTCTCTCTACACGTTCGCGGCACGCGGGCTCGGTGCCCACGTCGGCCTCGTCGCCGGCAGCGCGCTCGGGATCGGCTATCTCGCGATCGCGATGAACACGCTCAGCTCGGGCTCGAGCCGGGTGGCGCAGCTCCTCACGGCGAGCGCCGAGCCTCCCGGGTGGATGATCGCCGGACTGATGGTGCTGTTCGGCGCCGTCATCGCGGTGGTCATCGCCCGCGGTCTGCGGATGTCGACCCGCATGCTGCTCGTGATCGAGTCGTTCGCGGTGCTCACCGTGCTGGGGCTCTCGATCGCGGCGCTCAGCGCGACCGAGTGGGACCTCGGCCTGCTGGCACCCGATCCGTCGCATGCGTCGATCGACGCGATCATGACCGGCGTCGCCTTCTCGCTGATCGGGTTCGTCGGTTTCGAGAGCGGCGTCGCCCTCGGCCCCGAGACTCGACGGCCCTTCGCGGCAGTCCCCCGCGCGATCCTCGTGAGCGTGGGCGCCACCGGCCTGGTGATGCTCGTCGGGACGGCCGCGCAGCTGTCGATCGTCGCCGAGGCGCCGGACCAGGCATCCCTCTCCTCTGTCACCGGCCTCGCGTGGCTGGTCGATCTCATCGTGGCCGTCTCGTTCCTCGCCTGCGCGCTCGCGATGACGAACGCGGCCACCCGCCTCGCGTTCGCGATGAGCCGCGAAGGGCTCCTCCCCGAGATCTTCGGCCGCGTCTCGCGGCGGGGAGTTCCTGCGCTCGGCGGCGTGGTGCTGGCGTCGTTCGTGCTCGCGGTGCCGGGGCTCGTCTACTCGTTCGGAGGGTCCCGGCAGGACCTGCGCATGGTGACGTCGCCCGGGTCGACGATCGGATTCGTGCTCGCCTATGCCCTGGTCTGCCTGGCCGCGCCGGTCTTCCTCGCCCGGATCGGCGAGCTCACCGTCCGCTCCGCGGTCCTCGCGGCGGTGCCCTTGGCCGGCCTCGTCGCCGTGCTGGTGTTCTACCTCGTCTCGGCGGCCGCCGACAACCCCGCGGGTCTGTGGTGGGCCGCGGTGATCCTCGGGGCGGTCGTCGCCGCCGGAGCGGTCCGGCTGACGCGGCATCCCGGCCTCGCCGCCCGGGTGGGTGTGCACGACTGGCCGATCGACGCGGACTGCATCGACCCGGCGGAGGGACGGTGAGCGGAGTGGATGCGGCGTCCCGCGCCCGACTGCCCGAGAAGGGTCTCGGTCTCGCGCTCGAGATCCTCGAGCAGGTCGCGCGCCACGACGAGGGCTCCACGGCAGCCGACATCGCCCGCGCCGTGGGCGCCCCCCGCGCCACGGTCTACCGCGTGGTGAACTCCCTCGTGCGCGACGAGTACCTGGTCCGGCGGGCGGACTTCTCGGGTTTCCTGCTCGGAGCGCGCGTGCTCGAACTCGCCGCGGTCGTCGATGCGCACCGTCGTCCGGCGTACGCGCCGGTGGTGGAGCGCCTGCGCGCGGAGACGGGCGAGGCGGTGCACCTGTTCGGGTTCCACAGCGCGGGCCTGACCATCCTCGACGAGGATGCGAAGCATCCGCTGTCCGACCCGGCGACCCTCCTCGGCGACCCGACCCGATCGGCCATCGGCCACCTGTGGCTCATCGCCCACCCCGATCGCGAGGCTCCCCGCGCACCGCGCTGGACGGCCCGACCCTCGGCCGAGGAACTCCAGGCGATCGCCGATGCCTACACCGTGCGCGGCTACACCGAGCAGGTCGCCATGCTGTCACCCGATCGCGGATGCCTCGCAGTGCCCGTCCGCAACCACCGCGCCGAGACGGTCGGCGCGGTCACGCTCTCGACGTCGATCTCGCGACTGTCTGTCGCCGCGCGCCACGTGCACGCCTTGCGCGGCGCCGCCGAGGCCCTCGCGGGTGTGGAGCCGCTCAGCGGTTGGTGATCCGTCCCGTCCGCACGCGGATCGGGACGCCAGGGCCTCGGCGGGCGAGCGGAGGTCAGCGCGGTCGGGCTGCGAGCGCCTCGAACGCGGCGGTGTCGTGCTGCCCGTCCGCGATCGCCTGCTCCGCGGCTTCCCGCACGAGGCTGTGCGGATCCGCGGCGAGCGCGTCCTGCGCGAGATCGATCACGCCAGCGGTGTGGGCGAGCATCAGCTCGGCGAAGAGCGTCTCCGCGTCGGCGCCGGCTGCCTCGGCGAGGTCGGTGCGCTGCGCCCACGTCGGGACGCCGGGCATGTCGGCGTGGGCGCCGTGACCCGCGCACGGCCCCTCGTCGGGGCGCTCGAGCGGCTTGGCCGCGGCCCATGCCACGTACCACTCCCGCAGGTCGGCCATCTCGGCATCCTGCGCCGCCACGACGTCCGTCGCGACCTCGCGCGCAGCCGTCGAGATCCCGTCGGCGTCGAGGAGCACCGCGCCCATCCGCCGCGCCTCGACGCGGTAGAAGATCATCGATTCGACAAAGCAGAAGTCGGCCTCCGAGACGGGCTCGGCCGGTCCGGAGCCCGAGGGCGATGCCAGGACGGTCGGCGCCTTCGCACCCGTCGCGCCCGCGGTCACCGCGAGGGCGACGACCGTCGCCGCTGCGCCGAGCGCCACGACGAGGCCGGCGGCGGCGAGTGCCCTGCGCAACGAGACCACCCTTCCGATCGAGTGCGCCAGCCGCCTGCGGAGCGGGCAGCCCGGGTTCAGCGGCGCCCGGTCCCGAAGATCCCGCGGATGACTCCCCCGAGGATAGTCTGCGTCGACTTCGAGTTCAGGATCTGCTCGATCGGCGACTTCTGGGCGCTGCGTGACGTGCGCGTCGTCCCCTGCGTCTTCTTCAGGAGGCGCTCGTACTCCTGCTGCGCCTTCTTGTCGGCAGCGGCCTGCGCCTTGTCGATCGCCGCCTTCTGCTTGGCGAGCTCCGCATCGGCCTTGGCCTTCGCGAGCGCGGCCTCCTCGGCCGCGGCCGCGTCGTCCGCCGCCTGCATCTTCGCGGTGAGGATCTCGCGCGCCGACTCGCGGTCGATCGCGGTGCCGTACTTCGCGAGGAGAGGGGATGCCTTGACCGCCGCGTCGATCTGCGGATCGGGTGTGGGCGACATGAGCCCCTGGGGCGCGCGCAGGCGGGTCCAGGCGACAGGGGTGGGCGCGCCCTTCTCGCTCATGACCGTGACGATCGCCTCACCCGTGCCGAGCTCCTGCAGCACGCGCTCGAGGTCGTAGCCCGACTTCGGGTACGTGCCGACCGTCGCCCGCAGAGCCTTGGCGTCGTCGGGCGTGAAGGCGCGCAGGGCGTGCTGGACGCGCGAGCCGAGCTGCGCGAGCACGTCGGACGGGACGTCCTTCGGTGTCTGCGTCACGAAGAAGACGCCCACGCCCTTGGAGCGGATGAGCCGGACGGTCTGCACGATCGCCGAGAGGAAGTCCTTCGACGCATCCTTGAACAGCAGGTGCGCCTCGTCGAAGAAGAAGACCAGCTTGGGCTTCTCGGGGTCGCCGACCTCGGGCAGCAGCTCGAAGAGCTCCGCGAGCAGATACATCAGGAACGTCGAGAACAGCGCGGGCTTGTCGACGACGCCGGGCACCTCGAGGAGGCTGATGATCCCCCGGCCGTCGGGCGCGACCCGCAGGAAGTCGGTGACCTCGAACTCGGGCTCGCCGAAGAAGACGTCTGCGCCGTCGTCGGCGAACGTGATGAGCTCACGCAGGATGACTCCGGCCGTCGCCGCCGACAGGCCGCCGAGGTTCTTCAGCTCGGCCTTGCCCTCGTCACCGGTCAGGTACGTCAGCACCGCGCGCAGGTCGGACAGATCGACGAGCGCGAGGCCCTGCGCGTCCGCGTAGTGGAACACCAGGCCGAGGCTCGATTCCTGCGTCTCGTTGAGGCCGAGGACCTTGCTCAGGAGCAGCGGCCCGAAGCCCGACACCGTCGCGCGCACCGGCACTCCCTTGCCGATCCCGCCGAGGGCGAAGTACTCGGTGACGGATGCCTCGGCCTTCCAGTCCTGCCCGATCCCCTGGGTGCGGGCCAGCAGCTTCTCGGTGCCTTCACCGGGGGTCGCGACGCCCGACAGGTCGCCCTTGATGTCGGCCGCGAACACCGGGACGCCCTTGGCGGCGAGCTGCTCGGCGAGGCCCTGCAGCGTGCGCGTCTTCCCCGTGCCCGTCGCCCCGGCCACCAGGCCGTGCCGGTTCATCATGCCGAGCGGGATGCGGATCTGCGCGTCGGGAACCGGGTCGCCGTTGACGAGTGCGCCGACGTCGAGGGTGATGGATTCGAACGAGTAGCCCTTCACGATCGCGGCGATCTCGTCCGAGCTCAACGGGCCCGACGGCTCCGCGGACGGCTGCGCTCCGGAGCCGCCGACCGTCGATGCGGCAGATAGCACGGCGGTCTGCTCGTCGGCTGCGGCACCCGGAGTGGTCGCTTCGCGGCCGCCGGGCGCCGCCGTGGCGGGGCTCGCCTCGCCGGTCGGGGCGTTCGCCTCCTGCGCCGGCGGGTTCGTGGCCGCCTTGGCCTTGGCGGCTTCGGCCTGAGCGGCGGCGAGAGCGGCCTTCGCCTGCGCCGCCTTCAGCTGCGCCTCGGCCGCCTCGGCTTCGGCCTGGAGTCTCGCCAGTTCGGCCTCGGCGGCGGCGACAGCGGGATCGGGCGTCTCGGGCGCGGTCATGCGCTCAGCCTAGCGACGCCGCTTTCTCCGCTGCAGCGGCCCGCTCCCGCGCCATCGGAACGGCGAACGCAGCCGCGACGAGCAGTGCCGCACCGGCGCCGAGCAGCGCGCCGCCGACGGTGTCGCTCAGCCAATGGGCGTGCAGATACGTGCGACTGAACGCCATCAGGATGACCCACGCCGCGCCGACGATCATCACCCACAGCCGGGGGAAGATCACGGCGGCGGCCACCGCCAGCGTGGCCGCGTTGGCCACATGTCCCGACGGGTAGGAGCCGTAGTCGGAGACGACGATGATGTCCTCCGGCCGGACGCGGCCGAAGAGATGCTTCAGAACCTGCACCCCGCCGGCGGAGACCGCCTCGGCGGCGAGGAAGTACGCGGCCGCCCACGGGCGGCGCATCACGATCAGCAGGATCGCGCCCCCGATCGGCACGACGAGGATCCCGAACCATCCCGCGCCCACCCAGTTCATCACCCTCGAGAAGCCGGTGAGGATCGGGCTCCACATCTCGGCGACGGCGGCGTTCCACCACACGTCGACCGCGAACGGCGGGTCGCCGTGGGTGTAGATCCAGAACCCGAGCACGCAGGACAGCGCGATCAGCACCAGGCCGACGGCGAGGTAGGCCATCGTCGGGCGGACACCTGCCGTTCGCTCGTCCGTCATCGCCCCATTCTGCCCGCCGGGGCGAGACGCACACAGCGCGTTGCGATGTCGGTCTCCCGCTGATATGCGGTTCGGTGGATGATGGGCGCATGCCCCGCGTCCTCGATGCCGTCCGAACCCTGGTCGCGCCACTGACCCGCACGCGGCTGTTCCGCCGGGTGCTGGGTCCCCTCCTCCTGCCCCCGATCGAGCGCGTCGTGACCTGGATGTCCGGCGGGCGGGTGCAGGTGAGCGGGCTGCTCGTGCCCTCGCTCGTTCTCCACACGATCGGCGCGAAGTCGGGCGAGCCGCGCGATGCTCCTCTGATGTACTGCCCCGACGGGCACGGGCGCGCCATCGTCGCCGGCACCAACTTCGCCGGGGAGCGGCATCCCGCGTGGACGGCGAACCTGCTCGCGCATCCGGATGCCGCCATCACGGTGCGCGGGCGCCGGATGCCGGTGCGGGCGAGCGTCGTCCCCGACGAGGAGCGCGACGCCACGTGGGCGCGGATCGAGGCGCAATGGCCCGGCTACCGCAACTACGAGCGCCAGTCCGGCCGGACGGTGCGCCTGTTTCGCCTGCAGCCCGTGCGGGCGGACAGCGCGTCCGCCTGACTCAGGGGGCGAGGCGCGCCACGGTGCGCGGACGCACGACGAGCCACAGCGCGAGGACGCCGATGACGGCGCAGCCCACCATCACCGAGGCCATCGTCGTGGCGGTGATGCCCGAGCCGGCGGCGAGCCAGCCGACGAGCGGCGAGATGACGCCGGCGACGCCGAAGTTCGTCGCACCGATGATCGACTGGGCCGTGCCCGCGGCCTTGCCGTGGCGGTCGAGGGCGAGCACCTGCACGCACGGGAAGGTGAAGCCGCACCCGGTCATGAAGAAGAACAGCGGGATGACCGTCCCCCACAGGCCCAGGCCGAGCTGGTCGGTGACGATGATGGCGGATGCCGAGACCACGAGCACGCCCGTCGACCATGCCATCACCCACTGCGGCCCGTACCGTGCGGCGAGCCGCGAGGCGGCCTGCACGCCGAGGACCACGCCGAGGGAGTTCACCGCGAAGAGCATCCCGTACTGCTGCGGATCGAAGTCGTACAGGCCCTGGAAGAGGAACGACGACGACGAGAGGTACGAGAACAGCCCGCTGAAGGTCATGCCGCCGATGATGAGGACGCCGATGAACACGCGGTCGCTGAAGACGCTCTTGTAACGCTGCCACACGGTCGTCGCGCCGCGCTCGTGACGACGGGCGGGCGGCAGGGTCTCGGGGATGAAGACGGCCGCGGCGACGAGCATGATGCTGCCGTAGATGCCGAGCACGACGAAGATGCCGCGCCACGGCATGAGGATGAGCAGCGCGGAGCCGACGAGCGGCGCGAGCACGGGCGCGACGCCCGAGACCAGTGCCAGGCGCGACAGCATGACGACGAGGCGGCGTCCGCCGAACAGGTCGCGCACGATCGCCGCAGCCACGACACCGCCCGCGGCGGCGCCCGCGCCCATGAAGACGCGCGCGACCGAGAGCAGCTCGAGGCTCGGCGCGAGCGCCGCGGCGATGCTCGCGACGACGTGGAGCGCGGTCACGACGAGCAGCGGGAGGCGGCGCCCGACCTTGTCGCTCAGCGGTCCGACGATCAGCTGCCCGAGCGCGAAGCCGATCATCGTGCCCGCGAGGGTCAGCTGGATCGCGGCCTCGGTCGTGCCGAAATCCTCCTGCAGCACAGGGAAGGCCGGCAGATACAGGTCGATCGTGAACGGGCCCAGTGCCGTGAGCGCGCCGAGCAGGATGATGTAGAGCACCCGCCGGCGGTGCGAGATCGAATCTCCGGGGTGGAGGACGATCGGCGCGGTGGCGGGATTGGACCCGAGCGTTCGGATGGCACCGGTCGGCGAGCCCTGCGGACGCGGAGCGGTGTCGGGGCCTGCGGGGCGCTGTGTCGGGACAGAGGCGGTATCGAGCAAAGGAGATCTTCGTTTCGGCGACGAGGCGGGAGGCGTCGACGCCGGTCGTCCGGCTCAGGCGCGCAGTGTGGGGGTGGGGATCGACGAGAAATCGAATCGATTCGACGTCCATGATAGCGGATGCCTCACCCCAGCCCGAAACCCGGAGCGCGAGGCAGCCTCTCGCGGTGCTGTCCCGGCGCAATGTCGGCGGCTTCCCAGCCGTCCCTCGCATGCGCTCGCATAGGATTGCCGTGTCCTGTCCCTGCCCGCAGCGCCTCTCGGCGCCACGCCGGGTGCCCGAGCCGAGATCACGCACATGACCCCGACACCCCCGAGCCCCTCCGAGAAGCGCACGAGCGGCAACCCCGCCAAGCAGGCAGAGATCACCCTCACCGTCAAGCAGCAGCGCGAGCAGAAGCGTCAGGAGAAGCTCGCCGAGTACCAGAAGCAGCTCGCCAAGCGCCGCCGCAGCAAACTCGTCTGGTGGGTCGTCGGCATCACGGCCGCCGTCGTCATCATCGGCCTGATCGTGGCATCCATCGTCTTCGCACCCGCTCCCCCGCAGGCGTACACGCCGGGCGGCGAGGGCGTCGAGATCGAGGGCGTCGAGACGTACGAGAACGCCACACAGCACGTCGAGGGCACCGTCGACTACGAGCAGTCCCCGCCGGCCGGCGGCCCGCACAACGCCGTCTGGCTCAACTGCGGCATCTACGACCAGCAGGTCCCCAACGAGAACGCCGTCCACTCGATGGAGCACGGCGCGGTCTGGGTGACCTACAACCCCGCGGACGTCTCGGGTGACGAGCTCGCGACGCTCGAGGCTCAGCTGCCGTCCACGTACGTCGTGCTCTCGCCCTATGAGGGACTCGACGCGCCGATCGCGGTGACCAACTGGAACCACCAGCTCAAGGTCGACTCGGCCGACGACGAGCGCATCGGGCAGTTCTTCGAGGAGTACTGGCGCAGCGCCGACGTCCCCGAGCCGAACGCCGCCTGCACCGGCGCGCTCGACGCGCCCGGCAAGCGCTGAGGCCGTCGATGAGCGACGACGCGTCGCGCACCGCGCCGGTCCGGCGCTGGTGGATGATCGCGCTCGTCCTCCTCGCCGTCGGCGCGCTCGCCTTCGCGATCGGCCGCTTCTCGACCTTCGGCGCCCAGAGCCGGGGCAGCGCCCCGACCACGACCTCGCCCGAGGCCGGGTTCGCGCGCGACATGCAGGTGCACCACTCCCAGGCCATCGAGATGGCCATGGAGATCTACCGCAAGACGGAAGACCCCGAGCTGAGCGTGCTCGCGTACGACATCGCCACCGGTCAGTCCGGCCAGCGCGGCGAGATGTACGACTGGCTCGTGCAGTGGGGGCTCTCGCAGTCGGGCGAGCCGATGATGCAGTGGATGAACGCGTCCGAGGCGGGCCATGACCACGGCGGCACCGCGGAGGATCCCCTCACCGACGAAGAAGCGCGTGAGGCGATGGGCATGGCCTCGGCCGATGAGATCCGCGCCCTCGAGGATGCCACCGGCCAGGAGGCCGACTGCCTGTTCCTCGAGCTCATGATCCGGCACCACGAAGGCGCGATCCCGATGGCGGAGGCGCTCCTCGAGCTCGGCACCGACCCCCGCGCCCTCCAGGTCGCGCAGATGATCAAGGACGGCCAGACCGCCGAGATCGACGCGATGGAGTCGATGCAGGCGCGTCTCGGCTGCGGCTGAGACGCGCCCCACGACGCGCGCAGGTCGAGGCATCCGCCCTCCCGCGCACCCCGATGCGCACGACTCGACGCACCGCGCATGCCCCCCGGATGCGCGGTGCGACGAGGGTGCCCTCAGCCCTTCGTGCTTCCCGCCAGGAGCCCTCTCACGAAGAACCGCTGCAGCGAGATGAAGACGACGAGCGGCACGATCAGGGCGATGAACGCGCCCGCCGTCAGCAGGTACCAGTCCTGTCCGCGGCTTCCGGTCATCTCGGCGAGCAGCTTCGTGATCGGCGCCACGTTGCCGTCGGCGAAGATGAGCGCCACCAGCAGGTCGTTCCACACCCACAGGAACTGGAAGATCGCCACCGACGCGATGGCCGGCATGGTCAACGGCAGGATGATCCGGAAGAAGATCTGCCCGTGCCCCGCTCCGTCGACGCGCGCTGCCTCGATGACCTCGCCCGGAATCTCGGAGACGAAGTTGTGCAGGAGGAAGATCGCCAGCGGCAGCGCGAACATCGTGTGCGCGATCCACACCTGCGCGTACCCCGCCGATCCGATCGCCTGGATCACGGGGATCCCGAAGATCGTTCCCTGAGAGAAGAGCTGCAGCAAGGGCACGAGCGCCATCTGGATCGGCACGATCTGCAGCGCGAATACGAGCACGAACAGCATGTTCTTGCCGCGGAAGTCCATCCAGGCGAACGCGTACGCCGCCAGGAGGGCGATCGAGATCGGGATGATCGTCGCGGGGATCGTGATCGCGAACGAGTTGACGAAGGCCTGCGCCATCGTCAGCTGGCTGTTGCCGGCCTGCAGCGCGGTCGTGTAGTTCTCGAGCGTCCAGCCCCAGTTCTCGAAGATCGTCCACCAGCCGGTGGTCTGGATGAGCTCCCGCGGGCGGAACGAGCTGATCAGCAGACCGAAGGTGGGGATCGTCCAGAGCACCGCGATGATGAGCGCCGCGAACGTCGCCCAGCGCGACGTCAGACGCTTCTTCGACGTGCCGAACATGTCGCGATCGGCCCGGCGGGCCCCTCGCGCGAGCTCTTTCTTGCCTTCGTCGTCGAGCGGCAGATCGACCGGCATGACAGCACTCATCAGCGCGCCTCCCTCTGCTTCTTGAGCTGCACGGCGTTGTAGATCACGATCGGCATCACGAGCAGGAAGAGGATCACGGCGAACGCCGCCGACCGCCCCGCCTCGAAGCTCTTGAACTGCGTGTACATCTCGTTCGCGATGACCGACGTGTTGTTGGCGCCGGCCGTCATGGTGCGGACGATGTCGAACACCTTGAGCGACGCGATCGAGATCGTCGTCAGCACGACGATGAGCGCCGGGCGGATGCCGGGCACGATGACGTTGATGAACTTCTGCCAGCCGTTCGTGCCGTCGAGCTCGGCGGCCTCGAGCTGCTCGGTGGGAACGCCCTTGATCGCCGCCGAGAGGATCACCATGGCGAACCCGGTCTGGATCCAGATGAGGACGACGATCAGGAAGAACGTGTTCCACGGCTCGACCGCCAGGAAATTGAGCGGCTGGCCGCCGAACCAGACGATCACCTGATTGAGGAACCCGATCTGCTCCTGGCCGGCCGGGCGGGCCGTGTACATGAATCGCCAGATGATCGATGCGCCGACGAACGAGATCGCCATCGGCATGAAGACGAGGATCTTGTAATAGCGCTCCCCCCGGGTCTTGTCGATGAAGTACGCGTAGGCGAGGCCGGCGATCGTCGAGACGAGCGGGGCCACGAGGACCCACACGATGGTGTTGATGACGACGCGCAGGTTCTGAGGCTGCGAGAAGATCCAGACGAAGTTGTCCAGACCGACGAACGTCGTCCCCCGAGAGTTCATGAACGCCTGGAACCACGTCTGGATGGTGGGGATGATCAGGCCGATGACGATCAGAAGGACCGCCGGCGTCATGAACCCGAAGAGCTGGAAGAGCGAGCCCGCGCCGCCCTTGGCGCGTCTGTCGAGGAAGAAGAAGATCAGTCCGAGGACGGCAGCCGCGGCGATCGCCCATTGGTAGGACTGCAGGAACCAGAGGAAGAGGGCGGGGAACGCCACGCAGGCCGCCAGTCGGATGATGGTGTACATCCGGCCCGGGCGAGGGGCGATCTCGACGAAGAAGAGGATGAGCGCCACCACGATCAGGAAGACCCCGACGATGACGAGGATCTCCAGCCACGGGTTGAGCGTGCTCACCCATTTCAGGAAGTCGGACATGGGTTCCTTTCGAGTGCGGCGTCGGACTCGGGTTCGTTTCCCGGGTGAGAGACGGGGCCGCCGACGACGGCGGCCCCGCCTGTGCTCACCCGCGGATCATTCGGACGGCCAGCCCGATTCGATCTGCTCCAGCACCGTGTCGAGATCGGTGCCGTTGACGTAGTCGACCATCCCCTTGAAGAAGGTTCCGGCGCCGACCGCGCCCGGCATGAGGTCGGATGCGTCGAAGCGGAACGTGGTCGAGTCGCTCTGCAGGATCGAGATGGCCTCCTGCAGGATCGGGCTCGATGCGCTCTCCGGGTCGAGACCCTTGTTGGCGCTGATCACGCCGCCGAGCGAGACGCGGCTGTTGGCCCACTCGGGGCTGGACAGGTACTCCTGCACCTTGACCGTCGCGTCGGAGTCGTCGAACGCGGCGACGATCTCGCCGCCGCCCGTGACCGCGGCTTCGCCGCCTGCGGTGAACGGCGGCGTCAGGAACGCCCAGATGTCACCGTCCTCGCCCACCTCGACACCCGCATCGACGAGGAAGCCGTCGAAGAAGGAAGCCTGGTGGTGCAGCGCGCACGAGCCGTCGGCCAGCGCGGCCGCCGGGTCGGTGCCGAACGGCGTCGTCACGATCGTGTCGATGCCGCCGAAGCCGGCGTTGACGTAGTCCTCGTTGAGGGCGATCTTGCCGAACTCCTCGAAGGCGGACTTGATCTCGGGCGCGGTGAACTCGACCTCGTTGGCCACCCACTGGTCGTAGACCTCGGTGCCGGACTGGCGCAGGACGATGTCCTCGACCCAGTCGGTGCCCGGCCAGCCGGTGGCGGCGTCGGAGTTGAAGCCGATGCACCACGGCGGCTCGCCGGTGTCGGACTGGATCTGCGCCGTCAGGTCGAGCAGGCCCTGCCAGTCGGTGGGCACTTCCCAGTCGTTCTCGGCGAACTGCGACGGCGAGTACCAGACCCACCCCTTGACGCTCGCCATCAGCGGAGCGCCGTAGAGCGTGTCGTCGACCGTGCCGTAGCCGGCCCAGTCCTCGGTCCAGTACTCGGCGACGTTCGCCGCGACGCCTTCCGGCGCGGGCAGGACGAGATCGCGGCTGGCCATGTCGGCGAGGAGTCCAGGCTGCGGGAAGATCGCGAGGTCGGGCGGCGTGCCGCCCTGTGCGCGCACGGCGATCTGCGCCTCGAACTCCTTCGACCCCTCGTACTGGATGTCGATGTCGTTCTCTTCTTCCCACTCGGCCCACGACTCCTCGAGCAGCTCCTGCTCGGGAGTGACGATGGTGCCGTAGACCGTCACGACGTTGTCGCCGTCGCCACCTTCATCGCCGCCGTTGTCGACGCCGGGACCGCCCGTGCAGGCGACGAGTGCGAGACCGGTCGCTCCGGTCATCGCGAGAGCGCTGAGGATGCGGCCTCGATTGGTTGTCTTCATTCGTCCTCCTCATTGAGTGGCGCGGACCGGCGATCGGCCGAGACTCCGCGCTGGGACCATAGGGAACCGATTCCATGCTCACGCTAGGGGATGCGCGGTAACGACACAATCGCCCTTCATCACAACTCGGTAAATACGGGATTGGGGCTGGCGTGGCGGACGAACGAGCGGCACAATGTGCATGGAACCGGTTCCACATTTCTGTCGCTGAGCGAAGGAGCCGCCTCACTGCCGAGGAGGGCCGATGGCGGGAATCGCCGACGTCGCGCGCGCCGCGGGCGTGTCGAAATCCACCGCGAGCCGGGCGCTGACCGGAGCGGGCTACGTCTCCGACGAGACGCGCACGCGGGTGCAGGATGCTGCGACCGCACTGGGCTACGTTCCGACGACGAGCGCGGTCAGCCTCGTGACCGGCCGCACCCAGACCGTCGGGGTGATCATGCCGACGCTCGACCGATGGTTCTTCGCCCACGTTCTCGAGGGCATCCAGGATGCGCTCCTCGAGCGCCGCTACGATCTCGCGCTCTACGGAGCGCGCCCGGAGTCCGACGCCCGCCGCGAGATGTTCGACAGCTTCCTCGCGCGCAAGCGGTTCGACGGGCTCATCGCGGTCGGGATCGAACCCAGCGCGCACGAGCTCGAGCGGCTCGTCGCGTTCGGCAAGCCCGTGGTGAGCGTCGGCGGGTACGACGTCGGCACCAACGCCGTGTCGATCGACGACGGTGCGGCAGGGCGCATCGCGACCGAGCATCTCCTCGGCCTCGGCCACCGCGCGATCACGTTCGTGGGCGGCGACCCCGACGGGCGGCGCACGAGCTACGGCGACCGTCAGCGGCTCGACGGCTACGTCGTGGCGATGCGCGGCGCGGGGCTCGAGGCATCCGCTCGCCATGCGCCGTCCGAGGTGAACATGCCCGGCGGGTACGGCGCGGCGGTCGAGCTGCTGGGCGACCGCCTCACGCGACCCACCGCGATCGTCGGCGTGTGCGACGAGGTCGCCGTCGGCACGGTGATCGCCGCGCGGCGCCTCGGCATCCGGGTGCCCGACCAGCTCAGCGTCGTCGGGATCGACGACCACGCGTACGCCGAGATGTTCTCCCTCACGACGCTCCAGCAGAAGCCGCACCAGCAGGGACGCGCCGCCGTGCAGCTGCTGATGTGGCAGCTCGACGATCCCGACGCGCCGACCCATCGCATCTACGAGTCGTCGCCCCTCATCGTCCGCAGTTCGACCGCGGCCGTCGACGACGCGGCGTCCGCCATCATCGGCGTCGGCCCCTGACCGCGGCGGGGCCGCCTACCAGGGGGCGCCCAGGTCCGCGAAGGTGCGCGCCTCCCACGCGACGCGCTCCGACCACTCCTCGACACCGCGGACGACGCGGAACCGCTCTTCGCCGCTCACGGCGACGGTGACCTGATCGGATGCCACGACCGCCGGCTCGGGCGACGCGACGACGGCCTCGAGCACCGCGGTGAACGCGCCGGTCGCCTCGAGAGGGACGGCGAGCGGCGTGCCGCTGCGCGCGTGGTCCGCGAGATCGGCGAGCAGGCCCACGCGCGCGAACTCGTACGTCCGGGGGAGGGCGGCTCCGGAAGGCTGCACCTGGAGCAGGTCGAGCGTGTAGAAGTACAGGGCGTGGCCGCGCGACCCCCGCAGCAGGACGTACGGCTCGTGCCGACGCGGTGCGGTGACGCTCAGCGCTGCGGCGATGCGCGGGCCGGACTCGAGGTCGATCACGAGCGACGACGTGTCGTCGGTCTCGATGTCGTTCGCACGGCGCAGATCGGTCCGGATGCCCCGCACGTCGCCGGGCTCACGGGCGCCGGCGATCGCGAGGGCCGTGGCGACGGCGTGCGCGAGCGGGTTGGTGACCGCGCCGTCGGCGACCACTCCCCCGTCCGGCGTGCGGCGCCGACCCGCCCACGGGCTTCGCCGCCAGTACTCCTCGGACCTCGACCACAGGCCCACCGCTCCGATGTGCTCGAGGTCGCCGATCCCCCCCGACGACACGAGGTCGCGCGCCCCGGCGACGCCTGCGCTCGCGAGCGACTGGAAGCCGACCTGCACCGAGCGCCCGGCGGCGCGGGCCGCGGCATCCACTCTCCGGTGCTCGGCGATCGAGACGACCGGGGGCTTCTCGAGGAGCACATGCGCGCCGGACTCGAGGGCGCGCACGGCGAGGTCCGCGTGCGTGGGGATGGGGGTGCTCAGGATCGCGATGTCGAGCTCGGCGGCATCGAGCATCGCGGCCGCGTCGGCGAACACCCGCACGCTCGCCGGCAGCTCTCCCCCGCCGCGCGGATCCGCGACGGCGACCAGCTCGACCTCCGCGCCCAGCGCGAGGGCCGCCTCGACGTGGCTGCGGCCATGGCCGTGCACCCCGGCGATCCCGACCCGCGGCCGTGCGCTCACAGCCCCGCCTGTGCGCGGAGCCCGGGGAGCGCCCGCTCGACGGCGGCTGCACCGTCGAGCTCCTCGTCGAGCACGTATGCCGTGAGCTCGAGGTCGAGCTCGCCGCCCTCGGAGATCGTGCGCGGTTCGTCCCACGCGATCGCGGGGCCGGCGCCGAGGTACTCCGCGAAACGGACGAACCACGGCAGCGGATCGTCGCCCTGCGCGAGGACGACCGTCGTCCGACGCTCGGGGAACGTGAAGGCGAGCCAGGGGGTCGCCGCACCGTGCACGTCGCGTTCGGTGTCGCCCGCCGGGCTGAAGACGCGGGCGATCTCGGGAGCGAACCGCCAGAAGATGCCGCCGTAGCCCGCGCCCGCCCGGCCGTTGGTGGCGGGTGAGCCGAACGTGATCGCGGCCATGGTCGCCTTGAGGTGACTGCGCCAGCGCAGGGCCCAGCCGTTCTCGAGCTCGGCGGACCGCAGCCCGCGCACCTCGACCAGCTGCGTGGTGCCGGTGTGGTCGACCCAGCTGAGGCGCTCGTCGAGCGAGTGCCCGTCGATGTGGAGGTGGTCGCGCCGCTGTCGTCCGTGGTTGGGCACCATGATCGACCCCTCGCCGCGGACGTAGGTGCGACCGCCCCAGTAGGAGGTGCCGTTCACGTCGGGGATCGCGAGGCTCACGCCGAGGTGGTGCGGGTGGTCGGTCGGCTCCGTCACCGACAGCGGAGTCCCGCCGCGCGAGACCACGTTGTCGAGGAACGGCCGCGGCGAGAGGACCGAGTCGACGCTCGTGCCCTCCTCGTACTGGGCCACCACGGTGGAGCCCAGCCGCAGGACCGGGCGCGCGGGACCGACCCAGCCGCTCGCGTGCGAGGCGGGGCCGGAGCTGCGCCGGGCCACGATGACGGGACGGTAGAACAGGGGGTGGTCGGCGTTCTCGCCTTCCAGTGCTTGACGCATGCGATTCCAAGCCTGCCGCCCGATCTCGATCCGCGGGACCGACATGGTCGTGAGCGGCGGGGCGGCGAATCGGGACTGGGGAATGTCGTCGATGCCGACGACGGAGAGCTGCTCGGGCACCTCGACGCCCATCTCTCCCAGGCGGGACAGCAGGCCGAGGGCGACGAGGTCGTTGAAGGCGATGGCGGCCGTGGCGCCCGTCTCGAGCACGGCGTCGGCCGCGTCGTACCCGGCCTCCATGCTCGAGCCGGCGGCGACCGTGATGAACTCGAGGTCGGGGAACTCGCGCGCGAGCTCACCGAGCCCCTGCGCCCGCTGCTCGTTGGCGTAGCTCAGCGGCGGGCCGGCGAGATAGGCGATGCGGCGATGGCCGAACCCGCGCAGGTGGACGCCGAGCTCCTTCACGGCGGTGCCGTAGTCCACCGCGAGCTGGGCTGCGGGGCTGTCGTCGACGCGACGGTTCACGACGACCACGGGCGTGGTGCGCTGGATGAGCTCCCGCAGCTCGGGATCGGGCATGCGGGGGGAGACGAGCACCAGGGCGTCGCACTTGCTCCGCGCCTCGACCGCGATCTCGGCCTCGACGCCGACCGCTTCCGCGCTGTCGGCGACGAGCACCCGATAGCCGTCGCGCGCCGCCGCGACCGTCAGCCCCTTGAGGACGCCCTGGAACATGGGGTTCTCGAGGTCGGGCACGAGGAGGGCGATCGTGTGGCTGCTCCCCCGCACCAGGCTGCGCGCTGCCTCGCTGGGCGAGTAGTTCAGAGCGGCGACCGCTCGGTTCACCTTCGCGACGATGGCGGGGTCGACGGTGGCGACACCGTTGAGCACGCGCGACACCGACGCCTGCGAGACGCCGGCGTGCTGGGCGACCTGCGCCATCGTGATGGCGCGCGACGTGACCTCGGTCAACAGGGCCTCCTCGTGCTTCCTGTCTCAATCCTGGGCGTGGCAGACCACGGCGGGGCGCATTCGCGCCCTTCCGGGGCGGTGCCGCACGAGGCCGGACCCCTCATCACTTCGGTCCGGCCCCGTACGGGCTTCGTGACGGGCGGGTCGGACCGTGGGGAGTCCGACCCGCGCGTCGGCTCAGATGGCTGCGTCGTCGAGCGCCAGCTGCAGCTCGGCGAGGAAACTCGCCGCCGCGTCGGCGGGCGTCATGTCGCCGAAGAGCACCTTCTGGGTGTGCTGCTCGATGATCGTCTCGATGGCGCCGCCGCCCGGGGGCGTCGCCGGCGGGGCGTCGCCCACACGGGGCTCGATCTCTGCGAGGAACTCCACGACCTCCTGGTTGGTCGCGTCGAGCTCCGGCGTGATGTACTCGCGGATCTTCTCGTTCGCGGGGACACCGCGCTCGGCGAGGAGGATGTCGGCCGCCTCTTCGCTGTTGGACAGCCAGTCGAGGAACAGCGCGACCTCGCCCGGGTGCTCGGTCTTGGCCGAGGCCGACCAGAACATCGACGGCTTGTAGTACGCGCTCGCCTCGGCGCCCTCATCGGGCGTCGGGACCATCAGCGGCACGAGGTTGCTGCCGCTGGCCTCGCGCAGGGCCGGCACCTGGTTCGACCACCACGGGCCGAAGGCCGACGTGTTGGTCGCGGTGAACGACTCGGCCAGACCCGCCGCCTCGCGCTCGATCGTCGCGGACGGGTCGGGCGTCCCACCCGCCTCGGTGATCTCGAGGAGGAAGTCCCACCACGAGGCGACGACGTCTTCGGACGCCGCGACCTCGCCGTCCTCGTTGTAGAGGGATTCGCCGTGCTGACGCAGCCAGTTGTTCAGGCCCCCGTCCTCGAAGCCCCACGACTGCGAGCCCACGAGCTCTCCGCCGCTCGCGGTGCCGACCTCGACCGCGATATCGGCGAAGTCGTCCCACGACCAGGTCTCGTCGTCGGGCATCTCGATGCCCAGCTCGTCGAGCAGGTCCGCGTTGGCCATGATCGCGTAGCTGTTGATGCCGACCGGGATGCCGTACTGCACGCCGTCCAGCGCGCCCGTGCCGAGCACGGGCGCCGGGAAGTCCTCGGTCGGCAGGGCCGTCCCGAGCTCGCTGAGGTCGAGCAGCACGCCGTTGGCGGCGTAGGTCGACAGCTGCTTCTCGTCCATCTGGATGATGTCGGGGGCGTCCCCCGCGGCGACGGTGGTCGCGAGCTTGTCCCAGTAGCCGGCCCAGTCCGTGTACTGCGGCTCGATGGTGATGTTCTCGTGCTCGGCCTCGAACGCCGCGATGAGCTGCTCGGTGATCTCGTGACGGACGTCGTTGCCCCACCACGTGAAGCTGAGCGTGACGGGCTCGTCCGACAGGGTGGGTGCGGTGCTGGGGGTCTCCGTCGACCCCGCACACGCCGTCAGCGCCAGCGTCGTCGCTGCGCCGACAGCGGTGAACAGCAACCAGCGGTGTGCGGTTCTGGTGCGTCGCATGTCTTGCATCCTTTCGACCGAAGTCGGGTTGTGTGATTGGTGCGTGTGATGAGGGTGGGCCCGGCGGGCCCGCGAAGTGGTGTGTGACGTGGACGTCACTTGATTCCCGTGGTCGCGATTCCCTTGATGAGGAACTTCTGGCCGAACAGGAAGATCAGGAAGATCGGGATGAGCGAGACCACGCTCATCGCGAACATCTGGGCGTAGTTGGTCGTCCCCTGCGAGTCCTCGAACGAGCGCAGCGCGAGCGGGACGGTGTAGAGCTCGGGCTTGGTCAGGAACACGAGCTGCGAGAAGAAGTCGTTCCACGTCCAGATGAAGGTGAAGATCGCCGTCGTCGCGAGTGCGGGGACCATGAGCGGCAGGATGATCTGCAGGAAAATCCGGGGGTGGCCGGCTCCGTCGATGCGCGCCGCCTCGTCGAGCTCTTTCGGGATGCCGCGGATGAACTGCACCATCAGGAAGATGAAGAACGCATCGACCGCCAGCATCTTCGGCACGATGAGGGGCAGGAACGTGTTGATCCAGCCCAGCTGGGAGAAGAGCACGTACTGCGGGACGATGATCACGTGGATCGGGAGCATGATGCTCAGCAGCATCACGCCGAACCAGAAGCGCTTGCCCGAGAACTGCAGCCGCGCGAAGGCGTAGGCCGCCAGCGAGCACGACACCAGGTTGCCGATGATGCACCCGATCACGATCAGCGCCGAGTTCCACAGGTAGACGTTGAACGGATAGGTGAGCGCGTTCCAGCCGTCGACGTAGTTCGACACCTCGAAGCTGTCGAGGATGATGCCCGGGTCGCGGAAGATCTCCTCGTTGGGTCGCAGCGAGCTGACGACCATCCAGATCACCGGGTAGAGCATCCCGGCCGCGAGTGCGATGAGGAGCACGTGGCGCACGACGCTCGTCATCGGCTTGCGGAACGGGTTGCGGCGGCGGCCGGTCGGCGGTCGTCCGGTGACGATCGTCTCGGTTGCGAGCGGGACGGCCATGGGGGCGTCGTCAATCCTGGTCATCGTAGAAAACCCAATACCTCGAGGTCCAGAACATCAGGACGGTGAGCACGGCGATGATCACGAGAAGGAGCCACGCCATCGCCGATGCGTAGCCCATGTTGTAGTTGGTGAACCCCTGCTGGTAGAGGTACAGCGTGTAGAAGAGCGTCGAGTCCACAGGGCCGCCGCTGCCGCCCGAGACGATGTACGCCTGCGTGAACGACTGGAACGTGCCGATCAGCTGAAGGACGGCGTTGAAGAAGATGATCGGCGTCAGGAGCGGGATGGTGATCCGGAACAGCTGCTGACGCTTGTTGGCGCCGTCGACCGAGGCGGCCTCGTAGTACATGGTCGGGATCTGGCGCAGCCCCGCCAGGAAGATCACCATCGGCGAGCCGAACGTCCAGATGTTGAGGATCATGAGGGTGCCGAGGGCGGTGTCGGGGTTGGAGATCCATCCCTGCCCCTCGATGCCGAACAGGCGCAGCACCTGGTTGACCAGGCCGTCGATGCCGAAGATCTGCCGCCACAGGATCGCGATCGCGACACTGCCGCCGAGCAGGGACGGCAGGTAGAACGCGGACCGGTAGAACGAGAGTCCGCGCAGCCCACGGTCGAGGACGAACGCGAGCACGAGGGCGGCGGCCAGCTGCAGCGGCAGCGAGACGAACACGTAGGTGAAGGTCACCTGCAGCGCGGTGTGGAGTCGCTCGTCCTCCCACATGCGGGCGTAGTTCTGCAGGCCGATCCACTTCGGCGGGGCGAGCAGGTTGTACCGCGTGAACGACAGTCCGAACGAGGCGACCATCGGTCCGATCGTGATGAGCACGAGGCCCACGAACCACGGCAGCAGGAACAGGTACGCCGCCTTGTTCTGCTTCTTGCCGTCGGCCTTCGCGGTCTTGAGCTTGCCGAGCTCGCTGATGGCGCTCATTCGGCTGCTCCACGCGCGCGGCCGGGCGGCTGCGTTCTGGGGCGGTGCGTCGTCGTCACCGTGTCCTCCGGTTCATCGTCTTCGATGTGAGAAAGCGCATTCTGGAATGCGCTTTCTTTTCTAACAGGCCGGATGCCGGGATGCAATACTCTGCCGGAAAATCAGCCCAGATCCGTGACGGAGCTGCGAGAAAGGGCATTCACGAATCGGCCAGCCTCAGGCTGGAGCGGCGCCGTCCGGGCAAGACGAAGGCCCCGGATGCCAGGCATCCGGGGCCTTCGTGAGAAGAGCGTGATTACTTGAGGGTAACCGTCGCGCCGGCCTCTTCGAGAGCGGCCTTGGCCTTCTCTGCGGCCTCCTTGTTGGCGCCCTCGAGGACAGCCTTCGGGGCACCGTCGACGACGGCCTTGGCCTCGCCGAGGCCGAGCGAGGTGAGCTCGCGGACCGTCTTGATGACCTGGATCTTCTTGTCGCCGGCAGCCTCGAGGATGACGTCGAACGAGTCCTTCTCCTCCTCGACAGCGGCCTCGGCGCCCGCGCCACCGGCGCCGGCAACGGCGACGGGAGCGGCAGCGGTGACGTCGAACTTCTCCTCGAACGCCTTCACGAACTCGCTGAGCTCGATGAGGGTCAGGTCGGCGAACTGCTGGAGCAGCTCCTCAGTGGTGAGCTTCGCCATGATGTATCTCCTAGATAGATGGGGGTTTGTGTGGAGGAGATCGCCGGTCGCTTACGCGGCCTCGGCGGTCTCCAGCTTTTCGCGAAGCGCGTCGATGGTCGCGGCAGCCTTGCCCATCGTCGCCTTCATCATGCCCGCGGCCTTCGCAAGCAGAACCTCACGGCTCTCGAGCGAGGCGTACTTGTTGATCTCGTCGGCGTCGAGGGAGTTGCCCTCGAACACGCCGCCCTTGATCACGAGAAGCGGGTTGGCCTTGGCGAAGTCACGCAGGGCCTTCGCAGTGGCGACGAAGTCGCCGTGCACGAATGCGATGGCCGAGGGGCCCTTGAGGTCCTCGTCCAGCGACGTGATCCCCGCGTTGTTCGCGGCGATCTTGGTCAGCGTGTTCTTCACCACGGCGTATTCCGCGTCCTGACGGATGGTGTTGCGCAGCTGCTTGAGCTGGGCAACCGTCAGACCGCGGTACTCGGTCAGCAGAACGGCGTTCGAGTTCTCGAAGTTCTTCGTGAGCTCGGCGACCGATGCATCCTTCTGCGCCATGGTCACTCCTTGTGTGGATGAGACGCTCCGCGATGGCGGGGCGTCGGCCTCGACATCCGCTCATCAGGTCTCACCACGACAAAACAAACGCCCCGGCGCAAGCGCACGGGGCGGAATCCGGCTTTCGCCGTATCGGTCGTGTCCTGCGCGGGCCCCTGCGATGCAGTGCTTCGATCTTCGTGTGCTTTCGCGCACGTCGATGACCGGCGGTCTTCGGTTGCCACGAGTCTACGTGATGCCCGCGGACCCGCCAAATCGGGGTCGCCGCTCAGGCCGTGATGAAGTCGCGGTAGCGGTCGAGCGCCGCAGCGACCTCCGCGTCGGTCGCGGCATCCGTCGAGAACAGCTCCGGGATCGGCGAATCGGCGTGACGTCCGACGGCGACCGAGTGCGTCCACACTCCGATGACCTCGCCGCGGGCGACCAGGATCGGCCGCACGATGCCGTTCATGCTCGGGCCGATGGCCTTCAGGAACTCGGGCGCGCACGGCACCGAGCGATCGACGTAGGAGAGGTAGTACTCCTCGAACGGCGGCAGCGCGAGCACCTCGGGAGCCCCCGCGGCGCGCCGCGGTGCGGGGCCGGCCGCCACGTACAGCGGCTCGGCTTCGTCGTCCACGACGACGAGGCGATCGGATGCCGCGTCCGCCGCCGCGCGCGAGACGCCGAGCGGCAGCCCCGTCCACCACGCGAAGTCGCGCGCCCCGGCCGGGCCGTGCGAGGCGATGTAGCGGAAGAACAGCTCGCCGAGGGGATTCGAAGGCCACACGGGATCCGTCACCCACTCCTCGGTGAGCACGAGGTACTGCTCGCGTGTGGGGCCGCTCTCGCGAGGCACCACCGGCCCCTGACAGATGACGCCGGGCAGCGACAGCGACACGAGCAGGTGATAGCCCCGCTGCCGCGCGGTGCTGACTCCGCCCGCCTCGAACACGTCGAACAGCTCTTTTCGGGTCAGGCGGTTGGCGCCGCGGAGCGCGCCGCGGGCGAGGGTCTCGGCCCGCGCCATCTCGGCGTCGTCGATGCTCTCGGCCCGACGGACGGCTGCGACCTGGCGCGCCTGGCGCTCCCCCGTGATCGACAGCACCCAGGCGAGGTCGCGGGCGGGAAGGAGGTGGATGGTGCCCCGCTGCGTCCACGACCGAACGATCTCGCCGCGGTCGAACGCCGCGTCGACATCGCGCACCGTGGCGCGCCCACGGGTGCGCTGGGCGATCGCCCAGCGCCCGCCCCAGAACTCCTGCGCCTGGGTGGCGAGCATGTGCGAGGCGGCGTCGGCGATCGTGGGGGCGGGGGCGCTCAGACGATGCGAGCGGAGTCGCTGTTCGAGGATCTGCGCGGGACTCACGAGGCCATTGTGCCGTGCGCCCCCGACGCCCGCGTGATCAGGCGAACGGGTTCGCCGTCAGCGTGTACTTCGTCTGGAGGTACTCGTGGATGCCCTCCGCGCCGCCCTCGCGCCCGAGACCCGACATCTTCCAGCCGCCGAACGGCGCGGCCGCGTTCGAGACGACGCCCATGTTGAGGCCCATCATCCCGGTCTCGAGGCGCTCGATCATGCGCTGGCCGCGCGACAGGCTCTCGGTGAAGACGTACGAGACCAGTCCGTACTCGGTGTCGTTGGCGATGCGCACGGCGTCGTCCTCGTCGTCGAACGGGATGATCGCGAGCACCGGCCCGAAGATCTCCTCGCGGAGGATGTCGCTGCCGGGTCGGACGTCGGTGACGACCGTGGGCTCGTAGAACGTGCCGGCGCCTTCGAGCTCCTTTCCGCCGGTCTGCACCGAGGCGCCTCGCTCGACGGCGTCGTCGACCAGCGTGCGCGCCTTGTCGACGGCATCCTGGTTGATGAGCGGGCCGATGGTGACGCCGTCCTCGGTGCCGCGGCCGATCTTCATCGACTGGACGCGCTCGGTGACACGGCGCGCGAACTCGCCTTGGACCGAGCGCTGCACGATGAAGCGATTCGCCGCCGTGCACGCCTGACCGATGTTGCGGAACTTCGCGAGCATCGCACCTTCGACGGCCTTGTCGAGATCGGCGTCGTCGAACACCACGAACGGGGCGTTGCCACCGAGCTCCATCGAGGTGCGCAGCACGCCCTGCGCGGCCTGCTCGAGCAGGCGCTGGCCGACCTGGGTGGAGCCGGTGAACGACAGCTTGCGCAGGCGCGGGTCGCGGATGATCGGCTCGGAGACCTTGCCCGACGTCGACGTGGTGAAGACGTTGACGACGCCCTTCGGGAGTCCCGCGTCCTCGAGCAGCTTCGCGAAGGCGAGGGTGGTGAGGGGCGTGAGCTCAGCGGGCTTGATGACGACCGTGCAGCCGGCGGCGAGCGCGGGCGCGATCTTGCGGGTGGCCATCGCGAGCGGGAAGTTCCACGGCGTGATGAGGAAGCACGGGCCGACCGGGTGCTGCGACACGATCATGCGGCCGGTGCCCTCGGGGTTCGCGCCGTAGCGGCCCTGCACGCGCGCCGTCTCCTCGCTGAACCAGCGGAGGAACTCGCCGCCGTAGGCCACTTCGCCGCGCGCCTCGGCGAGCGGCTTTCCCATCTCGATGGTCATGAGGAGGGCGAAGTCCTCCTTGCGCTCCTGCAGCAGGTCGAATGCTCGGCGGAGGATCTCGGCGCGTTCGCGGGCCGGCGTCGCGGCCCACGCGGGGAACGCGTCGACCGCCGCGTCGAGGGCGGCCTTGCCGTCTTCGACGGACGCGTCCGCGATCTCCTTGACCGTGGCGCCCGTCGCCGGGTCGTAGACCTTGAGCGTGCGGTCGCCTGCCGCCGCGCGCCACTCGCCGCCGATGAACAGCCCGTCCGGGACGGATGCCAGCAGCTCGGTCTCACGGTTCTCGGTCACGGGGACTCCCTCGTCGTCGTCGGATGCCGCGGCCCGCGGCATCCCTCTCTCGATGGCTTTCGGGGCCATTCTGCCCGCTGGCCGCCGATGCGGCCGATATACGTGATGTACAGCTGCGAGGCGGTTATCACCGCGACGGATACTCTCAGCGGTCGGGCTCCGCCATCGCTCGCTGATCGATCAGGGATCCGGCGAAGAAGTCCGCGAGCTCCTGCGTCGCGGTGAGCGGCAGGACCGCGGCGACGTACTGATCGGGGCGCACGACGACGACCACTCCGTCGCGCGAGAGCTCGCGCTCGGCGAAGATGTCGGCGCGCGCCCAGGTGCTGGGCGCGGCCGCGTAGACCTTCTCCCAGTCGGTGAGACCGAGCGGCCCGGTGCGCGGGAGGAAGGCGGCCGGCACGAGCGAGATGTCGACGTCGTCGAAGCGCTGCTGATAGATCGCCTTGACGTCGAACACGGCGTCGGCGTCGGCCCCCGCCGGCGTGAAGCGAACGACGGGCGACTCGGCCGAGGTCAGCCACTGCGCCCATGCGGCCAGCGCCGAGTCGTCGCCGGCCGCCGGCCCGTCGGCGAACGCGTAGATGCGCCACCGCCCGTCGGCCTTCGCATGGTGCCCGAGGTGCACGGCGTTGCCGTCGCAGACACGGGTCACCTCGACGGACGTGAACCGCTTGCCGAGTGGGAATCCCGGGGCCAGGCTCTGGTGCGCGGCATCCGCCACGATCGTCGACGGGCCGTACTGCGTCATGAATCCCGACGGGAACTCCGCCGTCGCGAGGTAGTACGTCGCGAGGTCCTGCGCATCGGTGATCTCCTCCGGCTTGCGTGCCATGAGCGCCGACCACTCCTTGTCGAAGTCGATGAGCTGCTGCGCCACCGGCATGCGCTCCGCCGAGTAGGTCGACAGCAGCGACGACGGGCTGAGCCCGGTGAGGACGTGGCCGAGCTTCCAGCCCAGGTTGAACCCGTCCTGCATCGAGACGTTCATGCCCTGCCCCGCCTTGGCGCTGTGCGTGTGGCACGCGTCACCGGTGAGGAAGACGCGGGGGTCGCGGCCCGTCCCCTCGGAGACGTCGTCGAACCCGTCGGTGACGCGGTGCCCCACCTCGTACACGCTGTGCCACGCCACCTCCTTCACATCGATCGAGTAGGGGTGGAGGATGTCGTTCGCCCGGCGGATGATCTCTTCGATGGGCGTCTGGCGCACACGGTGGTCGTCGTCGGCCGCGACGGCGCCCAGGTCGATGTACATGCGGCTGAGGTAGCCGCCCTCGCGCGGAATGTGGAGGATGCTGCCGGCCCGCGAGGTGATCGCGCACTTGATGCGCCAGTCGGGGAAGTCGGTGTTCACGAGGACGTCCATGACCCCCCAGGCGTGCGCGGAGATGCCGCCGACGTGCTGGCGGCCGATCGCCGCGCGCACGCCGCTGCGAGCTCCGTCGCACCCGACGACGTACTTCGCCCGAACGGTGCGCTCCTCGCCCGCGCGCTCCCCCGCCGTGTGCCGCACGCGGACCTCGACCGGGTGGTCGCCCTCGTCGTGGACGGTGAGGCCGACGAACTCGACGCCATAGTCGGGAGCGACGCGGGCAGGGCCGTGCGCGGCCGCTTCGGCGAAGTAGTCGAGCACGCGCGCCTGGTTGACGATGAGGTGCGGGAACTCGCTGATCTTCAGGCCGTAGTCCTCGGTGCGCGCGGTGCGGACGATGTCGCCCGGGTTCTCGGGGTCGGGCCCCCAGAAGTTCATGTAGGCGATGTTGTACGCCTCGGCGACGATGCGCTCGGCGAACCCGAATGCCTGGAACGTCTCGACGCTGCGGGGCTGGATGCCGTCGGCCTGCCCGAGAACGAGCCGGCCGTCGCGGCGCTCGATGATGCGGGTGGTGACGTCTGGGAACTGCGACATCTGAGCGGCGAGGAGCATGCCGGCGGGACCCGATCCGACGATGAGGACGTCCATCTCGTCGGGGAGGTCGGCGGGCCGGTCGATGCCGGTGCCGGCGGCGTCCTGCACGCGCGGCTCTCCGGAGACGTACCCGTGGTGGTGGAACTGCATGACCCTGACTCCTGTTCCGACGGCGATGTCGAGTGCTCGCGGCGGCGGTGCTTGCGATGAGATGGTGCGTGTTCTATATTCGAACACCACGTTCTACTATTGAACAGATCGTATACGACTTCGCGAGCACCGGCAAGGGCTCGCGCACGAAGGAGACTGCCGTGGCGGACCAGAAGGCGCCCGCGTCGCAGACGCTGAGCCGCGGCATCCGGATCCTCGAAGTGCTCGCCGACGCCCGCGAGCCGCTCACGATCGACGAGATCGCCCGGCGCCTCGACGTGCACCGATCCGTCGCGTACCGGCTGCTGCGCACCCTCGAGGACCACGGGCTCATCGCGCGCGACGGCACCGGCCGCATCGCCCTCGGCGCGCGCATGGCCGCCCTCGCGGCGGGCGTCGCGCACGATCTCCAGGCCGAGGCGCTCCCCGAGCTGACCGACGTCGCCAACGAGCTCGGCATGACCTGCTTCCTCAGCGTGCTCGACCACGACGAGTGCGTCACGCTCGCGAGCGTCGAGCCGCGGCACGCGGTCGCGTCCGTCGCCCAGCGGCCGGGGACGCGGCATCCGGTCACTCTCGGGGCCCCCGGCAAGGCGATCCTGTCACTCGTGCCCGCAGCGTCGTGGCCCGACGGCGCCGATGCGCATCTGCGCGAGGAGGTGGCGGATGCCGCTCCCCGCGGCTGGTTCGAGAGCCACGACGAGGTCATCCCCAGCCTGCGATCGGTCGCCGTGCCCCTCGTCGTGCGCGGACGCGGCCCCGCGGCGATCGCCGTCGTCTACCTCGCGAGCCGGCACGACACGGCCGAGATCGCGAGGCGGCTGGAGCGCTCCGCCGCGGTCATCCGCCTGGCGCTCGGCGACTGACGTCCGCGAGCGCCCCGGGGATCAGGCGAACCGCTGCCCCACGAACGCGACGTCGTAGGCCGCGACGCGCTGCGGCACTCCCGCGAACGCCTCGGCACGGGCATCCGACGCCATGTACACCTTCTCGAGGGCGAGGAAGGCCTCCTCGTCTCCCTCGGCGCTGACGGCCCACACGAACTCGTTCGTCGCCGGCAGCCCGTAGGCGAACTCGATCGCGAACCCGGCGTCGGGACGGACGCGCGGCATGCAGCCCTCCCACCACGCCACGAAGGCGTCGTACTCCCCGTCGACGAGCGTGTACCGGCGCAGCTGGATGGTCCTCATGGGTCCATCTTGCCCGGCCGTGGATGGGGCACTGCCCTCGAGGAAGCGCAAATGACGGATTCGCGGTGTGAACGGCCGTCGATTGGGCACGCTGGGCGGGATCGCCGCCCGTATACTCGTGTCGTCCGGCGGGAACGTCCCCGTCGGTGCTCGAAAAAAGGGCACGCAGCGCGAACGCGCGAGACACATACGGCCTCACATCCGTTCGTCTCGCAGGAGTTCCCCATGCCCACCGTGTCCGCGCACGTCGCCCTCACCCTCGCCCGCCACATCGACCATGTGTTCGGGGTCATGGGCAACGGCAACGCGTACTTCCTCGACGCCCTCGAGCGGTCCACCGACGTCGCCTTCACGGCGGTCCGGCACGAGGCCGGCGGCGTCGTCGCCGCCGATGCCTTCCACCGCGCGTCGGGCCGACTCGCCGCGGCCACCGCGACGTACGGCGCGGGCTTCACGAACACCCTCACCGCGCTCGCCGAGGCCGTGCAGGCGCACGTCCCGCTCGTGCTCGTGGTCGGCGACGAGCCGACATCGGGCCCGCGCCCGTGGGACGTCGACCAGATCGCCCTCGCTTCCGCGGTCGGCGCCCGCACGTACACGGTCGGGCGAGCGGATGCCGCGGCCACCACCGTCATCGCGATCGAGCACGCCCTGACCTACCGCGTGCCGACGGTGCTCGCGATCCCCTACGACGTCGCGGCGCGCGACGCAGGCCCGGTGCCCGAGGCGCCGGAGCCGCGGATCCCCGGCCCGCTGACGCCCGCCGGCCCCTTCGCAGAGGGCGCCGTCGCGGATATCGCCGCGGCGCTCGCGGGAGCATCGCGCCCGTTCCTGCTGGCGGGTCGCGGGGCGTGGATCTCGGGCGCGAGCGGCGCTCTCGGCGAGCTGGCCGACCTCACGGGGGCGCTCACCGCGTCGACCGCGCTCGGCAGGGGCGTGTTCCCCCGCGGCGAGTTCGACCTCGGCGTGACCGGCGGGTTCGGCGCCGAGGGCGCCATGGAACTCGTCCGCCGGGCCGACGTCGCGGTCGTGTTCGGAGCGTCCCTGAACCAGTTCACGATGCGCTTCGGCGACCTGTTCGCACCCGGCACCCGCGTGTTCCAGATCGACGTCGCTCCGGCGGCGACGCATCCCCATGTCGGCGGCTTCGTGCGGGGGGATGCCGCGACCGTCGCAGGCTCGCTGATCCGGGGTCTGCGCGACCGGGGCACGGAGCCGACCGGCTGGCGCGAGTCGGTCGACGTCGCCGGCGCCCGACGCTACGACGAGGGAGTCGAGCTCGCGGCGGACGGACGCCTCGACCCGCGCGCCGTGGCCGCCCGGATCGGCGCCCTGCTGCCCGAGGACCGTGTCGTCGTGTCGGACGGCGGCCACTTCATCGGCTGGGCGAACATGTTCTGGCCGGTCGCCTCGCCCGACCGCATGATGATGGTCGGCACGGCGTTCCAATCGATCGGCCTCGGGTTCCCGTCGGTGGCGGGCGCCGCTCTGGCCCGTCCCGAGGCGACCGTCGTGCTGACGACGGGCGACGGCGGCGGGCTCATGGCCCTTGCCGACCTCGAGTCCGCGGTGCGCGTCGCGGGAGGACGCGGCATGGCCGTGGTCTGGAACGACGCCGCCTACGGCGCCGAGGTCAACCTCTACGGGCTCAAGGGGCTCGCGAAGGCGCCGATGCTCATCCCCGAGGTCGACTTCGCCGCGCTCGCCGCCGGCGTCGGCGCTGAGGGCGTCGTCGTGCGAACCCTGGCCGACCTCGAGCGCCTGGCGTCGTGGACCGCGGAGGACGCGGCATCCCGCCCCTTCCTCCTCCTCGACTGCCGCATCTCGGGCACCGTGGTGGCCCCGTACCAGGAGGAGATCATCCGCGTGAACTCGTAGCGCCCGGCCCGGCCAAGCCCGGTCCGGCTCGCGAGTGCGCAGGTTTCGCACTGGCGGCGCGTGTTCAGGGCGCAGGAACCAGGACCTCGCAGAAGACTGCGCCCTTGCGAGAAGCCGCCGCCGGGGGAGGTCAGGAACCCGTGAAGCCGGGCGTGCGCTTGGCTTGGAACGCGGCGAAGCCCTCGCGGTAGTCGGCGGTGTCGCGCAGCTCGGCCTGGCCGCGGTTCTCCTCCGCCACCACGCGCCACAGGCGCTCGTCGCGGAGGCGGTCGATCAGGTGCTTGGACGCGAGGAACGCCTGGGTCGGACCGGTCGCCGCACGCGCCGCCCGCTCGCGCGTGAACTCCTGCAGCTCGCCGGTCGGCATCGCCCGGCTGAACAGGCCCGCGGCCACCGCCTCGGCACCCGACAGCAGATCGCCGGTGTAGATGAGGTCGAGGGCGCGGTGGGCGCCGAGCCGCTCGTACAGCAGCGCATGGCCACCCGAGTCGAGCATCGCCCCGATGTTCACGAAGGGCGAGCCGACCTTCGCGGTCTCGGACACGTAGACGACGTCCGTCGCGATCGCGAGGCCGAGCCCGACCCCGAGGCATGCGCCCTGGACGGCGGCGAAGGTCGGGGCGGGGAACGCCGCCATGCGCCGCATGAGCGCCTCGACCGCGCCGAGATACCCGGTGACGTCGTCGGTCGCGGGATCGACGCCGGAGATGTCGCGTCCCGCGCAGAACGCGCGGCCCTCGCCGCGGAGCACGAGGGCACGGACACCGGATGCCTCGGCCTCGGCGTACGCGGCATCCAGCTCGCCGATCGCGTCGAGCGAGAGGGCGTTGAGCTTCTCGGGAGCGTTCAGGACGATCTCGGCGACGTCGTCGCCCACCTTCAGCGTGATCACGGATGCCTCTCTAGACGTCGTAGTCGACGACGACCCGGTCGGTCGTGGGGTGGGACTGGCACGTGAGGATGTACCCGCGCTCCAGCTCGTCGGGTTCGAGCGCATAGTTCTCGGTCATCGTGACCGACCCCTCGACGAGGCGCGCACGACACGTGCCGCACACGCCGCCGGCGCACGCGAACGGGGCGTCCGGCCGCACCCGCAGCGCGGCGTTGAGGATCGACTCGTGCGCGGCGACGGGACTCTCCACCGACGCGGACTGGCCGTCGAGCGTCACCTCGATGCGGTGCACCGGCTCATCGGCCCTGACCTCGACGGGCCGGCCCGACGGCGCTTCGACGCGGCCGCCCTCGCCGGTCGTGAACAGCTCGTAGCGCACGTGCTCCGGCGCGACGCCGATGTCGGCCAGGGTGTCGCGACACAGCTGGACCAGCTCGAACGGGCCGCAGAGGAACCATTCGTCGACGGTGTCGGGGAGGACGAGCGCGTCGAGGATCCGGCGCAGCCGCGGCTCGTCGATGCGCCCCGACAGCAGCGGTGCCGCACGCTGCTCGCGCGAGAGCACGTGGTGCAGCGCGAGGCGCGACGGGTAGCGGTCCTTGAGGTCGGCGAGGTCTTCGAGGAACATCACGTCGCTGGTGGAGCGGTTCGTGTAGACGAGCGTGAAACGCGACGACTCGGAGCGCGCGAGCACCGTGGCGGCGAGCGCCATGAGCGGCGTGATCCCCGAGCCGGCCGCGATGCCCGCGACGTGCGCGCCGTCGAGCTCGGCGAGCGTGGAGGTGAACGTGCCCTGCGGGCTCATCACGTCGATCTCGTCGCCGGGGCGGAGCTCGGACTGGGCCCAGGTCGAGAAGCGCCCGCCGAGGTCGCGCTTGATCGCGACGCTCATCGAGCCCGGCACGGGGGGCCGGCACAGCGAGTACGACCGGCGCACTTCGTGTCCGTCGACGACGGCGCGCAGCGCGACGTGCTGCCCGGCGAGGTAGTCGAACTCGCCCTGCAGCTCGGCGGGGACGTCGAACGTGACCTCGACGGCGGCATCCGTCAGCGGCCGCACCTCGGCGACACGGAGCGTGTGGAACCGGGTACGGCGCCGGGTCGGCGTCGACGGACCGCCCACCGCGCTCGCGAGCAGCGCCTCGGCGATCGCCTGCGGTTCGGGGGCCTCCCGGACGGAGCCCTCGGCGGAGGGCGCGGAGGCGTCGGCGGCCATCAGTGCACCTTGAAGTAGTCGAAGGGCTCGAGGCATGCGCGGCACTCGTAGAGCGACTTGCACGAGGTCGAGCCGAAGCGGGCGAGCTCCTTCGTGTCGAGCGATCCGCAGCGCGGGCACTTCACGGATAGCTGCAGTCTGATCGGTCCGGATGCCGCGGCCCGACCGGTCGGCGCGGCGATGCCGTACGCGCGGAGCTTCTCCTTGCCGACGTCGCTCATCCAATCCGTCGTCCATGCGGGTGACAGCGTGAGGCGCACCTCGACCGTCCCGAACCCGGCGTCGGTGAGGGCGAGCACGACGTCGTCTCGGATCGTGTCCATCGCGGGGCAGCCCGAATACGTGGGTGTGATCGTCACCGTCACGCGGTCGCCGTCCACCGCGACGTCGCGCAGCACACCGAGGTCCTCGATGCTGAGGACCGGGACCTCGGGATCCGGCACGGCGGCGGCGATCCGCCACGCGCGGGCCGCCGTGGCCGTCTCCGCTGCGCGGGTCTGCCGTTCGGCGAGGGTCACCATGTCGCCCCCGGGTGCTGTCGTGCGAGCACCTGCATCTCGGCGAGGAGAAAGCCGAGCGTGGCGAAGTGACGGCCATCGCGTCCGCCGCCCGACGAGACGAACCCCGCGGGCACGTCCAGCTCGGCCTCCGCGAACACCGCGGCGATGACCGCGTCGAAGGCCGCGCGCAACGACGACGGACGGACCGCGGCCCCTTCCAGCCGATCGATCAGCGGGTCGTCGCGGAAGAGCTCGTCGACGTACGGCCAGACGTCGCCGACCGCGCGGATCATGCGCGCGCGCGACTCGTCGGTGCCGCCGGCGAGGCGCAGCGTCCACTGCACGGCGTGGTCGCGGTGGTAGTCGACCTCTTTCACGGCTTTCGCCGCGATCGCGGCGAAGGTCGTGTCGGTCGACCGCTGCAGCGCGGTGTACAGCTCGAACTGGAAGACGGATGCCGCCAGCTGGCGGGCGATCGTCTGCGCGAAGTCGCCGTTGGGCTGTTCGAAGAGCCACGCGCAGCGGAACTCCGGCTCGTCGCGCCAGTACGCCAGGTCGTCCTCGGTGCGACCGTCGAACGTGCCCGCGTAGCGGAGGAACGACCGGGCGTGGCCGAGCAGGTCGAGGGCGATGTTTCCGAGGGCGACGTCCTCCTCGAGCTCGGGCGCGCGGGCGATCCAGGCACCGAGCTGCTGGGCGAGGATGAGCGCGTCGTCGCCCAGCCGGAGGGCGTATTCGGCGACGTCCGCCGTGGCGGCCTGCCCGCCCTCGCCGGCGAGCTCCGCCGAGAGCTCGATGCGGTCGACGGTGACCTCGCCGTGGGGGTCGATGACGCTCACAGGTGCGGCACCCCCTCCGACGCGGTGTAGTACACCGCGTGACGGTAGTTCTTGCCCGCGGGGCTCTCGAAGAACGCGCCTTTCGAATCGGGGTCGCTCGTCGTGATCGCGTCAGCGGGAACGACCCACACCGACGTGCCCTCGCCACGGCGCGTGTACAGGTCTCGCGCGTTGCGCAGCGCGAACTCGGCATCGGGGGCATGCAGGGATCCGGCGTGCACGTGGCTGAGTCCGCGGTTCGCGCGCACGAACACCTCCCACAGGGGCCAGGTCTCGCGCGGGGATGCGCCGGGGGTCGTCATCATGCCACCTTCCCTTCGACGCGCGCGGCCTCCTTGCGGGCGTACTCCGCCGCCGCTTCACGCACCCACGCGCCGTCCTCGTGGGCGTTGCGACGGTTGCGCAGACGCTCGGCGTTCATCGGCCCGCGGCCGCGCAGCACCTCGTGGAACTCGGTCCAGTCGATCTCGCTGGTGTGCCAGCGCTGCGCAGCTTCGTCCCACCGCAGCTCGGGGTCGGGGAGCGTCACGCCCAGCACCTCGGCCTGGGGCACCAGCATCCCGATGAACCGCTGGCGCAGCTCGTCGTTCGAGAACCGCTTGATCTTCCAGGCCATCGACTGCGCGGAGTTCGGGGACTCGTCGTCGGGCGGGCCGAACATCATGAGGCTCGGCCAGTACCAGCGGTCGACGGATTCCTGGGCCATCCGGCGCTGCGCGGGCGAGCCCTGCATGAGGGCCAGCAGGATCTCGAACCCCTGCCGCTGATGGAACGACTCCTCCTTGCAGATGCGCACCATCGCGCGCCCGTAAGGTCCGTAGGAGGCACGGCAGAGCGGCACCTGATTGCAGATCGCGGCGCCGTCGACGAGCCAGCCGATCGCGCCCATGTCGGCCCACGACGGGGTCGGGTAGTTGAAGATCGACGAGTACTTCGCGCGCCCCTCGATGAGCTGCTCGGTCATCTCGTCACGGGTGATGCCGAGGGTCTGCGCGGCGGAGTAGAGGTAGAGCCCGTGGCCGGCCTCGTCCTGCACCTTCGCCATCAGGATCGCCTTGCGCTTGAGGCTCGGCGCCCGGGTGATCCAGTTGCCCTCGGGCTGCATGCCGATGATCTCGGAGTGCGCGTGCTGCGAGATCTGGCGGATCAGCGTCTTGCGATAGGCCGCGGGCATCCAGTCGCGCGGCTCGATGCGCTGCTCGGCCGCGATGAGCGCGTCGAACGTCGCCTGCTCGGCGGCCTCGTCGGGCTGAGCCACGGCGAGGTCGGGTGCGGTGGTCATCATCGACTCCTTATTTACAGACCGTTCGTTCAGTAAGTTTAGCTTCGGGATGCCGCGCCCACAACCGCGGCGGAGCGGTCACTCCCCGGCGGCGCCGGACGCAGGGCGGCGGGTCGCGAGCGACCGGCCGCGGAACTCCGCGACCACCGCTCCGGTCTCGTCGGTGACCGTCACGTCGTAGAGCCCCGCGCGGCCGACGAGGGTCCGGCGGCGCGCGTGGGCGGTGAGCGTCTGACCGACGCGCGTCGGCGCGAGGAAGGCGATGTCGGCCCCCGCCGCGACGGTCACCCCGTCGTCCTCGTTGCAGGCGATCGCGAACGTCGTGTCGGCGAGCGCGAACACGAGTCCGCCGTGCGTGATCGCGAAGCCGTTGAGCATGTCGTCCCGCACGCGCATCGACACGATCGCCTCGCCGGGCTCGTCGCGCTCGACGACCATGCCCAGCGCGGCCGAGGCGTTGTCGCGCTGGAGCATGGGTCGTTGGCCCGCGAACCAGGTCGACGGGTCGGGGTGCCCGGGCCCGCCTTCGTCCGGATGCGCGCTGGGCGTCGGCGCGGTCACCGCCGGCGGGGGCGTGGCGCCGGGGATCGATCCCTCGCGCCCCGAGGCTCCGCGCGGCGCATCGGCACCGTGCGACGGAGGCGTGGGGACCGTCATCTCCCCGCCCCGATCGACACCGGCGCACCCGGGGCGGACGCGGCATCCAGCTCCTTCGCGACGAGCGTGAGCACGTCGTAGGTCGCGACGATCTCGTCGTCCTGGTTCAGGATGACGGCGTCCCAGCGCACCTCGCCGTACTCGTCGGTCTCGCGCGGAGTGATCTGCTTCGCGGTGAGCACGACGCGGATCTCGTCGCCGGGCGACACGGGCGTGATGAACCGGAGGTTCTCGAGGCCGTAGTTCGCGAGCACCGGACCCGGATCGGGGTCGACGAAGAGTCCGGCGGCCCACGACACGAGCAGGTAGCCGTGCGCCACCCTGCCGGGGAAGAACGGGTTGGCGGCGGCCGCCTCCTCGTTCATGTGCGCGTAGAAGAGGTCGCCGGTGAAGTTCGCGAAGGTCTCGATGTCGTCGAGAGTCACGACGCGGAGCGGAGAGGCGAGCTGGTCGCCGATCGCCAGTTCGGCGAGCGACTTGCGGAACGGGTGGCGATCGCTGCGGGATGCCGCGCCCTGGTGCCACACGCCGGTCAGCGCCGTCATCATCTCGGGCGAGCCCTGGACAGCCGTCCGCTGCATGTGATGCAGCACGGCCCGGATGCCGCCGAGCTCTTCGCCGCCGCCCGCCCGGCCCGGACCGCCGTGCACGAGGTGCGGCACCGGTGCGCCGTGGCCGGTCGATGTGCGCGCGTCGGCGCGGTCGAGGAACAGCAGGCGCCCGTTGAACGCGGCGATGCGAGAGAGGAGGGCCGTCGCGACGACGGGGTCGTTCGTGGCGACGCTCGTCACCAGCGAGCCGCCGCCGCGGGCGACGAGGTCGGCCGCCTCGTCGACGGTGCGGTAGGCCAGGACGCTGGCGACCGGGCCGAAGGCCTCGATCTCGTGAACCGCATCGGCCGAGGCATCCGCGAACCCGATGAGGACGGGCTCGACGAACGCCCCGTCGCCGGCCACGCCGACGGAGCCGTCGGCACGCACGATCTCGGGCGCGACGGTCGATCCGAGCAGCACACGACCACCCGCCGCCTCGAGCGACGACACGGCGCGCAGCACCTCGTCGCGCTGGGCGAGCGAGACGAGCGGTCCCATCGTGACGTTCGCGGCGTGCGGGTCGCCGATCACGACGCGCTCGGCGATTTTGGCGCGCAGTGCCTCGACGACGGCGTCGACCGAGCCCTCCGGCACGATCGCCCGGCGGATCGCCGTGCACTTCTGCCCCGCCTTGGTCGTGAGCTCGACGAGCAGCTGCTTCACGTACGCGTCAAACTCCGGCGTTCCCGGCACCGCGTCCGGTCCGAGCACGGACGCGTTGATCGAGTCCGTCTCGCTCGTGAACCGCACGCCTCCGGTCTGCACGCACTCGTGCGAGCGCAGGCGCTCCGCCGTCGAAGCGCTCCCGGTGAACCCGACGAGGTCGCCCAGCCGCAGGTGGTCGAAGATGCCCGGGATGCTGCCGCTCACGAGCTGCAGCGAGCCTTCGGGCAGAAGCCCGGTCTCGACGAGGATCCGCACCCACGCCTCGGCCACGTAGGCCGTCGGGGTCGCGGGCTTGACGACGGTCGGCACCCCGGCGAGGAACGCGGGCGCGAACTTCTCGAGCGCACCCCACATCGGGAAGTTGAACGCGTTGATCTGCACGGCCACGCCGGGCAGCCGTGTGTACACATGCCGCGCGAGGAATGAACCGTCCTTCGACAGCTGCTCGACGGGCCCGTCCAGATAGACCTGGGCGTTCGGCAGCTCACGTCGGCCCTTGGACGAGTACGTGAAGAGCACGCCGATGCCGCCGTCGACGTCGTTGAGCGAGTCCCGCTCGGTGGCGCCCGCACGCTTGGACAGGTCGTACAGCTCCTGCTTGCGCTCGGTGAGCGCGATCGCGAACTGCTTGAGGAGGAGCGCGCGCTGATGGAACGTCAGCGCGCCGAGGCTCGACTGCCCCTTCGTGCGCGCGAACTCGAGCACCGCACCCAGGTCGAGCCCCGCGGTGCTGATCCGGACGACCGGCTCGCCGGTGGAGGCATCCGCCACCGTGACGGCGTCCGCGCCCTCGGCCGGAGTCCACCACCGGCCGAGCACGTAGCTGGGAAGGACGTCGGTCATGACTCGCTCCATTCGTAGAAACCGCGGCCGCTCTTGCGTCCGAGGCGCCCATCGGCGACCATGCGGCGCAGCAGCTCGGGCGGCGCGAACCGGTCGCCCAGGCGCGCGTGCAGCTCCTCGGCGATTCCGAGGCGCACATCCAGTCCGACCAGGTCGGTCGTCTTGAGAGGGCCGACGGGATGCCGGTACCCGAGCTCCATCGCCGCATCGATGTCGGCGGCCGAGGCGACGCCCTCCTCAAGCATGCGGATCGCTTCGAGGCCGAGCGCGACGCCGAGGCGGCTCGACGCGAAGCCGGGAGCATCGCGCACGACGACCGGGGTCTTGCCGATCGCGGCGATCCACGCGCGGGCGTCCTCGATCAGGGCCTCGTCGGTCGCCCCTCCGGCGACGATCTCGACCAGCAGCGATGCCGGCACGGGATTGAAGAAGTGCAGGCCCAGGAACCGGTCGGGTCGTGCGAGGCCCGCGGAGAGGTCGTCGATCGAGATGGACGACGTGTTCGTCGCCAGGGCGGCACCGGCCTCGAGCACCCCCTCCGCGCGGGCGAGGGCCGCGACCTTGAGCTCACGATCCTCGGGCACGGCCTCGACGACGAGCCCGCAGCCGGCGAGGGCCGAGGCATCCGTCGCCGTCGACACAGCGGCCGCGAGATCGTCGTAGGTCCGCGACGTCGTGCCGCGCTCGACCGATCGGCGAAGACTCTCGAGGAGACGAGCGGATGCCGCGGCCGCCGCGTCGGCGTCGCGCTCGACCACGATCACGTCGGCGCCGGCGAGTGCGAACGCGTGCGCGATCCCGGCGCCCATGCGGCCGCCGCCGATCACGCCCACGCGCGCCGGGACGCGAGGCTCCGTGCCGGACCCGCTCATCGCTTCCGCCTCTCCAGGAACGCCGTCATGCGACGGATCTTCTCGGGACTCTCGAACAGCTCGGCCTGCAGCTCGAGCTCGATCGCCGGATGGGCGTCGGGCGAGGCGGCGAGCGCGGTCTTGGTGTGCCGGGTCGCCAGCGGGTCGTTCGCGGCGATGCGGTCGGCGAGGCCGTGCGCCGCGGCGAGGAGGTCCTCCGGCTCGTGCACCGACGACAGGAGACCCCACGACAGCGCATCGTCCGCGTCGAGGATCCGCCCCGTGAGGAGCAGCTCGGCGGCACGCGCGTCGCCGACGATCTGCGGAAGCCGCCAGGTCGCACCTGCGGCGGCGATGATGCCGAGGCCCGTCTCGGGGTTGCCGATCTTGACGCGCGGTGTGCCGATGCGCAGATCGGCCGCGTACGCGAGCTCGGCGCCGCCGCCCAGAGCGTAGCCGTCGATCGCCGCGATCACGGGCATCGGCAGAGCGCGGATCCGCTGGAACGCGCGGGTGTTGATGCCCCGGCGGGCATCGTCTGCTCGGCGGTCGCGCAGCTGCGCGATGTCGGCGCCCGATGCGAACACGCCCCCCGAGCCGATCAGGATCAGTGTGCGCGGCTGCTCTTCGAGCTCGGCGCACAGCTCGTGCAGCCGGTCGATGATCGCCTGGTCGATCGCATTGCGCACCTCGGGGCGCGACAGCGTCGCCACGACGCGGTCGTCGGAGCTCTCGACGAGCAGCGGCTCAGGCATCCGTCCGCTCCACGATCATCGCCGTGCCCTGCCCCACGCCGACGCACATCGTCGCCAGGCCGTACCGGACGCCGTCGCGCTCCATGCGTCCGAGGAGCGTCACGATCAGCCGGCTGCCGCTCGAGCCCAGCGGATGCCCGAGCGCGATCGCGCCGCCGTCGGCGTTGACGATCTCCGGATCGAGGCCGAGCCGGCGCATCGAGGCGAGCGACTGCGACGCGAACGCCTCGTTCAGCTCGACGGCGCCGAGGTCGGCGACGGTCAGCCCGGCCTTCGCGAGCGCCTTCTCGGTCGCCGGGACGGGGCCGAGACCCATGATCTCGGGGGCGAGGGCGGCGTTCGCGGTGGCGACGATCCGCGCGCGGGGGTGCAGTCCATGACGCTCGACCGCCGCGGCCGATGCCACGACGATCGCCGATGCACCGTCGTTGAGCGAGCTCGAATTGCCGGCGGTGACGACCTCGCCGCCGGTCACGACCGGGCGAAGGCGCCCGAGCGCTTCGAGCGACGTGTCGCGGCGCGGTCCCTCGTCGACGGAGACCTCGCCGGCGCGGGTCGGGACGGCGACGATCTCGGCCTCGAACCGGCCGGCGTCGATGGCCGCGATCGCGCGCTCGTGGCTGCGGAGCGCGAAGGCATCGGCATCCGCGCGCGAGATCCCGTCGAGCCGGGCGACCTCCTCGGCCGTCTCGGGCATCGAGAACGTCGCCTTGTCGCGCGCGGCCATGCGCGGATTCACGAAGCGCCAGCCGATCGACGTGTCGAACGCCTCGCCCGGCTTGCCCCACGCGCGGTCGGGCTTCGCCTGCACCCATGGCGCGCGGGTCATCGATTCGACGCCGCCGGCTACCATCGCGTCGGCGTCGCCCGCGCGGATCGCCTGTGCGGCGAGCGCGATGGCGGACATCCCGGAGGCACAGAGGCGGTTGACGGTGAGGCCCGCGACCTCGTCGGGGAGACCCGCCAGGAGGGCGGCCATGCGGGCGACGTTGCGGTTGTCCTCACCGGCCTGGTTCGCCGCGCCGAGGATCACCTCTTCGACGGCTGCGGCGGGGAGTCCGGCGCGGATGACGGCCTCGCCCACGACGAGGGCGGCGAGGTCGTCGGGACGCACTCCCGCGAGCGCGCCGCCATAGCGGCCGACCGGCGTGCGCACGCCTCCGACGAGGTAGGCCTCGGACATCGTCATCCTTCCGCGGCCGCGTCGATGCGGCCCCGGCATCCAGGATAGCTAACCGATCGTTCAGTAATCCAATCTTCGTGCGGCCCGGCGCCCCGCTACCACGGCGCGGGCGACGGCGCAGCCGCTCGGCGATGCGACACTGGTGCCATGCCCGCCATCGACGTCGACCGCGCGAACGGCCCCGCGCCGCGTCGCGGACGCCCCGGCTACGACCGCGCGCAAGTGCTCGAGATCGCCGTCGCGCTCTTCAACGAGCAGGGCTACGACGCCACCTCGGTCGCCGATCTGGCCACCCGTCTCGGACTCACGAAATCCGCGCTGTACCACCACTTCGACTCGAAGGAGCAGCTGCTCGCCCTCGCTCTCGACGAGGCGCTGAGCGGTCTCGAGGGCGTGCTCGACGAGCCCGACGCCCGCACGGGCACCGCCGCCGAGCGCCTGGGCGCGGTGCTGCGCGGCGCCGTCCGAGTGCTCGTCGACCGCCTCCCCTACGTCACCCTGCTGCTGCGCGTGCGCGGCAACAGCGACATCGAGCGGGCCGCGCTGGCGCGGCGCCGTGCGTTCGACCATCGCGTGACCGCACTCGTCGAGGAGGCCCAGTCCGCCGGGCTGGTGCGTCGCGACATCGACGGCCCCGTCGCCACGCGACTGATCTTCGGCATGGTCAACTCCATCGTCGAGTGGTACCGCCCCGGAGGCCCCGTCGACCGCGAGCGTCTCGCGCACGACGTCGTGGCCGTGGTGCTCGACGGCATGCGCACCCGCTGAGCCGCAGCATCCGCCCCCCGCCCCTCCCTACTCGCGTGAGTGAGGAAGTGCGAGGGGCGGACCCGGGGTCAGGCCTTGGACAGACCGCGGATCGGCGACACCGACTGCTCGGCCTCGTGGTCGGGGCCGAGCGGGATGCCCGACCGATCACGCAGCAGCAGCGTTGCGATCAGGCCGACGATCGTCATGCCGGCGAGGTACCACGTGACCGACAGCGTCGATCCGGTGGCCTGCACCAGCGCCGTGGCGATGGTCGGGGCGAAGGCGCCGCCGAGGATCGCGCCGATCGCGTACGAGATCGAGACGCCCGAGAAGCGGATGGATGCCGGGAAGAGCTCCGAGTACAGCGCCGCCTGCGGGCCGTACGTGAAGCCGAGGCCGACCGTCAGGATCGCGAGGCCGAGGAACAGCAGCCAGATGTCGCCGGTGTTGACGAGCGGGAACAGCAGGAAGACGCCGACGAGCTGCAGGATCCAGCCGATGATGTACGTCGTGCGACGGCCGATGCGGTCCGACACGAAGCCGGCCGCGAGGGTCGACAGCAGCCACGTCACGGCCGAGCCCGCCACCGCCCACAGCACCGGTCCGCGCTCGAGCACGAGCGGCCCGTCGGGGTTCGTGGCGTAGCCCTGGATGTAGCCGCCGGTCGTCATGTAGCCGACCGCGTTGTTGCCCGCGAACACGAGCGCCGCGATGAAGACGAGCAGCGCGTGCTTGGTGAACAGCTGGATGATCGGCGTCTTCGCCTTCTCCTTGCGGGCGGCGAGCTCGGTGAACACCGGGCTCTCCTCGACGCGACGACGGACGTACCAGCCGATGAGGATCAGGACGACGCTGAGCAGGAACGGGATGCGCCAGCCCCACTCGAGGAAGGCGTCGCCGGGTGCGATCATCGCCATGATCGCCATGACCCCCGACGCGAGAAGGAGCCCGAGGGGCACGCCGATCTGCGGCGAGGCGCCGAACGCGCCGCGGCGCTTCTTGGGCGCGTGCTCGACGGCCATGAGGACGGCACCGCCCCATTCGCCGCCGGCCGAGATGCCCTGAAGGATGCGCAGGAGCACGAGCAGGATCGGCGCCCAGACCCCGATGGCCTCATAGGTGGGCAGCACGCCGATGAGCGCCGTCGCGGCGCCCATGAGGATCAGCGTCCACATCAGCACGACCTTGCGGCCGTACTTGTCGCCGAAGTGGCCGGCGAGGAACGCTCCGAGCGGCCGGAAGAGGAAGCTCACGCCGACGGTGGCGAAGGCCACGATCGCGCTGTTCGGGCCGAGCGGCGCGAAGAACAGCTGGCCGAACACGAGGCCGACGGCCGTCGCGTAGATGAAGAAGTCGTACCACTCGACGGTGGTTCCGACCACGGTCGCGAAGACGACGCGGCGTCGATCGACGGGGCTGGCGATGGTGCCGGTGGGGGTGAATCCCGGGTCGGGCTGTGGTGTGCTCATGGGTGACTCCTGTGTCTGGGCTGACGACTTCGTCGACCGGCGAACCATCGTGGGAGGATGCTTGCCGGATGTGACACGATGATATACGATTTCAGATACGACGCAAGAGTGAGGACGCTCCTGATGGACGAGAACACCCCGGATGCCGCATCCGACCCCGATGAGACCACCGGCGCCGCAGGCACCGATCCCCGCTTCCGCGCCCTCCCCGTGAGGCCCGGGAAGATCATCGCCATCCACCTGAGCTACGCGTCCCGCGCCGATCAGCGGGGGCGCCGGCCGCAGCATCCCTCGTACTTCTTCAAGCCCTCGAGCTCGGTCGCCGCATCGGCCGGCACGATCGAGCGCCCCGCCGGCACGGAGCTCCTCGCCTTCGAGGGCGAGATCGCGCTCGTGATCGGCGCATCGGCCCGGCGCGTGACGCTCCGCGACGCCTGGCGGCACGTCGCCTGGGTCACGGCGGCGAACGACTTCGGGCTCTACGACCTGCGCGCCAACGACAAGGGATCCAACGTCCGCTCGAAGGGCGGCGACGGATACACCCCGCTCGGCCCGTCGCTCATCGACGCCCGGGCGATCGACCCGGCCGACCTCCGCGTCCGCACGTGGCTCAACGGAGCTGTCGTGCAGGACGACGGCGCCGGCGGCCTGATCTTCCCGCTCGCCCAACTCGTCGCCGACCTGTCGCAGCACTTCACGCTCGAGCCCGGCGACGTGATCCTCACGGGCACGCCGGCAGGCTCATCCGTCGCCGTCCCGGGCGATGTCGTCGAGGTCGAGGTCGACGTGCCCGGCGGACCGACCTCGGGCCGACTCGTCACGACAGTCGTCTCGGGCGATGCGGAGTTCGATCCGGCGCTGGGCTCGCTCCCCGCCGTCGACGATCTGCAGCGCACCGAGGCGTGGGGCTCGCGTGATGCGGCCGGGCTTCCCGCGGAGGCGCCGGCCACGTCCGGACTCTCCCCGGCCCTGCGCGCCAAGCTCGCGTCCGTCCCCGTCGCCGGGCTCTCCGCACAGCTGCGCAAGCGCGGGCTGAACGACGTCACGATCGACGGCGTGCGGCCGCTGCATCCCGCGGCGAAACTCGTCGGCACCGCGCGCACCCTCCGCTTCGTGCCCCTGCGCGAAGACCTCTTCGCTTCGCACGGCGGCGGCTACAACGCCCAGAAGCGCGCATTCGACGCCGTCGGCGAGGGCGAGGTCATCGTCATCGAGGCCCGCGGTGAGACCGGCTCGGGCACGCTCGGCGACATCCTCGCCGTCCGCGCCCACGCCCGTGGCGCCGCCGGCATCGTGACCGACGGCGGCGTGCGCGACTCCGACGCGGTGACCGCCGTCGGCATCCCGGTGTACACCGCCGGCGCGCACCCCGCGGTGCTCGGACGCCGGCACGTGCCGTGGGACCACGACGTGACGATCGGATGCGGCGGCACCACCGTGCAGCCCGGCGACGTCATCGTGGGCGACGCCGACGGCGTGATCGTGATCCCGCCCACGCTCGTCGAGCAGGTCGTCGACGCGGCGATCGCGCAGGAGGACGAGGACGCCTGGATCGCTCAGCGCGTCGCGGAGGGGCATCCGATCGACGGCCTGTTCCCCATGAACGAAGACTGGAAGGCGAGGTACCGCGCATGGCGGGAATCGAAGTGACCGGAGCGGATGCCTCGGCCGACGCCGCGACGCTCAGCAAGTCGCAGCGCGCCTACCGCTGGATCAAGGAGCGCATCGCGTCGCAGGAGTTCACGCCCGGCTACCGCCTGGTGCTCGGCTCGCTGGCCGGCGAGCTCGACATGAGCGTCGTGCCCGTGCGCGAGGCGATCCGTCAGCTCGAGGCCGAGGGCCTCGTGATGTTCGAGCGCAACGTCGGGGCGCGGGTGTCGATGGTCGACGACACCCAGTACCGCTTCAGCATGCAGTCGCTCTCGATCCTCGAGGGCGCCGCAACCGCGCTGGCCGCCCGTCGCCTGACCGAGGTCGACATCCGCAACGCGCGACGCATCAACGAGCTCATGATCGAGACCCTCGAGCACTTCGACCCGCGCGCCTTCACGGCGCTCAACCAGGAGTTCCACGCAGCGCTCTTCGAGAAGTGCGCCAATCCGCGCATCCTCGACCTCGTGCACGGCGAATGGGCGCGCCTCGGCCACCTGCGTGACTCGACCTTCAGCTTCATCCCCGGCCGCGCGCAGGAGTCCGTGCGCGAGCACGAGAACATCCTGCAGCTCATCGAGACGGGCGCCCCGCTCGGCGAGATCGAGAAGGCGGCCCGCCGCCATCGCTCAGCCACCCTCGACGCGTACATGATCCACGAGCACCCCGACGAGGCCCTCGGCCTCCCGGCGTTCTGACCCGACCCTCCGAAGGAGCCCCATGACCGACACCGACACGCTCGCCGGTGAGCGCCACGTGCCCGCCGACCTGCCCGCGCACATCCAGCACTACATCGACGGCGAGTTCGTCGACTCGGTCGACGGCGACACGTTCGACGTCCTCGACCCCGTCACGAACGAGACGTACCTGCAGGCCGCAGCCGGCAAGACGGCCGACATCGACCGGGCCGTCGCGGCGGCGCGACGCGCGTTCACCGAAGGGCCGTGGCCCCGGATGCTGCCGCGCGAGCGCTCCCGGATCCTCCACCGCATCGCCGACCTCGTCGAGTCGCGTGACGCGCGCCTCGCCGAGCTCGAGTCCTTCGACTCCGGCCTGCCCATCACGCAGGCGCTCGGCCAGGCGCGTCGTGCGGCCGAGAACTTCCGCTTCTTCGCCGACCTGATCGTGGCGCAGACCGACGACGCGTTCAAGGTGCCAGGACGCCAGCTCAACTACGTCAACCGCAAGCCGATCGGCGTCGCCGGGCTGATCACGCCGTGGAACACCCCGTTCATGCTGGAGTCGTGGAAGCTCGGCCCGGCGCTGGCGACGGGCAACACCGTCGTGCTCAAGCCGGCCGAGTTCACGCCGCTGTCGGCGTCGCTGTGGGCCGGGATCTTCGAGGAGGCAGGACTCCCGAAGGGCGTCTTCAACCTCGTGAACGGACTCGGCGAGGATGCCGGCGACGCGCTGGTGAAGCATCCCGATGTCCCGCTCATCTCCTTCACCGGCGAGAGCCGCACCGGGCAGCTGATCTTCGCCAACGCCGCGCCCTTCCTGAAGGGCCTGTCGATGGAGCTCGGTGGAAAGTCGCCGGCGATCGTGTTCGCCGACGCCGACCTCGACGCCGCGATCGACGCCACGATCTTCGGCGTCTTCTCGCTCAACGGCGAGCGCTGCACCGCAGGGTCGCGCATTCTCGTGCAGCGCGAGGTGTACGACGAGTTCGTCGAGCGCTATGCCGCCCAGGCGTCGCGCGTGGTCGTCGGCGACCCGCAGGACCCCGCGACCGAGGTCGGTGCGCTCGTGCATCCCGAGCACTACGACAAGGTGATGAGCTACATCGAGATCGGCAAGACCGAGGGGCGCCTCGTCGCCGGCGGCGGCCGGCCCGAGGGCTTCCCCACAGGCAACTACGTCGCCCCGACCGTGTTCGCCGATGTCGCGCCCGATGCGCGGATCTTCCAGGAGGAGATCTTCGGCCCGGTCGTGGCGATCACGCCGTTCGACACCGACGAGGAGGCGCTCGCCCTGGCGAACGGCGTGAAGTACGGCCTCGCAGCCTACGTGTGGACGAGCGACCTGCGCCGCGCGCACAACTTCTCGCAGGCCATCGAGGCCGGCATGGTGTGGCTCAACTCGAACAACGTGCGCGACCTCCGCACCCCCTTCGGCGGCGTGAAGGCCTCCGGCCTCGGCCACGAGGGCGGCTACCGCTCGATCGACTTCTACACCGACCAGCAGGCTGTGCACATCACGCTCGGCCCGGCCCACAACCCCACCTTCGGCAAGGCCTCCTCCCCCGCCCCCTGACCCCCTCCCTCTCCCCCTCCCCCTTCCACTTTCCGTTTGTGTGAAGAAGGTGCCGCTCAGCCCCCGCGCAGAACGCGACCTACTCCACACAAACCGACCGGACCACAAGCCCGGACCTCAAGCAAGGACGCTGACATGACCACCATCACCCCCGACTCCTCCGAGCCCGTCGTCACCGCCGACGACCCCATCCGCTCGGCCAACCGCATCCCGACGCCGTCGGTCCCGGCCCCCGACGTGCTCCGCTGCGCGTACATGGAGCTCATCGTCACCGACCTCGCGGCCTCCCGGGTGTTCTACGTCGACGTGCTCGGGCTCTACGTCACCGAAGAGGACGACGAGGCCGTCTACCTCCGGTCGACGGAGGAGTTCATCCACCACAACCTCGTGCTGCGCCAGGGGCCTGTCGCCGCCGTCGCCGCATTCTCGTACCGCGTGCGCACGCCGGAGGACCTCGACCGGGCGGTCGCGTTCTACGAGGAGCTCGGATGCCGCGTCGAGCGTCGCACCGACGGCTTCACCAAGGGCATCGGCGATTCGGTCCGCGTCGAGGACCCGCTCGGATTCCCCTACGAGTTCTTCTTCCAGACCGAGCACGTCGAGCGCCTGTCGTGGCGCTACGACCTGCACACGCCCGGCGAGCTGGTGCGGCTCGACCACTTCAACCAGGTGACACCCGACGTGCCCCGTGCCGTCGCGTACATGGAGGACCTCGGCTTCCGGGTGACGGAGGACATCCAGGACGGCGAGGGAACGGTATACGCCGCATGGATGCGCCGCAAGCCCACCGTGCACGACACCGCGATGACGGGCGGAGACGGACCCCGCATGCACCACGTCGCCTTCGCCACGCACGAGAAGCACAACATCATCGCGATCTGCGACAAGCTCGGCGCGCTCCGCCGCTCCGACGCCATCGAGCGCGGTCCCGGCCGCCATGGCGTGAGCAATGCGTTCTACCTCTACCTCCGCGACCCCGACGGCCACCGCGTGGAGATCTACACGCAGGACTACTACACGGGCGACCCCGACAACCCGGTCGTCACGTGGGACGTCCACGACAACCAGCGACGCGACTGGTGGGGCAACCCCGTCGTGCCGTCGTGGTACACCGAGGCATCCCTCGTGCTCGATCTCGACGGCAACCCGAAGGCGGTCGTGGCCCGCACCGACTCGTCCGAGATGGAGGTCACGATCGGCGCCGACGGCTTCTCGTACACCCGCAAGGAGGACGAGGCCGACGCGCTGCCGTCGTGGAAGCAGGGCGAGTACAAGCTCGGCCACCAGCTCTGACCCCTGTGCCCCCCTTCACCGGCCCTGTGTCCCACTTCACCGGGCCTATGCCCCACTTCACCGGGCCTGTGTCCCACTTCGCCGGGCTCATGTCCCACTTCGTGCCGGATACAGCCCCGCGAAGCGGGCTGAAGTGGGACATGATCGACAACGGAAGAGGAGAAGAGAGCGGATGCTGCACCCCGACGTGATCGCAGAGCTCGCCGCGGAACTCGCCGAGGCCGACCGGACGCACGGCGTGATCCCCCGGATCACGGCTCGGTATCCGGAGGCGACGGTCGAAGACTCGTACGCGATCCAGGCGGTGTGGCGCGACGCGAACCTTGCGGCCGGTCGCACGCTGGTCGGCCGCAAGATCGGCCTCACCTCCAAGGCGATGCAGCAGGCGACCGGCATCACCGAGCCCGACTACGGCGTCATGTTCGACGACACCGTGTACGAGAGCGGCGCCGAGATCCCGGTCGACCTGTTCTCGAACGTGCGCATCGAGGTCGAGCTGGCGTTCGTGCTCAAGCATCCGCTCGAAGGACCCGACTGCACCCTCGACGACGCCCTGGCGGCGATCGACTACGCGGTCCCCGCGCTCGAGGTGCTCAACTCGCACATCGAGCTGGAGGGGCGCACGATCGTCGACACGATCTCCGACAACGCGGCCTACGGCGCGATGGTGCTCGGCACCGTCCGCAAGCGCCCCGACGAGATCGACCTCCGCTGGGTGCCCGGCGTGCTCTCGCGCAACGGCGAGATCGAGGAGACCGGTGTCGCCGCGGGCGTGCTCGGCCACCCCGCGACCGGCGTCGCGTGGCTCGCGAACAAGTTCCACCAGCATGGCGCGCGCCTCGAGGCGGGTGAGATCATCCTCGCGGGGTCGTTCACTCGCCCCATGTGGGTCTCGCGCGGCGATCTCGTCCGCTGCGACTACGGACCGATGGGAGACATCACGTGCCGATTCGTTTGAGCCCGACCTTCCGTGACGCGCTCGCGGCCGCCGACCGGCCCCTCGCCGGCATGTGGGTGTGCTCGGGATCGCCGCTCGTCGCCGAGATCTGCGCGGGCGCCGGGCTCGACTGGCTGCTGATCGACATGGAGCACTCCCCCAACGGTCTGGAGTCGGTGCTCTCGCAGCTGCAGGCCGTCGGCGCGTACCCGGTGACGCCGGTCGTGCGTGTGCCGATCGGCGACGTCGTGACGCTCAAGCAGGTGCTCGACCTCGGCGCGCAGAACATCCTCGTTCCGATGGTGTCGTCGGCAGCGCAGGCCGCCGAGATGGTCGAGGCCGTGCGGTACCCGCCGCGGGGGCGACGCGGGGTCGGATCGGCCCTCGCGCGCTCCGCCCGGTGGAACAGGGTCGACGACTACCTCGCCCACGCCGAAGACCACGTCTCGCTGTTCGTGCAGGTCGAGACCGTCGAGGGGGTCGAGGCCGCGGCCGAGATCGCCGCGGTCGACGGCGTCGACGGCGTCTTCGTCGGGCCCAGCGACCTCGCGGCGTCGATGGGAGCGCTCGGCCAGCAGACGCATCCGGATGTCGTGGCCGCTGTGCTGCGTGCCTTCGAGGCCGTGCGCGGCGCGGGCAAGCCGGTCGGCGTGAACGCGTTCGATCCCACTGCGGCGCAGGCCTACCTCGACGCGGGCGCGTCGTTCGTCCTCGTCGGCGCCGACGTCGCGCTCCTCGCCCGCGGGTCCGAGGCTCTGGCCGAGCGTTTCGCCCCGAACGCCCGCCTCGACCGCCCGAGCTACTGACCCCGCCCCCGCCCGCCCGCCCCGGCCGAGAGTGCACGAATGACCGGCGCACGGTCGGGCACGTCGTCGTTCGCGCCCCCTCGGCGACATCTCGACGAACGCTCGGCGAAGCGCTCGGCGAACGCTCGACGACCGCTCGGCGAAGCGCTCGGCGAAACGCTCGGCGAAACGCTCGACGAACGCTCGGCGAAACGCTCGACGACGGGGGGCGAGGCATCCGCTGTCAAGCCCGGCCCTCGTGCGGCATCCGCATGCCAGGCTGAGAACATGAACCGTGACGTCACGAGCCGCATCGTCCTGGACGTCACCGAGCCGGCCGACCTGATCTTCGCGATCGCCGCGGCGGATCAGTACGAGACGTCGTGGGAGAGCTTCACCGCCGCCCTCGACGGCGAGTCGGTCGACTGGCATGTGGTCTCCGATGCGCACGGCACGAGACTGCACCGCCTGACGAGCGGCACCGGCCACCTCGTCGTCGAGTACGCCGCGCGCATCGACGGCGAGGGCGCGATCGCCACCGCCAGCGAAGCAGACCTCCTCGTCTACACGCGCCCGAGCCGCTATGCCGAGTCCGACGCCCTCGCTCCGACCGCGTCCGGAGAGTTCGCGGGCATCCGCGACCCCGCCGAGCTGCTCCACTCCGTCTCGTCGTGGGTGGGCACACGGCTGCGGTACGTGTCGGGCTCGTCGCTGCCGACCGACGGCGCGACCCGCACGCTCCTCGCACGTCAGGGCGTGTGCCGCGACTATGCGCACCTGTGTGTGGCGCTGCTGCGAGGGCTCGGCATCCCGGCGCGCAGCGTCGCCGTGTACGCACCGGGACTGTACCCGATGGACTTCCACGCGGTCGCCGAGGCGTGGATCGACGACGCCTGGCGCGCCGTCGATGCGACCACGCTCGCGCCGCGGTCGAGCCTCGTGCGCATCGCCACCGGACGGGATGCCGCCGACACGGCGTTCCTGACGGTCGCGTCCGGCCGCGCCGACCTGGTGCAGGTCGAGGTCAGCGCGACCGCCGACGTGCTCCCCGACGACGACGTCACCCAGCTCGTCTCCATCTGGTGAGCCCCACCCTCCCGCAGGCCGGGCCGGACGTGGCACAGTGAATCCATGAAGAAGTGGATCGTGCGTTTCGCGTCGCTGTTGGTCTTCAACATCGTCGTCCTGCTGGTCATCGGCTTCCTGACCCCGGCGAAGGTCGGCTGGTCGGCGCTGTGGGCGGGCATCGTGATGACGGCGCTCGTCATCTGGATCAAGCCCGCCGTCCACAAGTGGTTCCGCTCGATGGCCGCGAAGTCGGCGAACCAGCGCACCAAGGCGGGCGAGAAGGTCGTCGAGTTCCTCCTGGCGTTCGCCGTGGCATTCCTCGTGTGGATCGTCACCGTATGGCTCTCGGGCGTCGTCATCGGCGGGGGCTTCTTCGGCGCCTTCTGGGGCTATGTGCTCCCGCCGGTGATCCTGCTGATCGGCTGGGCGATCTACGATGCCGTCGACGACAAGGTCGAGGCGCACGCCGGCGCCCTGTACGACAAGGCCTCCGGCAGCAGGGCGACGACGGCGACGGATGCCTCGGCCCCCGCCATCCCGACTCCCGAGGCGGCCGCCGGCAGGCGCGAGCTGCAGGACGGCCTCACCGACGAGCAGCGCCGCATGCTCGACGAGCTCGGAAAGAGCTGACGAAGACCTCGCGGGCTGTCGATCGGCGGCGCGCTCGATCGTCATCGCAGTGTCGCAGCACTGACGAAAGGACGACATCATGCGGTACACGCTCCTCCTCCACTACCCCGAGATGACCCCCGACGACATGGGCCCGGATGCCTGGGCCGAGGGCATGCGGGAGTTCGACGAGTACGCCAAGGCGATCGACGCTGCCGGGGTGCTGCGCTCAGCCGAGGTGCTCCAGCCCTCCGCCGTGACGACCACCGTCACCGCTCCAGACGGCACGCTGCGCGTGCAGGACGGCCCGTTCGCCGACACGAAGGAGCAGCTGGGCGGCACATTCGTGATCGACGTCGACGACCTCGACGCGGCGATCGGCTGGGCGGCGAAGGCGCCGTCGATCGGCTGGGGAACCGTCGAGATCCGTCCGACGGCGACGCGGTTCGAGAACGGCGCCTGGACCCCGTTCGCGTAGTCATGTCCGCAGCCGACGATGTGCGGACCGCCGCAGAACGCGCGGCCCGCACGTCGTACGGCCACCTCCTCGCGCTCGTCGCGTCGGGCACGCACGACGTCGCCCTCGCGGAGGACGCCCTTGCCGACGCCTTCGAGCGCGCATTGCAGACGTGGCCGGATGACGGCATCCCCGCCAACCCCGAAGGGTGGCTCCTCACCGTGGCCCGCAACCGCCTCCGCGATGCCTTCGGCTCGGCCGCGCGCCGCACCGGCGTCGCCCTCGACGAGGCGATCGCCGCCACCCTCGCCGACGAGCGTGCCGTGGACGCGGCCGTCGTGCTCGAACGCCACGACGAGATCCCCGACAAGCGTCTCGAGCTGCTCTTCGCCTGCGCGCATCCGGCGATCGACCCGGCGGTGCGCACGCCGCTCATGCTGCAGACCGTGCTCGGGTTCGACGCGGCCGAGGTGGCCCGCGCGTTCGACGTGCCACCCGCGACGATGGCGCAGCGGCTCGTGCGAGCCAAGCGCCGCATCCGCGACGCGGGCATCCCCTTCGCCGTGCCGACCCGCGCCGACATGCCGACTCGGCTGCCCGCCGTGCTCGAGGCGATCTACGGCGCCTACGCGATCGGATGGCTCGATCAGGGCGACGAGCCGCGCGAATCGCTGGCCGACGAGGCGCGGTGGCTGGCCGTCCTCGCCGCAAGCCTGCTCGACGACGAGCCCGAGGCCTGGGGGCTCGCCGCGCTCCTCACCTACGCCCAGTCCCGGGCGCCGGCGCGCACCACGGCGCCCTGGCCGCCGCTCGACGAGCAGGACCCGGCCCTGTGGGACGCCGCCCTCATCGCCGAGGGTGCCGCCCTGCTCCGCCGGGCCTCCGCCCTCGGGCGCCCGCTCGGCCGGTTCCAGCTGGAGGCGGCCATCCAGGCCGTGCACTGCGACCGCGCCCGGACGGGCGAACTCGACGTCGACGCGCTGGTGACGCTCTACCGCGGGCTCGTCGCCGTCGCACCGACCGCGGGGGCGGAGGCGGCGCTGGCCGCCGTCGAGGCCCGTGCGCTCGCCGGTGACGGGGAGCGGCATCCGTGAAGAGTGTGCGAGCGCCGGCCGGCCGACATGGGCGGCGAGTCGTTCGCCTGCGGCGGTGAGCTCGGCGAGAGGGACGGCGGTGCCGCCCGCGGGAGTGATCTCTCCCTGTGCGTCATACGTCCTTCGTACGAGGTGTCATGAACCACTCGACGAAGGACGTCGCCCGCCCGTCCGGAGCGAACCGCACCTCCCACAGGTTCGAATAGCTCTGATCGCCGGGGTAGTCGACCGTGCCCTTGATGATCCCGATCTCGTCGTTCTCGATGAGGACGGCGAGCTCGTGGACCGGCTCGCTCGGTTCGGGGTCGCCCCACATCTCCACGATGGCGTCGATGCCGATGACCGGGTCGTCGTCGTCGGGTCGGAACCAGTACTGTGCGTCCTCGGTGAAGATCGCGCGGACATCTGCCGGGTCTTTCGACGCCCACGCCGTGATGTAGCCGTTCAGCCATTCGCTCGCGCGTGTCATAGGTCTTGTGTACTCGCGGGCGGATTCCATGCCAAGGCCTGCGCGAGATCCGGTGGAAGGCCGAAGCGTGATCGACGACGACTCGGCCCGGGCCGTCAGGGCGTCGTTCGCCCGGAGCCCGCGCCGCTTCAGGCGTCTGCAGGCTCGGCGACCTCGCGAGCCGTGTCCGCGGGAGGCCGCTGAGCCCGGCTCAGCAGCACGAACGGGATGGCGACGGCCGAGATCACGCCGCTCCAGAGCATCGACGCACCGTAGCCCCCGACATCCGCCACCCGTCCCAGCACAGGCTGGAACACGACCCCGCCCCCCGAGCCCATCAGCGAGTCGAACGAGAGCACCGTGGCGCGCTGCTTCGAGGGGATCATGTCGTTGAGGTAGGCCCGGTGGACGGGGTCGTCGATCGCCGCCGCGATGCCCCACAGCGCCACGAGCACGATGGCGACCCAGAAGTTGCGCACCAGCCCGAGACCGATCAGCACGAGCGCGCTCGCGACGGTCGAGAGAAGGATCGTCGAGGTGCGACGGCGGAACAGCCTGCGTGCCCAGGGCGCCAGGGCGCCGCCGACGATGGAGGCGCCGGCGAGGAGGGCCGCCGCGAGACCGGCGACCGAATAGGCCTCCTCGTCGCCCCACAGTTCGAGCAGGTAGGGCTGCAGCGCGTAGAACACGTAGATGCCGACGCCTGCGGTGAAGGGGCTCGTGAGCATCAGCCAGCGCACCGGCGGGTCGCCGAGTCCGTAGCGGATCGAGGCACGAAGGACCGTGCGCGTCGCACGCAGCGGGCTCTCGCTGCGGTCCGGCGTGAAGCCCAGATCGCGCATCAGCAGGACGGCGACCAGGAACATCACCAGCAGAATGGCGCCGCGGATCAGGAAAGGGACGCCGAGGTTCGTCGCCTGCGCTATCACGCCGCCGAGCACCGAGCCGGACAGCATCGCGATGCCGCCGACGATCTGCGCCCGGCCGAACACCGTCTCGAGGCTTCCCGTGTAGCCGGTCGCCTTCAGCGCGTCGACGAGCCACGCGTCCACCGCACCGGAGAAGAACGTGAAGCCGAGCCCGAGCAGCACCGACACGATCGCCCACGCCCAGAACGGGGACTGCCAGACCCAGAGCATCCAGTACAGGACGGTCGTGACCGCCAGCGTGATCGTGCCGAGCAGGTACGAGGCCCTGCGGCCGACCGTATCGGCCACGACGCCCGTCGGGATCTCGAAGACCAGCATCCCGGCGGTGAAGAACGCGTTCGCCGAGAAGGCCTCGAGATTCGAGAGGCCGGCGTCGAGCAGGAACAGCGTGTTGATGCCCCAGATGAACGATGCGGCGAGGGTGTTCCCGAGCAGGAGCGTGTAGTAGGTCCCCTGCACTCGGCGCGGGGTGGGCAGCGAGCGCGCTGCGTCGGTCCTGGCGATGGCGTAACCGCCCCTCTTCCGCGAGAACTTCCGGCGACACCGCGACAGTACCGCGGCCGCTGCCGCCGCCCAAGGGGTCTGTCGGGCCGATGGCAGAACGCACTGTGTCAACTGGTTGACTTACCTGGAGTCAACTGGTTGACTCAGACCTGTGTCCGAACGCATCACCTTCACGCTCCACGAACTGATCTCAGCCGTCGACGCGCACGCCGACGCCGTGCTCCGCGCGCGCTACGGGGTGTCGTTCAACCACTTCCAGTTCCTCGCGATCCTCGCCGACGTGGAGCCCTCCGACATGACCGCGCTCGCCGCATGCCTCGGCATCACCAAGGCCGGCGTCAGCAAGCGCGTCCCCGCTCTCGTCGCCGACGGGTGGATCGCGTCCGAGCCCGGCCGGGGACGCAGCATCCTGCTCTCGCTCACCTCCAAGGGGGCTGCGCTCGTCCGCGATGCCGGCGCAGTGCTCGAACAGGAGTTCACCGATCTGCTCGGCCATCCCGCGCTCGCGGACGACCCCATCGACGCCTCCCGCCTGAACCGCCAGCTCGTCGCCCTGACCACCCTCGTCCAGCAGCAGCAGGAGAAGCCATGACCTCGCCCGCCCGCATCCTCGTCGTGATCGGACACCCGATCGCCGACAGCCTCGCCCACGCGCTCGCGCACTCGTACGCGGACGCCGCCCGCGCCGGCGGCGCCGACGTGCGCATCGTCGATCTCGCACATGACCCGGTGCCGGGGCATCCCTCCGCGCGTGCGGAGCTGAAGTACCCGCGGAGCGAGGCCGACGAGCCCCTCCCCGCCGACATCGCCGCCCAGACGGAGGACGTGGCGTGGGCCGACCACCTCGCGTTCTTCTTCCCGCAGTGGTGGGGCGGCACCCCGGCCGCGCTGAAGGCGTACATCGACCGCGTATTCCTCAGCGGCTTCGCGTACCGCTACCGGCCGACCGGACGACTCTGGGACAAGCTCCTCACCGGACGAACCGCGCGCATCGTGATGACGATGGACTCCCCCGCGCCGTGGAACGCCTGGGTGTACCGGGATGCCGCGATCCGCCAGCTCCGCAACGCGACGCTCGAGTACTGCGGCATCACGGTGCGCGGAGTCACGCGTCTGTCGGAGGTGCGCCACCGCACCGACGCCGACCGCGAGCGCTGGGTGCGCGGCATGGCATCGTTCGGGTCGACGGATGCCGAGTCCGTCGCTCCGCGCGACCGCGACGCGCTCGTGCCGGCCTGACGCCGACCGCCTCCGCTAGAGGCGCTCGGCTGCCTCGACGACGTTCGTCATGAGGAGGGCGACCGTCATCGGGCCGACGCCGCCGGGGTTCGGCGACAGCCAGCCGGCCACCTCGGCGACGTCGGGGTGCACGTCGCCGTAGATCTTCGACCTGCCCGTCTCGGGGTCGGTCCCTCGGGTCACGCCGACGTCGAGCACGGCCGCACCGGGCTTGACGTCCTCGGCGCGCACGATGTGCCTGACACCCGCCGCCGCGACGATCACATCGGCCTGGCGCAGGTGGTGCGCGAGGTCGACGGTGCCGGTGTGGGTGAGAGTCACCGTCGCGTTGTACTCGCGACGGGTCAGCAGGAGGCCGATCGAGCGACCGATCGTGACGCCGCGGCCGACGACGACCACGTCCTTGCCGGTGAGGTCGTAGCCGTTGCGCAGCAGCAGCTCGATCACGCCGCGCGGCGTGCACGGCAGGGGTGACGTGATGGGTGCATTCACGTTGAGCACGAGACGACCGAGATTCGTCGGATGCAGGCCGTCGGCGTCTTTCGCGGGGTCGATGCGCTCGAGGATCGCGTCGGTGTCGACGTGCGTGGGGAGCGGCAGCTGCACGATGTAGCCGTGGCACGCCGGGTCGGCGTTGAGGTCGTCGATCAGCGCCTCGACCTCGGCCTGCGTGGCGTCGGCCGGCAGCTCGCGCTGGATCGAGTTCATCCCGATCGACTCCGACTCGCGGTGCTTCATGCCGACGTACAGCTGCGACGCCGGGTCTGCGCCCACGAGCACCGTCGCGATGCCCGGGACGATGCCCCGCTCCTTGAGCGCCGCGACGCGCTCGCGCAGCTCTTCCTTGATCTCGGCCGCGGCCGCGCGGCCGTCGAGCTTCTGCGCGACCACTACTGCTGCAGACCCGGGTAGAGCGGGAACGCGGCGGTCAGCGCGGCGACGCGCGCGCGCAGCGCCTCGACGTCGGCGCCGGGCAGCAGCGCGAGCGCGATGACGTCGGCGACCTCGGTGAACTCGGCGTCGCCGAAGCCGCGGGTGGCGAGCGCGGGCGTGCCGATGCGCAGGCCCGACGTGACCATCGGCGGACGCGGGTCGTTCGGGACCGCGTTGCGGTTGACCGTGATGTGGATCTCGTGCAGGAGGTCCTCGGCCTGCTTGCCGTCGATCGCGGCGTCGCGCAGGTCGACGAGCACGAGGTGCACGTCGGTGCCGCCCGAGCGGACCGCGATGCCGGCATCCTTCACATCCTGCTGCGAGAGGCGCTCGGCGATGATGTGCGCACCGCTGAGGACGCGCTCCTGGCGCTCCTTGAACTCGGGCGTGGCCGCGAGCTTGAACGCGGTCGCCTTGGCGGCGATCACGTGCATGAGCGGACCGCCCTGCTGGCCCGGGAAGACGGCGGAGTTGATCTTCTTCGCGATGTCGGCGTCGTTGGTGAGGATGAAGCCCGAGCGGGGGCCGCCGATCGTCTTGTGCACCGTCGACGAGACGACGTGGGCGTGGGGCACCGGGTTCGGGTGCAGTCCGGCGGCGACCAGTCCGGCGAAGTGCGCCATGTCGACCCACAGGAGCGCGCCGACCTCGTCGGCGATGGCGCGGAACGCGGCGAAGTCGAGCTGACGCGGGTACGCCGACCAGCCGGCGATGATGACCTTGGGCTGGTGCTCGATGGCCAGGCGCCGGACCTCGTCCATGTCGATGAGCGAGGTCTCGGGGTCGACGCCGTACGCGACGATGTTGAACAGCCGGCCGGAGAAGTTGATCTTCATGCCGTGCGTCAGGTGGCCGCCCTGGTCGAGCGAGAGCCCGAGGAGGGTGTCGCCGGGGCGTGCGATGGCGTGCAGCACCGAGGCGTTGGCGGTGGCGCCGGAGTGGGGCTGGACGTTCGCGAACTCGGCGCCGAACAGCGATTTGGCGCGGGCGATGGCGAGCTCTTCGGCGACATCGACCTCTTCGCAGCCGCCGTAGTAGCGGCGACCCGGGTAGCCCTCGGCGTACTTGTTGGTCAGCACCGAGCCCTGCGACTGCAGCACGGATACGGGGACGAAGTTCTCGGACGCGATCATCTCGAGGTAGCCGCGCTGGCGGTCGAGCTCGCGCTCGAGCACCTGGGCGATCTCGGGGTCGACCTCGCTGAGGGGGGCGTTGAAGTACTGATCGGTCATGACGATCTCCTTGACGACGGCTTTCGGGGTGCACGGCACGGGGTGCCGGGATTCACATCGGCCCAGGCGTGCGGTCGAATGCCGTAGTCAGCCGCTCCCCGGTGGTGGACCACCTCAACGCCAGTCGCGACATCCCGAGCATAACGGATGAGTCGCCCCTGGCAGGCGTCGATGACGCCCTGCTAGGCTGGGCACACCCTTTTGTTAGGACTCTTTACATGAATCGTCGCCGAGGACGGACCATCACGCTGGCCGCGCTCGTCGCGGCGATGCTGGCAGGCTGCACGCCCGCCGCCCAGAATGGAGACACTGTGCCTTCGCTTCCCGCCGTCGTCCCCGCGCCCGCCTCGCTCGAGCAGGCGTCGGGTGCGCCGTTCCGCCTCTCCGAGACGACGAGGATCGAGGGCGACGCGGATGCCGCGGCCGCCCTCGTCGCGCTGGTCCAGGCCCGCACCGGGCTCGAGGTCGCCGCAGACGGCGGCGGCGCGACCGTCACTCTCGCGATCCAGCCGGGCGGCGCCGCCGAGTCGTACACGCTCGCCGCGGACGAGGCATCCGTCGTCGTCACGGGCGCCGACGCGGCCGGACTCTTCTACGGAGTCCAGACCCTCGGCCAGCTGCTCGCACGCGACGGCGACGACTGGACCATCCCCGCGGTCACGATCGACGACGCCCCGCGCTTCGCGTACCGCGGCGTGATGCTCGACGTCGCCCGCCACTTCCACCCGGTCGAGACGGTGAAGGCGTACATCGATCGGGCGTCGGGTCTGAAGTTCAACGCGCTGCACCTCCACCTCGCCGACGACCAGGGCTGGCGCATCGAGCTGCACTCGCGACCGGAGCTCACCGAGCTCGCCTCGGGCACCTCGGTCGGCGGCGATCCCGGCGGCTTCTACACGAAGGCCGACTACGCCGAGATCGTCGAGTACGCGGCATCCCGTCACATGATCGTCGTGCCGGAGATCGACATGCCCGGCCACACGCACGCGGTCGGACTCGCCTACCCCGAGCTCGTCGAGGAGCCGGTGCTGAGCGACCACATCATCGAGATCGCCCGCGACTACGGCGGCGAGCTGCCCGAGACGGGCAAGCCCTACGACGGCATGGCGGTGGGCTTCTCGTCGCTGAAGATCCACGACGAGGCGACCTACGACTTCGTCGCCGATGTGTTCGGCGAGCTCGCGGGCATGACTCCCGGCCCGTACCTGCACCTCGGCGGCGACGAGGCGCTCGGCACGAAGCCCGAGGACTTCGCGCTGTTCGTCTCCCGCGCCAGCGCGATCATCGCCGACCTCGGCAAGACCCCGGTCGCCTGGCACGAAGCCGGCGAGGCCGCGGATCTGGCGGAGGGGACGGTCGGACAGTACTGGGGCTTCGTCACACCGACCGACGGCATGGACGGCAAGGCGCGCGAGTTCGTGCGCAACGGCGGGCAGCTGATCCTCTCCCCCGCCGACGCGATCTACCTCGACATGCAGTACCCGACCGGACCCGACCTCGGACTCACGTGGGCGAACGGCCCGACCAGCGTCGAGGACGCCTACTCGTGGGAGCCCTCGGCGATCATCCGCGGCATCGACGACACCGACATCCTCGGCGTCGAGGCGCCGATGTGGACCGAGACCATCCGCACCGCGGCCGACATCGACACCATGGCCTTCCCCCGTATCGCGGCGGCCGCCGAAGCAGGGTGGTCGCCCGCCACGACGGCGAGCGAGCTGCGCACGTGGGAGTCGTTCCGCGTCCGTGTCGGAGCGCTCGGCCCCCTGTGGACGAGCCTCGGCATCGGCTTCCACCCGACCGGCGAGATCCCCTGGGTCACCGAGTGAGCACCCTCGTCCACTCCGTCCGGCTCGTCGACGGCGGGCGGATCACGGACGACGCGTGGGTGCTGTTCGACGCCGGCCGCGTGAGCGCCACGGGCGCCGGCGCCGAGCGACCGAGCGCCGACGAGGCCGTCGACGGAGCGGGCGGATGCCTCACCCCCGGCTTCGTCGACATCCACGGACACGGCGGGGCGGGCGCGAGCTACGACGACGGCCCCGATGCGATCCGCACGGCTCGCGCGCTCCACCGCGCCCACGGCACGACCCGCGCGGTGGTCTCGCTCGTGACTGCGTCACTCGACGACCTCGCGGCGCGGGCGGCCATGGTCGCCGAGCTCGCGGAGTCCGATCCGACGATCCTCGGCTCGCACCTCGAGGGGCCCTACCTCGACCCGGGGCACAAGGGCGCGCACACGCGCGCGCTCCTGCGGGCGCCCGATGCGGCGTCGGTCGACCGTCTGCTCGAGGCCGGACGGGGCACGATCCGCCAGGTCACCCTCGCCCCCGAACTCCCCGGCGCCGACGACGCGATCGCGCGGTTCGTGGCCGCGGGCGTGGCCGTGGCCGTGGGACACACCGATGCGGATGCCGCGACCACGCGCCGCGCGTTCGAGGCCGGTGCGACCCTCCTCACCCACGCGTTCAACGCGATGCCGGGCATTCACCACCGGGCGCCCGGACCTGTCGTGGCGGCGCTTCGCGACGAACGCGTGACCCTCGAGGTGATCGCCGACGGCGTGCACGTCGACGATGAGCTGATCGCGGTGCTGTTCGCCGCCGCGGGCGATCGCCTGGCGCTCGTCACCGATGCCATGGCCGCGGCCGGTTCCCACGACGGCCGCTACGACCTCGGCGGTCTCGGCGTCACGGTCACCGACGGCGTCGCGCGGCTCGACGACGGTGGTGCCATCGCGGGCTCGACCCTCACCCAGGACGAGGCGCTGCGCCGCGTGGTCACCGGCGGCGCGCCACTGGCCACGGCCGTGCGCGCCCTGACCACGACACCGGCGCACGCGATCGGACGCGACGACCTCGGCACGCTGTCGGCAGGGGCCGCGGCGGACGCGGTGCTGCTCGACCGGGATCTCCGCGTGCAGCGGGTGTGGATCGACGGCGTCGCGCTCTGAGAGTGGGCCGTCCGCCGCACAACCCGGGGTGTCGCGCGGCGGACGGAGCATCAGGAGGATCGCCGCTCCGGGCTGCGGCCGCGCAGTCCGGAGTAGAGCGGGGCCGGTGGTCCCTCCCCCGAGTTCCCACCGAGCCCCGCCTCCGGCGACACGGACAGGTGACCCCGCCCTTCGCCGATGCCCGCCGCGTCCCCACGAGTGGCGAGCAACGTTCTCTGACTCATGAGACGGCGGAGGGGGCGTTCTATTACGCGTGTTCGAGGAAATCGCGCAGCACGTGGATCGCACGAACCCGCATGCGGACGACCGATTTCCTCGATGCATCTGGTCAAATCCCAGATCGGCGGTGAGAATGGGATCTGCGCGCTGTTCTCGCACGGCTCGCATGCTGGGTCGCCATTGGGGAGCGATCACGACCGCCCAGCCACCCGGGGAGACGCGTGACCGATCTGGACGACGAAACGAGCCGAGCGCCGACCCGACTCGGCGACGCCGACCTCGTGCTGCGCACGCGATCCGGCGACCGGGGGGCCTTCGGAGAACTGTGGCGACGCCACTACCGCTCGGGCATCGCCGTCGCCCGCGATGTCTCGCCCGGCACCGACGCAGACGACCTCGTCCAAGAGGCGTACACGAGGATCTACCAGTCGATCCTCAAAGGCGGCGGTCCCACGGGCTCTTTCCGCGCCTACCTGTTCACGAGCATCCGCAACACCGCGGCCGGCTGGGGACGCTCCCGTCGTGAGACGGCCATCGATGTGCTCGAGACGATGGAGGATCCCGCCACGACCGAGCAGGCCACCGCCGAATCGCTCGACCGCAGCCTCACGCACCAGGCGTTCCGCAGTCTGCCCAGCCGGTGGCAGGAGGTGCTCTGGTACTCGGAGATCGAGGGCATGAAGCCGTCCGAGATCGCGCCGCTGCTCGGCATGAAGGCGACGGCGGTCGCCCAGCTCACCTTCCGCGCGCGCGAAGGGCTGCGCGAGGCGTGGATCCAGGCGCACCTGCTCTCGGTGGCCGACGGCTCCGACTGCGCGTGGGCGATCGAGCGTCTCGGGGCCTATGCCCGGAACAACCTCGGCCGCCGAGACCGCGCCCGGCTCGAGGTGCATCTCGCCGGCTGCGCGCGCTGCGCCATCGTCGCCAGCGAGGCCAGAGAGGTGTCGAGCCGTCTTGCGCTCGTGCTGATCCCCCTCACTGTCGGTGTCGCCGGCGCCGCCGGATACCTCGCCACGCTGCAGGGCGGCGGTGTGCCGATCGCCGCGATCGCCGCGATGCCGTCGTCGGTCGTGCAGGGTGCGGTGAGCGCCGGAGCGGGCACCGCGGGATCGGCGGTCGGGATCGGCGGCACGTCCGCCGGCACGTCGGCACTCGCCGGCGCCGGATCCGCCGCGATCGCGGGCTCAGGGTCGGCGGCGACCGCAGGAGCAGCCGCGACGGGCACCGCAGCGGCAGCGGCCGGGACCACTGCCGCAGGCGCCGTGGCGACGGCGGCGGCCGCCGCCGTCGCGAGCGGGGGCGTCCTCAGCGGCGCGGGTGTCGCCGGGCTCGCTGCGGCAGGGCTCATGGTGGCCGGCACGGTCGCCGCTGCCGTCGCCATCCCGACCGCCTCCGCCGACCTGGCCGGTGCGAGCGAATCGTCCACCCGGATCGTCGCGGAGACCCCCGGACCGATCACGCCGCTCGAGATGGTCGCGGCGGCGACCCTGCCGATTGCGGAGGCGGGCGGCCCCTCGCCGTCCGACATCCCCGTCCTTCCCGAGCGGTCCGCCACGACCGCGGACTCGGCACGCGCCGAGCAGGGCGGCGGTATCGACGGCGACGAGCCTGCGGCGGACGCCGGCAACGGGAGCGCGGCCGCCGACAACGGCCAGAATGCCGATTCCGACAACCGGGGCACCGGCACGAACGGCGACCCGACGCCCGGGAGCACCGGAAGCGGAGTCGCCGCGGGCAACGGCAGCACTGCTCCGGGCAGCACCGGCGCCGCCAACAGCGGCGCCAGCCCCGGTCGCACGAACAGCGGCACGTCCGCGGCCGGCAGCACGAACAACGGCACCGCCGCGGCGGGCGCCAACGCCAACGCCAACGCCAACGCCAACGCCAACGGCAACGGCAACGGCAACGGCAACGGCAACGCCAACGGCACCCCCGGGACGAACAACGGCAACGACGGCACCGGCGCGAACAACGGGACGCCGCAGAGCGGCAACGCGAACAGCGGCAGCGGCAACAGCAGCGCGGGAGGCAACGGTCCGGCCGTCCCGTCGATCCCCGAGGCTCGCGTCGCGATCGTGTCGGGCACCTCGTCGACGTCGGGTGCGGAGACCAGAATCGAGATCACGGTCGGCGGCGCCCCCGGTGCGACGGTGCAGCTCCGCATCCGCGGTGTCGTGCGAGCGACGGCCGCGCTCGACGGGAGCGGCGCGGCGGTGCTCGTCGTCCAGCCCACCGCCCAGGAGCTCACGACCGACGCCCGCGTCGAGGTCCGCTACGTCGACGGCGCCCGCGCAGGAGCGCCGTCGAGCGCGCGGTTGAGCGAACTGCTCTGACCCCGGCCCGGCTCTGAGCGGGGACGACGGCGCCTAAACTTGACGCATGCCCGACTCCGTTCGCCCCGCGTCACCCGCCGAGCCCGCGCCCGGCACCCGCGCGCCGCTGTCGGCGATCGACATCCTCGCCTTCGTCTGCGAGCTCTTCGCGTTCGCGAGCCTGGCGATCTGGGGGTTCGCGTCGTGGCCCTTCCCCTGGAACATCGTCGCGGGGATCGGCGCCCCGGTGCTCGCGATCCTGGTCTGGGCGCTGTTCGTGTCGCCCCGCGCCGTGTTCTCGGTCCATCCGTTCGTGCGCGGTCTCGTGGAGCTCCTCGTCTACGCGTCGGCGACGATCGCGTGGTGGAGCCTCGGGCAGGCGTGGATCGGCCTCGCCTTCGGCATCATCGCCGTCACCGTCGGCGTGATCGCCGGACGCCGCCGGTTCGCGTGAGCACCGCCCCCGACGTCGTCGCGCGTCTGCGCGCCGCGCTCGGGGAGCGCGTCGACCTGACGCCGGAGTCGCTGCAGAGCGCACGCGCCGACAAGTCGGGGCACGCCGCATCCGGCGCGCCGATCGCCCTGGTCCACGCCGCGTCCGTCGCGGACGTGCAGGAGACGCTGCGCGTGGCGACGGCCACCGGCACGCCCGTCGTCACCCGGGGCGCCGGCACCGGACTGGCGGGGGGTGCGAACGCGGGTGCGGGCGAGATCGCACTGTCGGTGCGCGGCATGGACCGGGTCCTCGAGATCCGCCCCGACGATCTCCTGGCGGTCGTCGAGCCCGGCATCCTCAACGGCGACCTGAATGCCGCCCTCGCGGAGCACGGCCTGTGGTGGGCGCCCGATCCTGCCAGTCGCGCGATCTCGACGGTCGGCGGCAACATCGCCACTGGGGCGGGCGGGCTGCTCTGCGCCAAGTACGGCGTCGTCCGCGACGCGGTGCTGGGCGTCGACCTGGTGCTCGCCGACGGGCGCCTGCTGCATCTGGGCCACCGCACCGTCAAGGGTGTCACCGGGCTCGACCTCACCTCGCTCGTGATCGGCTCGGAGGGCACGCTCGGCGTCATCGTCGGGGCGACGCTCAAGCTCCGCCGCCTCGTGCGGGGCGACGTGTGCACGATCGCGGCGACCTTCGCGGGCGTGCGCGCGGCTGCCGAGGCATCCGCCGCGGTCACCGCCTCGGGGGCGCAGCCGGCGATCATGGAGCTGATGGATGCCGCATCCCTCGCCGCCGTCCACGCGCTGCTGGCTCTCGAGCCGCCGGCGCCGGGCACCGCCCAACTGACGATCCAGACCGACGGACCCGTCGCCGCGGCCGAGGCCGAGCGGATCGCCGGCATCCTGCGCACAACGGGAGGCACGGTCGCGCTCTCGCACGACCGGGAGGAAGGCGAGCGCCTTCTCGCGATCCGCCGGTCGATGCACCCCGCCATGGAGGCCCTCGGCACGGCGCTCATCGAGGACGTCTCCGTGCCGCGAAGCGCCCTCCCCGCGATGTTCGACGAGATCGCACGGGTCGAGCGCGCGCACGGGCTCGTCATCCCCACGGTGGCCCACGCCGGCGACGGCAATCTCCATCCGAACTTCATCTTCGACGCCGAGCCCGGCGCCTCGGGCGCGGTCACCGTGCCCGCGCACATCTGGGATGCCGCCGACGACCTGTTCCGCGCGGCCCTGCGCCTGGGCGGCACACTCACGGGCGAGCACGGGGTCGGGGTGCTCAAGCGGCGCTGGCTGGTCGACGAGCTCGGCGAGGATCAGTGGGATCTCCAGCGGCGCATCGTGCGCCAGTTCGACCCGCAGGGCATCCTCAATCCCGGAAAGGTGTTCGCGCGCTGACTCGTCAGGACGCGGGCGGGTAGACCTGAACGCCGCTGTCGGATGCCGCGCGCGCATCGGTCCGTGGAGCGAGGATGATCGCCATGATGCCCAGCGTCAGCGTCGAGGCCGTGGGCACGAGGGTCACGACGAGGAAGAGCAGCGCATACGGATCCTGCGTCAGGTCGGGCTGGGCGAGCACCGCTGCCTCGACGGCCGCCTGAGTGAGCGCGCACGCCACGAGCAGGATCAGGGGCAGCCAGCGCCATCGCGACGGCACCGCGCCGCCGCGCGCGAGCTGAACCGTCGCGATGAGGAGGGCGGCGAGGGAGACGACGCCGATGCCCTGACCGAGCATCACGGCGGCGCCGGACGGGAACGCTTCGATCGGGATGAACGACCACAGAGCCGTGGTGGCGAGCGGAAGGAGCGCCGCCACGGCGAACGCCGTGACTCCGAGCGGGCGACGGCCGACTACGCTTCCGCTCCCGCGGATCCCGACGGCGAACACCAGGAGCGCACCGGCCCACAGCAGGGAGCTCACGAATCCCCCGCCGGGCAGGAAGACGCCTCGGGCGAGCAGCGGGAACACCGCGTAGGCGATCAGAAGGGAGCCGCCGACGAGCCAGGTGGTCCTGGCGTCTCGGACAGCGGTGGCCGAGGCATCCGTCATGGCCGAATCCTAGCCACCCCCAGGACGGCTCAGATGCCCTGCCAGGCCGGCTTGTGGGCGAAGGTGTAGCGGTAGTAGTCGCGGTGCTCGAGGCGCGCGGCAGCGGCTTCGTCGACCACGACCGTCGCGTGCGGGTGCAGCTGGATCGCCGAGCCGGGCAGGGACGCCGTCAGCGGACCCTCCACGGCACCCGCGACGGCTTCGGCCTTGCCCGCGCCGAACGCCAGCAGCACGAGGTGCCGGGCGCGCATGATCGTGCCGAGTCCCTGCGTGATGCAGTGCCGCGGCACGTCGTCGACGCTGTCGAAGAAGCGCGCGTTGTCCTCTCGCGTCTGCTCCGTGAGCGTCTTCACCCGGGTCAGCGACGCGAACGACGAGCCGGGCTCGTTGAATCCGATGTGCCCGTCGGTGCCGATGCCGAGGATCTGGAGATCCACTCCGCCCGCCTCCGAGATCGCGCGCTCGTAGTCGTCGCCGGCGTGCTCGATGCCGTCGAGCGATCCGTCGGGCACGCGGACCAGTGCCGGGTCGAGACCCAGCGGCCCCACCACCTCGCGCGCGATCACCGAGCGATAGCTCTCGGGATGCGCCGGATCGATGCCGACGTACTCGTCGAGGGCGAACCCGCGCACGCGCGACATGTCGACGCCGGCGACGCGGGGGCGCAGCGCCTCGTAGACCGGCAGCGGGGTCGACCCGGTGGCGAGGCCGAGGACGACGGCCGGGTTCGCGCGGATCAGCCGCACGATCTCGTCAGCGACGACGGCACCGGCCTCCGCCGGATCGCGGACGATGATGACCTCAGCCATGGGCCAGCGCCTCCTGGGTGTCGAGAGCGGCTCCGACGAGGGCGGCGCCCAGCGCCGCCGCGGGGGAACCCGCCGGAAGCAGCTCGACGCGCTCCTGCAGGTGGAGCGATCGCATGAACGGGGATGCCTCGGCGCTGGCTGCGAGCTCGGCCGCGACATCCGCCATCAACCGGTCGCCGAGCGCGGTCACGCCGCCGCCGAGCACGACGGCATCGACGTCGGCGGTCAGTACGAGGACCCGCACAGCCGCCGCGACGCCGCGGGCCAGACCGGAGCGCAGCTCGCGCGCCTCCGCGACGCCGGCATCGGCGGCGTCGAACACGTCGCGCACGGGCAGCGCGGAGCCGCGGCCCCACCGCTCGGCGATCGCGCCGCCGCCTGCGAGAGCCTCGATGCAGCCGTGCTGGCCGCAGCGGCACAGGGGGCCGCGCGGGTCGACCGAGATGTGACCCACCTCGCCCGCGGTGCCGCGCGCTCCGCGCCACAGCCGGCCCTCGCTGACGATCCCCGCCGCGATGCCGGTACCGAGATTGAGGTAGCCCATCGACCCGGAGCCGCCGTGGAGGGCGTACGCGCCGAGCGCGGCGGCCTTCACGTCGTTCTCGACTCCGACCGGCACGCCCAGCCGCGGCCTGGTCGCGGCCACGAGGTCGAGCTCGTCGACACCGAGGTTCACGGCGTGCACGACACGGCCCGACCCGGGCTCGATCTGGCCCGGGATGCCGATGCCCACCGAGCGGATCGCCGACACGTCGACGTTCGCCTCGCTGCCGAGCGCCCGCACGGCTTCCAGCACCGTCGCGGTGACGGCATCGGGTCCCCACCCGGTCGCGAGGCGAACACGCCCGACGATCGTGCCCGCGTCGTCCACGGCGACGGCGTCCGTCTTCGTCCCGCCGACATCCAGTCCGACCTTCATCCGCCGACCCCCCTGCGGGAGGCGGCGTGGTGCACCGCGCGCATCAGCCCTTGACCGCCCCGGCGACGAGCCCACCGGTCATGCGTCCCTGGACGATGAGGAAGAAGATCACGACGGGGATCGAGATGAGGGTCGCTCCGGCCATCACCGCGCCCCAGTTGGTCGCCTCGGTGGCGGACTGGAACGAGTTGAGCCACGTCGGCAGCGTCAGGTTGTAGCCCTTCATCAGCAGCAGCGCCATCGTGAACTCGTTCCACGCCTGGATGAAGGCGAAGATGCCCGTCGCGACGAGTCCCGGTGCCAGCAGCGGGAATGTCACACGGCGGAACGCCTGCGACTTCGTGCAGCCGTCGATCATCGCGGCCTCTTCGAGGTCGGCGGGGACGCCGGCGACGAATCCGCGCAGCGTCCAGATCGTGAACGGGATGACGCTGGCGAGGTACACGATCCCGAGGCCCAGCATCGTGTTCATGAGGTGCCAGTCGTCGATCATCCCGTAGATCGTGAACATCATCGCCTCGCCCGGGATCATCTGGATGATCAGCACCGAGACGATGAAGCCGCGACGGCCCTTGAAGTGGTATCGAGCGACGGCGATCGACGCGAGGAAGGCGAACAGGAGCGTCGCGATGAGCACGCCCACGGTCACGATCGTCGAGGTCATGAGCGCGTGCGGGAAGTCGGTCTGACCCGGCGCCGCCTCGCGCGTCCACGCCGTGATGTAGTTCTGCCACGTCAGCTCGAGGGGCACGAGGCTGGGGCTGCGGCTGATGATCTTGTTCGCCGGCGTCAGCGACATGTTGATCATCCAGTACACCGGGAAGACCGAGCAGAAGAAGACGATGATCGCGGCGACGTTGAGGAACGTACGAGTGGCGATCCGCTTCCCCGACGGGCGGCGCGACTCGATGGAGCGCTTCCGGGGCGTCTGGGGCTCGCCGCCCTCTCCGAGGACGTCTTCGACGCCGATCGTGCCGAGCTGGGTGCTCGCATTGATCTGGGTGCTCACAGCTCTTCCTCCTTCAGCGTCGAGCGCACGTATCCCCACGACAGGATGAGCAGCAGGACCACCATCACCACGCCGATCGCGCTCGTGAAGCCGAAGTCGCCCGGACCCTGCCGGAACATGTACGTGCCGAGGACGTTCGTCTCGGAGGCGAGGCCGCCGCGGCTCTGCAGCGCGTAGACCTGCGTGAAGATGCGCAGGTTCCAGATGATCTGGAGCACCAGGATCACCACGAGCACGCTGCGGATGTAGGGGAAGACCACGAAGCGGAACCGCTTCAGACCGGTCGCGCCGTCGAGCGCGGCCGCCTCGAGCACCTCGCCGGGGACCTGACCGAGCGCCGCGTAGGTGGTGAAGGCGACGAACGGGATGCCCTGCCAGACGACGATGATCGTCAGGACGAAGAAGAACGACCACGGGTCGAGCAGCCACGAGTGGTTGGTCCAGTCGTCGGTGCCGGTGATTGTATTGAGCGCCCAGTTGACCACGCCGTACTGGGTGTCGAAGATCCAGCCCCAGACGACAGTGGCCGCGAGCGGCGGCATCGCCCAGGCGAGCAGGAGACCGACCGAGACGAGCACGCGCATCGCGCGGCCGAGGCGGGTCATCAGGACGGCGACGATGACGCCGAGCCCGATGATGAGGATCGTCATGACCACCATCAGTCCCAGGCTGCGCATCAGCACCGCCGGGAAGCCCGAGGTCGTGAACAGCTTCACGTAGTTCTCGAGGCCGATGAAGTCGGGGAGCGTGCCCTGGACCTTGTTCTTCACACTCGCGTCGGTGAAGGACTGGATGACCATGAGCACGGCCGGGTAGCCGACCATGACGCCGAGGATGATCAAGGCGGGGCCGAGCAGTGTCCAGGCGCCGCGCGCCTCGCGGCGGGCCTTGGCCTTCTCGCGCGCGGTCGGCTGGGCCGGACGCGGCTTGTCGACCGGGCCGGCGGGGGCCGGTGCGGTGGCGATGTCGCTCATTTCGCCTCCTCTCTGAGGAACCTGGGAGGGCGCGGCGAGGCGCACTCGGAATCGGGGATGTTCAGGAGCGGACCGGTCTCCAGGTCAACCGCGGGTGCGCATCGGATGCCGCATCCCGAGCCTGACCGAGGGATCGGTCCCCGGCAAGGGGCCCCGCGGAGCGGGGACCCCCTGCCGGGTCTCGTACTACTGGTTGAGGATCGCCTCGATCTGAGCGTCGAGCTCCTCGGCGATGGCCTTCACGTCGCCACCCTGAGCGATCTTGACGAGCGCGTCCGGGATGACCAGCGCGGCCTCGACCTCGCCCCAGTTGGGGCTCATCGGGGTGAACTTCGAGTTGGCCAGGGCCTTGGCCTGCGCCTGGGTGATCTCGTCATCCGGCAGCGACGAGGCGGCCGAGATGATTCCGGGGGTGAGGCCACCCTCGGCGAGGAGCTGCTGGTAGCCCTCGGAGAGCAGGATCTCGAGAGCGGCCTTGGCCTTCTCGGGCGAGTCGCTCTTCTGCGCGACCGCGACGTTCGATCCGCCGGCGAAGATCGGGGCGGTGGTGCCCTCTTCGAGGCCGGGGAGCGGGAACGCCGACAGGTCCTTGCCGTAGGTCTCGGGGCATCCGGGGTTCTCGGCGTCAGCCTCGGCCAGGATCGACCACTTCACCCAGCCGGGAGCCGAGATGTACGCGATCTCGCCGGCGCAGAACGGGACCTGCGGGTTGGCCTCGTCGCCGTCCGCCGGGGCGTTCGTCGCGCCGAGGTAGACCTCCTGGAGCTGCTCCAGGCCCGCGACCGACTCGTCGCTCGAGAACTGGGCGTCCCACGTGTCGCCGTCCTGGACGGCGATCTCGCCGCCGTGCGCCCACACGTAGGGAAGCGCGTTGTACCAGTCCTTGCCCGGGGCGTAGATGCCCGAGACGGTGTCGGTGTGCATCGCGATGCCCTGCGCGACGTACTCGTCGAGCGTGGTGGGGTTCGGGTCGGTGACGATCTGCGGCGTGTAGAACACGATGCGACCGCCGGCGTAGTACGGGGCGGCGTAGAACGCGCCGTCGTACGTGCCCGCGTCGACGAGACCGGGCAGCAGGTCGTCGCCGCCGAGCTCCTCCTGGATGTCGGAGATGTCGAGGAACAGGCCCTGGTCGATGAAGCCGAGCGCCTGCGTGTTGCCGACCTCGACGACGTCGGGCGAGTCGTTGGACGACAGCGCGGCGACGTAGGTCTCGCTGGTGTCGGCCCAGGTCTTCTCCTCGATGTTGAGGGTCCAGCCCTCGTTCTCCGACTCGAACGTGTCCTTCAGGTACTCGCGTGCCGTGTCCGGCGTGTCCGTGCCGACGAGCCAGACGGTGATCTCACCGGTCTCGGCTTCGCTCGGGGTGGCACCGCTGCCACCGGCGCAGCCGGCGAGAACGACAGCCGAAGCGCCGACGAGCGCGAGGGCTCCGAGCTTCTTGTTCATGGTGTCTTCCTTCGTGTGTTTTCTCTTGGTGTTTCCGGGGGATCGGGTGACCCATCCGGTGGGGGATACATCTGGTGGGGCGGACCCCGTGGGACGCGGCGGGCTAGGAGACCCCGAGTTGTCCCGACAGAACCATGACGGCGGCGCCGCGCAGGACGATGTCCTGGCCTTGCTCCGTCATCCGCACCCGCACGCTGTCGTGGAACTGCGCCAGCGTCCGTGCGCGGAGTGTCTCGACGGTCGCTTCCGCGAGGGGCCCGTCGAGAAGTTCAGGGGGGCCGGAGAGCACGATCTCCGACAGGTCGAGCACGCCGACCACGGGCGCGAGTGCGATGCCGAGGCGCTCCCCCGCGTCGCGGAGGATCCCCTCGCGGTCTTCCGGGGCGGATGCCGCGGCCAGCCGCTTCGACAGCGACGGCACCGACAGCCAGGCCTCGAGGCATCCGACCTTGCCGCAGCCGCAGCCGGGCCCGCCGTCGGTGCCCACCGTGACGTGCCCGATCTCACCCGCGGCGAAGCGGCTGCCGCGCATGGGCTGACCGCCGGCGAGCAGGCCGGAGCCGACACCGCGGCCGACCTTGACCAGGAGGACGTCGTCTCCCGCGCCGCCGAACGTGTACTCGGCGAGCACCGCGGCGTTGGCGTCGTTGGCGACGAGGACGGGAAGCCCGAGGGCGTTCTGCAGGGCGCCCTCGAGGTCGAACCCCGCCCAGCCGAAGTTCGGGGCCGTGAGGATCACGCCGCGGTCGTCGACGACACCGGGGGTGCCGACGCCGATGCCGAGGACGGGCGCGTGCGAGTCCGCCACGAGCACGCGGGCGAGCTCGACGACCGTGGCGACCACGTCGTCGGCCGGCGGGAGGGGAACCTCCCGACGGGCGACGATGTCGCCGTCGAGAGTCAGCACCGCGCCGATGAAGGTGTCGCTTCCCGACAGGTCGATGCCGACGATACGGTGGCCGGCTCGGTCGAGGTCGACGAGGATCGCGGGCTTTCCGGGGCCGGATGCCTCGCGCACACCCATCTCTGCGACGAATCCGTCGGCGATGAGCTCGGCGACGAGGTCGGAGATGGTGACCCGGGTGAGGCCCGTCTCCCGCGAGAGATCCGCGCGGCTCATGGCACCCTGGTGGAAGAGCGTCTGCAGCACGAGGGAACGGTTGTGGCCGCGTGCGTGCTCAGGGAGGACCTTCCCGCCCTGACGCAGCGATCGCCCTGGCCCGAAGCCGCGGCCGTTCGCGTTTCCTGAAGGGTGCGGCGGCTCGATGGTGGAAGAGCCGCGCTGCACTTCCGATGCAGACATGTTTGTTAGTAGACCTTACGAACAAACAACGCGCAACCCCTGAATCGGGTTTGAGCGGGGTGTTTACAAAACTGTTACATCTCATGGTCGACACGCGCCGGACGCGCGCGGCCCGTGCGCTCCGAGACCGTCGCCTACAGTGGGACGATGCGAACGCCGATCCTCCCCCGCCGCATCGCCGCCCTGACGGTGGCCGCCGTCGCACTCGTCGGTCTGTCCGGATGCGCCGGCTTCCCGGCCGGGTCCCCCTCGTCCGCGCCGACATCGAGCGCATCGGGCGACGCCGGCTCCGGCGAGGGATCGGGTGACGGCACGCAGACGACCGAGGAGGCCTGCCAGCTCGTCACCGACATCATGACGGAGGCGACCGCGGGGTTCGAGAACATGGACCCGAACGACCCCGACGCGGTCGTCGAGGAGATGGAGGCCGCCGTCCAGAGCCTCGCCGATGCGTCGTCGCAGATCTCGAACGAGGAAGTCGCAGCGATCCTCCCCGACATGCAGGCGATGTTCCAGCAGGTGGCCGACCTCATGGCGGCGATCGTGGCCGGAGACGCCTCGAAGGTCGGCGAGCTCGAGGGACTGGGCGCGAGCTTCCAGGAGACGGGCGCGCGGTTCGAGGAGCTGTGCGCTCCCGCGGAGTGACGCGCCACCGCTGCATGCCCCGGCCGTGATCGGCTCGTTGCGCGATCGCTCAGGCGCGTCCCTTACCATGGGAACACTGTTTCTCACCACCGGGGGGTGACGACGTGACGGATCTGGCGACCAAGTCGGGCGCTGACAAACCGCAGCCCGATGACGCTGCGGTCGTCGACGACGCTTCGATCGTCGACGACGCGGGCACGCACGACACCACCGAGGATGCCTCTGACGGCATGGACGGCACGGTCGATGAGCTCGCCGACGCCGAGCCGTCGGACGACGCCGACCCCGAGCCCGTCCCCGCGGACGAGGCCGATCCCGCCGTCGACGTCACCGACGATGGCACGGCAGCCGACACAGACGAGTCCGAGCCGCAGAGCGCGCAGGACGAGGCCGAACCCGAAGGCGACGTGCAGACCGGGGCCGAAGCGGCGGAGTCCGAGATCGAGATCGAGCCCGAGGTGGAGGCGGAGCCGGAGGCCGACGAGGCCGAGGCTGCGGAGCTCGCAGAGGTTCAGCCCCCCGTCGCGGAGACCCCCGCCGACGCCGACCTCCCGGCCGAGCCGGTCGAAGCGTCCGAGGATGCCGATGGCGGGGCCGACGAGGTCGAGGTCCTCACCGACGACGAGCTCGACGCGTTCGTCACCGAGGCTGCCGCGGCCGATGCGACCGGCGAGGGAACGACCGTCCTCGACGCCACCCCGACGGCCGTGGCCGAGACCGCCGTCCTCACCGCTCCAGCCGACACCGCCGTCGCGGCCGGAGCCTCCCCGGCACCCGGAGCCGACGCGCCCGTCGGCGGCGGACCGGACTCGCCGTCGTTCGCGTGGGCGCCGTTGGAGCCGAAGCCCGAGAAGAGCCGCAAGGCCCTGTGGATCGGACTCGGCGCCGGAGTCGCGGTCATCGCGATCGCGGTCGCCTCAGTGACCCTCATCGCCCCCGGCACCTCGATCGGCGGGGTTCCCGTCGGATTCCTGCCCGTCGCGGCCGCGACCGATGCCGTGCAGCAGCGCCTCGCGACGACCACGATCGTGCTGACCGGCGAGGGCGGCGACGCCGAGCTGACCGGCGCCGACCTGGGCGCGTCCGTCGACGCCGACGGTCTCGTCGCCGATGCCTACGCCGCCAACCCGCTGTGGAACGTCACGGCGTGGTTCCCGGCATCCGTCGACGCGCCGGTGCGCATCGATCAGGAGGCAGCCACCTCCGCGCTCCGCGCCGCCGCACCCGATCTCTACACCGACGCCGTCGACGCGACGCTCGCCTTCGACGCGACGTCCGCCACCTACGTGACCACCCCGGCGGAGCCCGGCACCGGGATCGACGTCGACGCGGTCCGCGCTGCGCTGCAGGAGGCCTTCGCGTCGGGCGAGACGCGTGTCGAGCTCGAGACGACCGTCGCCCCCGTCGAGGCGAGCACCCCGACGTACGTGGCAGAGGCCTCGGCCGAGCGACTCAACGGCATCCTCACGACCGCAGGCTTCTACGTCGGCAGCGAGCGGACCGTGCCGGTCAGCCGTGCGGTCGCGGCGTCGTGGCTCACGGTGACGCCGGGCGAGCGCGGCACGTTCGACATCGAAGCCGACGCCACGGCGATCGATGAGATCGTCGCGACGCTACCCAAAGCCGTCGACCGCGAGCTCGTCGACGCCAAGGTGATCACCGACTCCGGCGGCGAGGTCCTCAGTGAGCTCACCGCGGGTGTGAGCGGACGCGAGCTCGGCGACACCAGCGGCATCGCCGACGAGTTCGCCGCGCAGCTCGCGGCCGGCGACGCCCGCTACGAGCTTCCGGTCGAGGAGACCGAGTTCGCCACCACGGCGCTCGAGCGTCGCATCGAGGTCGACCTCAGCGCGCAGACGACCTATCTCTTCGAGAACGACAAGGTCATCGCCAGCTACGCGATCTCGTCGGGCCTGCCCGCGACGCCGACGCACACCGGCTCGTTCCGCATCTTCGCGCACGTGAGCATGCAGGACATGGGCGCCCTCTGCTACAACCCGGAGGCGCAGAACAGCTACTGCACCGAGAACGTGCCCTGGATCACGTACTTCAACGGCGACCAGGGCTTCCACGGCACGTACTGGCACAACAACTTCGGCAACCAGATGAGCCACGGCTGCGTGAACATGCCCATCGACGTCGCCAAGTTCGTCTACGACTGGGCTCCGACCGGCACCGAGGTCTACGTCCACGCCTGACGCGCGTCCCGCCCCGGGCGGGGAATGAGAAGAGCGGATGCCTCGGCCGAAGGCATCCGCTCCTCTCGTCGTCGGCTCAGCCGATCGCGTCGATGATCCCGTTGAAGGTCTTCGATGGGCGCATCACTGCCTCGACGAGCTGCACGTCGGGGCGGTAGTAGCCGCCGATCGCGGCGGGCGATCCCTGCACGGCGATGAGCTCGGCGACGATCGTGTCCTCGTTCGCGGCGAGGGCCTCGGCGACCGGGCCGAACGCGGCCGCGAGCTCGGGGTCGGCGTGCTGAGAGGCCAGCTCCTGCGCCCAGTACAGGGCGAGGTAGAAGTGGCTGCCTCGGTTGTCGATCGTGCCGAGCGCGCGGCCCGGCGACTTGTCGTTCTCGAGGAACGTGCCGGTCGCGGCATCCAGCGTGTCGGCCAGCACCTGCGCGCGCACGTTGCCCGTCGTGGTGGCGAGGTGCTCGAGGGAGGCGGCGAGCGCGAAGAACTCTCCGAGCGAGTCCCAGCGCAGGTAGTTCTCCTCGAGAAGCTGCTGCACGTGCTTGGGCGCGGAGCCGCCGGCGCCGGTCTCGAACAGGCCGCCGCCCGCGAGCAGAGGCACGATCGAGAGCATCTTGGCGCTCGTGCCGACCTCGAGGATCGGGAAGAGGTCGGTGAGGTAGTCGCGCAGCACGTTGCCGGTGACCGAGATGGTGTCCTCGCCCTTGCGGAGGCGGTCCAGCGAGTACTGGGTGGCCGCTGCGGGCGCGAGGATCTCGATGGTCAGGCCGTCGGTGTCGTGCTCGGCGAGGTATTCGTTGACCTTCGCGATGAGGGCGGCGTCGTGCGAGCGTGCGGCGTCGAGCCAGAAGACCGCAGGCGATCCGGTGGCGCGGGCGCGGCTCACGGCGAGCTTCACCCAGTCGCGCACCGCGATGTCCTTCGTCTGCGTGGCGCGCCAGATGTCGCCCGGCTGCACGTCGTGCTCGAGGAGCACGTCGCCCGCCTGGTTGCGCACCCGGACGACCCCGGGAGCGGCGATCTCGAAGGTCTTGTCGTGGCTGCCGTACTCCTCGGCCGCCTGCGCCATGAGGCCGACGTTGGGAACGGTGCCGATCGTGGCCGGGTCGAGCGGACCGTGAGCGATGACGTCGTCGATCACGGTCTGGTAGACGCTCGCATAGGACGAGTCGGGGATGACGGCGAGCGTGTCGTCCTCGCCGCCGTCGACGCCCCACAGCTTGCCGCCGTTGCGGATGAGCGCCGGCATGGACGCGTCGACGATCACGTCGGAGGGGACGTGGAGGTTCGTGATGCCCTTGTCGGAGTTGACGTACGACAGGCGCGGGCCACGCGCGAGGTCGGCGGTGATCGCCGCGACGATCGCGTCTCCGCCGTCGACCGACGGGAGGCCCGCGAGGATGGCGCCCAGGCCGTCGTTCGGGGTGAGCCCGGCCTCGGCGATCTTGTCGCCGTAGGCGGCGAACACGTCGGCGAAGTAGGCCTTGACGACGTGGCCGAAGATGATCGGGTCGCTGACCTTCATCATCGTCGCCTTGAGGTGGACCGAGTAGAGCAGATCATCGTCGGCGGCCTCGCGAAGCGTCGCGGCGAGGAACTCGTCGAGCGCCGCCGCGGAGAGGAACGTCGCGTCGACGATCTCGCCGGGGAGGACCTTGACAGCGGGCTTGAGGACCGTGATGGTGCCGTCGGCGGCCACATGCTCGATGGTGAGGACGTCGTCGCCGGGGATGAGGACGGACTTCTCGTTCGACTTGAAGTCGTCGTGGCCGAGGGTCGCGACGCGGGTCTTCGATCCCTCCGCGAAGGCCTTGTTGCGATGGGGGTGCTTGCGCGCGTAGTTCTTCACCGACAGGGGCGCGCGGCGATCGCTGTTGCCCTCGCGCAGCACCGGGTTGACCGCCGACCCCTTGATGCGGTCGTAGCGGGCGCGGATGTCCTTGTCTTCGAGCGACTCGGGCTCGTCGGGATAGTCGGGGATGTCGTAGCCGGCCGCCTGCAGTTCGGCGATGGCGGCCTTGAGCTGCGGGATCGACGCCGAGATGTTCGGAAGCTTGATGATGTTCGCCTCGGGCAGCGTGGCGAGGCCGCCGAGCTCGGCGAGCGCGTCGCCCACCTGCTGCTCGGTCGTGAGATTCTGCGGGAAGGCCGCGAGCACGCGGCCCGCGAGCGAGATGTCTCGGATCTCGACATCCACCCCCGCCTGGCTGGTGATGGCCTTCACGATCGGCAGGAACGAGGCGGTCGCCAGCGCCGGAGCCTCGTCGGTGTAGGTGTAGATGATGGTCGAGTCGGTCACCGGGTTCGTCTCCGTTCGGGTGGTGATTCCAGACTATCGCAACGCGAAAGTATCTCGACGTCGAGATAACTCTCGGTGTGAAATCCACGTTAAGGAGCGACCTCGACAGTGCCGGATGCCGACATCCGGGCTAGCCTTTGCCTTATGTCTGAGCTCCGACTTGTCGAACTGTCCGCCGCGACGATCGTCGCGGTCAACAACATGTCGCTCAAGCCCGGTCAGGAGCAGTTCCTGGCCCCGATCAGCTACGGCATCGCAGCGACTGTGATCAACCCGCAGACGTCGTGGCAGCGCGTCGTGCTGGACGGCGACGAGGTCGTCGGATTCGTGAGCGCGAACTTCGACCCCGAGGCCCCGCAGGAGCACTTCAAGGCCGTTCTCTGGCGCATCAACGTCGACGCCGACGACCAGGGCCGCGGCGTGGGCCGGTTCGCCGTGGAGAAGCTCCTCGACGAGGCACGCGAGCGGGACGTCGACCGCGTCAACGTCATCTACGAGGCCGGCGAGGGCGGCCCTGAGGCATTCTTCCAGCGTGTAGGCTTCACGCCAGTCGGCGAGACCGAGTACGGTGAAGTCATCGCAGAGATCCGACTCTGACCGACACCTCGCGCTCCATCCCGTACGCGTAACCGCGACACAGCCCGTCCGGGCTCCTGAGACCGGCGGCGGGGCCTCGAATACCCCTCCCCCATCGAGGCCCCGTCGCCTTTCGGGTCTCACCCGGTCGACACTGGCGCCGGACTAGGGTGAACGTCGTGCCGAGATTCGACCTCTCCCCCGCCGAGCTGGAGCTGTACGCCCCCGATGTGCGGGAGCCCGCCGACTTCGACGCCTTCTGGGCGGACACGATCGCGGACGCGCGTCGCCACGACGCACCGCCGATCGTCACCGCGGTCGAGACGCCGCTGCGCCTGATGGACGTGTTCGACGTGACCTTCTCCGGCTTCGCGGGCGATCCCGTCCGGGCATGGCTGACGCTCCCCGCCGGCGCGAACGATCCCCTCCCGGCCGTTGTCGAGTACAACGGCTACGGCGGCGGCCGCGGCCTTCCCGGCGAACGCGTCGGCTGGACGGCGGCCGGCTACGCCCACCTCTTCATGGACACACGCGGTCAGGGCTCGATGTGGGGCGCCGCCGGCGCGACGCCCGACCCGCACGGCACCGGGCCCTCGGCCAGCGGATTCATGACCCGCGGCATCGAAGACCCCGCGGGCTACTACTACCGCCGCGTCTACGCCGATGCGGTGCGGGCGGTCGACGCGGTGCGCGCCCTCCCGCAGGTCGATCCTTCACGCGTCGCGGTCTGCGGCGGGAGTCAGGGCGGCGGCATCGCCCTCGCGGCGGCCGGGCTGAGCGAGGGACTCGTCGCCGTCATGCCCGACGTGCCCTTCCTGTGCCACTTCGAGCGGGCCGTCGGCCTCACCGACCGCGATCCCTACCAGGAGGTGGTCCGCTACCTCGCGGTGCACCGGGGTTCGGAAGACCGCGTGTTCGAGACGCTGTCCTACTTCGACGGCGCCAACATGGCGCGACGAGCGGATGCCGCGGCCCTGTTCTCCGTCGGTCTGCTCGACCCCGTCTGTCCGCCGTCGACGGTCTACGCGGCGTTCAACCGGTACGCCGGGCCGAAGCAGATCGAGGTCTACGCCCACAACGAGCACGAGGGCGGCCAGGCGTACCAGTGGCACGCGCAGGCACGGTTCCTCGCGGGGATGGTCTAGCCGCGGCATCCGCTCGTCGTATCTCCCTCGCCGCCGCCACGACGGGCGGGGTGACACGATGAAGGAATGCATGTGACGCCAGACAGCGTGCTCGCCATCGACGCCGGCCAGACCGGCATCAAGGTCCGCATCCGCCAGGGCGGCTCGACGCACGACGGGGTCTTTCCCGGCATCCGCACGCACGAGCCGCTGCTACCGCAGCTCGTCGCCGTGACCCGGTCGTTGTTCGCCCGCGACGGCGCGTCCGCCGCGGTGGTCGCCGCCGGCGTCTCGGGCTTGACCGCGCAGGAGGCCGACGCCGGGGCGCTCCTCGCCGGGATCGATGATCCCGGCGTTCACAAGGTGCTGCTCGCCCACGATTCGACGACGTCCTTCCTCGGAGCGATGGGCCCCGGCCGCGGCGCGGTCGTCGCATCCGGCACCGGCGTCGTCACGTTGGCCGTCGGCCCGGCGCGGGTTGCCCGCGTCGACGGTTGGGGCTACCTCATGGGCGACGCGGGCAGTGGCTACTGGATCGGACGCGAGGCGCTCGACGCCGTCATGCGCGCGTACGACGGTCGCGGCCCGGCAACGGCGCTGCGCGAGGTCGCTGAGGAGCGGTGGCCGGATCTCGAGCAGGCGTACATCCGCCTGCAGTCCTCGGAGGACCGGGTGAGGATCGTGGCTTCGTTCGCCGAGCATGTCGCTCGGCTCGCGTCGGACGGCGACGCGGTGTCGCAGAGCATCACGTCGCGCGCCGGCGGCGAGCTCGCGCACAGCGTCGAGACCGCCCTGCGCCGTGTGCGCGACGACGACGAGACCTTCGGAGTCTGCGCGATCGGCGGAGTCTTCCGTTCCGCCCTGCTGCGGGACGCCTTCTCGTCGCACATCGACGCGAGCGAACTCGATGTCTCGCTCGTGGAGCCGCTCGGCCACGGGATCGACGGAGCCGTCGCGCTGGCCGGCCTCGAGGCGGGGCATCCGCTCTTCACGGAGGTCTCGATCGCGCGGCGCTGACGCACGGCACCGCACGCCGGGAACGACGGATGCCCCGCCCTCCGCGCGCGGCGGGGACGGGGCATCCGGAACCTACGTCAGACCAGCGACTCGCGCCAGGCCGCGTGCAGCTTGGCGAACCGGCCGTCGCCGCCGATGAGCACCTCGGGCGCGTCGTCCTCGATGATGCGGCCGTGCTCCATGACGAGCACGCGGTCGGCGATCGCGACCGTCGACAGACGGTGCGCGATGATGATCGCCGTGCGATCGGCCAGCAGCGTCTGCAGCGCGTCCTGGATCTGACGCTCGCTCGGGATGTCGAGCGACGCCGTCGCCTCGTCGAGGATGAGCACCGCGGGGTCGGCGAGGAACGCGCGGGCGAACGAGATCAGCTGACGCTGACCCGCCGACACGCGGCCGCCGCGCTTGTTCACGTCGGTGGCGTAGCCGTCGGGCAGCGCCTGGATGAAGGCATCCGCACCCACCGCCCGCGCCGCGGCCTGGATCTCGTCGAGCGTCGCGTCGGGCTTGCCGAGCGCGATGTTGTCGGCGACCGTGCCGCTGAACAGGTAGGCCTCCTGCGTGACCATGACGATCGCACGGCGGAGATCCTTCGGGTGCAGCGACCGGAGGTCGAGCTCGTCGAGGCTGACCGTGCCGCGCGTCGGGTCGTAGAACCGCGACACGAGCTTGGCGAGCGTCGACTTGCCGGCACCCGTCGTCCCCACGAGCGCGATCGTCTGACCGGCCGGGATGTCGAGCGAGAAGTCCGGAAGGATGACCCGGTCGTTCGAGTACCCGAACTGCACGTCGTCGAACCGCACGTGTCCACGCGCCTGCCACAGGTCGACCGGCTTCACGGGGTCGGGCACGGTGGGCTCCTCCTCCAGCACGCCCGACACCTTCTCGAGCGCGGCCGTCGCGGACTGGTACGAGTTCAGGAAGAACGCGACCTCCTGCAGGGGCGAGAAGAAGTTGCGCACGTACACCACGGCGGCGAGGAGCGTTCCGAGGAGGAGCGTGCCGTCGACGACGCGGATCGCGCCCCACAGCAGCACGACCGCCACGGTGACGGACGCCACCGCCATCAGCCCCGGCTCGAACGTGCCGAAGAGGCGGATCGAGCGCATGTTCACGTCGCGGTAGTCGCTGGCCTGCTGACCGAACTCCTCGTCGTTGCGGCCCTCCTTGCGGAACGCCTTCACCGCGCGGATGCCCGTCATGGTCTCGACGAACTTCACGATGACCTTCGCGCTGACCACACGGGACTCGCGGTAGACCACCTGCGAGCGGGTGTAGAACCAGCGCATCAGGAGGTACAGCGGAATGCCCATCACCGCGAGGATGACGCCGGACTGCCAATCGATCAGCAGCAGGGCGATGAGCGTGAATCCGCCGTAGAGGATGCCCGACACCAGCTCGTTGAGACCGCCGTCGAGCAGCTCGCGGATCGAGTCGAGGTCGCTCGTCTGGCGCGAGATGATGCGGCCGGACGTGTACGACTCGTGGAACTCGAGGCTGAGGCGCTGGGTGTGGAGGAAGATGCGCTTGCGCAGGTCGAGCATGATCGACTGCGTCAGTCTCGCGGCGACGACGACGTACCAGCCGATGAGCGCCGCGCCCGCGAAGCCCGTGACGAGGTACACGAGGACCACGCCGATCGTCGGCAGCCAGTTCATCTCTTCAACGGCCGCGGGCAGAGCCTGGTTGAGGCCGTACGCGATCAGCGCGGGGCCGGCGACCCGGAAGGCCGTCGAGACGACGAGCACGATGCCGGCGAGCCACAGCTGGCCGCGCACGGGCGTCACGAGCGAGCCGAGGAGGCGCAGCGACCTCTTGCGGATCGCCTTGCTCTCGATCTTCGTGTAGTCGGAGCGGTCTTCGCCGCTGGTTCCGGTGACGGTCGTGGTGCTCACAGGTTCACCTCCCTCTCCCGCAGGCGGGCTTCCTCGACCTCGAGGCTCGAGATCACGTGCCGGTAGTGCTCGCTCTCACGAAGCAGCTCGGAGTGCGTGCCGACCGCGGTGATGCGACCGGCCTCCAGCAGTGCGACCCGGTCGGCGAGCGTCACCGTAGACGGACGGTGGGCGACCACCAGCGCCGTCGTCGCGTGCAGCACCTCGCGCAGCGCGTCTTCCACGAGCGCTTCGGTGTCGACGTCGAGGGCCGACAGCGGGTCGTCGAGCACGAGCACGGCGGGACGGGCGGCGACGGCGCGCGCGAGCGCGAGCCGCTGGCGCTGGCCGCCGGACAGCGACAGGCCTTCTTCGCCGATGACGGTGTCGACGCCGTCGGGGAGGTCTTCGACGAAGCCCGCCTGAGCGACCTGCAGCGCCTCGCGCATGACGGCCTCGGCCTCGGGGCTCCCCGGCGCGAGGTCCTCGCGGCCGAGCAGCACGTTGTCACGCACCGTCTGCGAGAAGAGCGTCGCGTCCTCGAAGGCCATGCCGACGTGGCGGCGCAGCTCGTCGAGGGTCAGGTCGCGCACGTCGACGCCGTCGAGCGTCACGCGGCCGCCGGTGACGTCGTACAGGCGCGCGGGCAGGGTCGTCAGGGTCGTCTTGCCCGAGCCGGTGAGCCCGACCAGCGCCATCGTCTCTCCGGGGCGCAGCACCAGGTCGATGCCGTCGAGCAGGTCGCGTTCGCGGGCCGCGGCATCCTGATACCGGAAGTGCACGCCCTCGAACACGAGCGCGCCGCGCGGGCGGTCGATGGTGTCGGGGTTCACCGGGTCGACGATCGTGTTCTCCTCGTCGAAGACCTCGAAGATGCGGTCGGTGGCCGTCCGCGCGTCGAGCGTGAACGAGAACAGGAAGCCGATCGACTCCATGGGCCAGCGCAGCACGGTGGCCATCGCGAAGAACGCGATGAGCTCGGCGGCCTGCAGCTGACCGACCGCCGTCAGGTACACGCCGGCACCCAGGCACAGGGCGAACGCGATGTCGGGGAGCAGCACGAGCCAGAACCAGATCCAGCCGATCGCACGGGCCTTGCTCAGCTCGGTCTCGCGCAGCGTCTCCGCCTGGCGGGTGAACTTCTGGAGCGCGTGCTTGCCGCGGCCGAACGCCTTCAGGACGCGGATGCCGTGCACGCTCTCCTCGACCGAGGTGGCGAGGTCGCCCGCCTGGTCCTGGCTCTGCCGCGCGAGGGTGCCGTAGGTCTTCTCGAACCGGTACCCGGCGTACCAGAGCGGCGCAGACGTGATCAGGAAGATCGTTCCGAGGAGCCAGTGCCACCGGAAGATCAGGGCGGAGCCCACCACGATCGTGATGGCGTTGACGACCAGCAGCACGATGCCGAAGGCCATCCAGCGGCGCAGCATGCTGATGTCCTGCATCATGCGGCTCAGCAGCTGACCCGACTGCCACTTGTCGTGGAAGGAGACGGGCAGGCGCTGCAGCCGCGAGTAGAAGCTCTGGCGGATCTCGTACTCGACCTTGGTGGCGGGTCCGAGCACGAACCAGCGCCGCAGCCACACCATCACGGCCTCGGCGAGGCCCAGCACGAGGATGATGACCGAGCCCCAGACGATCTGGGTCATGTCGCCGGAGGCGATCGGCCCCGCGACGATCACCTCGAGGATGAGTGGGATGGAAAGGGCGAGCAGACTGGCCGCGAGCGCGCTCAGGGCCCCCATCACGAGGCGCGGCAGCACCGGCTTCGCGAAGGGCAGGAGGCGCGAGAGCGCTTTCAACGTGGACTGTTCGGACCGGACAGGTTCGGCGGTGGTGGTCATGATCCTTGTGGGGAGGGTGGTGCGGATGACCCGGCGTCGGGTCGGAGGATGCGCGGGGCGCGACGGAGTCCCGGTGAAGGGAACGCTCCGAAAGGCGGCAGTATGCCGAAGCCGGCGGGAAAACCGGGACGAGCTGGGAGAGCGACTACCCCTGAATGCGGAGACGCTTCGGTCCGGCGACACGGAGGACGAAGGCGGTCTTCGCGGCGATGGCGGCCTGGTACATGGCTTCCTCCTTGGTGAGAGCGGACGGGACCGGCGAGCCCTTCCGGGCGCGACAGCCCTCCAGCCTATACCTGGGATTTCGCTGAGTGCAACAATCGCTTTCCGGTCCCCCGGAAGGCGATCGCGGCCGGGCGTCAGCCGATGAGCGCCGGCACTCCCGCTTCGCGATCGAGCAGGCGCTGCTTGACGTCGAGTCCCCACGCGAACCCGCCGAGCGCTCCCCCGGTGCGCAGCACGCGGTGGCACGGCACGAACAGGGCGGGCGCGTTGCGCGCGCAGATGGATGCCGCCGCCCGCACCGCATTCGGCGATCCGAGCAGGATCGCGAACTCCGCGTACGTGAGCGGATGCCCAGGCTCGATGCGGCGCAGCGCATCCCAGCCGGCGAGCTGCATCGCCGTGCCGTGCTGGGCGACCGCGACGTCGTCGATGGCCGAGACGTCGCCGCCGTAGTAGGCGACGACGGCGGCTGCGGCATCCGTCTCCCCTTCGCGTACTGAGGACGGGCGGTCTGCGGTGCGCAGCCGGCCGAGGATGCGCTCGACGTCGTCGGTCCAGCCCGAGGCGAGCACGCGCTGGTCGGCGTCGACGAGGATCGTGAACGCGCCGTCGGGGGTGGCGATGGTCTGGAGCGTCGCGATGGTCATGGTGTGCCTCCGTTGCTTCGGCGGGATGCGGGCTGCCGGGGTGGTCTCGGTGGGACTGCGCGCCACAGGTGCGCGGTGAGGTAGCTGCGCCACGGCCCCGTGCGCACGGCCCAGTCGGTGAGCGCGCGCGGTTCTGACGGAAGCCCGGACGCCGAGGCTCCGGAGCGCACCGCCACGTCGCCCGGCAGGAAGACGTCGGGGTCGCCGAGAACGCGCATGCGCACGTAGTCGGCCGTCCATGGGCCGATGCCGGGCATCGCGAGCAGCGCCGCACGCTGGTCGACGGCGTCGTCGCCCGGGGTCAGCGTGAGCGTGCCGTCGGCGAGCGCGGCGGCAGCGCCGACGATCGAGCGGATGCGGGCCGCCGGTCCGCGGAGCACCTCTGTGCCGTGCTCGGCGATCGCCGCCATCGACGGGAAGAGACGCGTCGCGCCGTCGAAGCCCTCGACGGTCTCTCCGAGCGTCGCGGTGAGGGCCGAGAGCGCGGTGCGTGCCGCCACTACGGTGATCTGCTGACCCACCATCGCGCGGATCAGCATCTCGTGCGGATCGGCCGCACCGGGAACACGGATGCCCGGGAGCGCGGCGACGAGCGGGGCGAGCTCGGGCTGCTGGGACAGCGCCTCGTCGACGGCGAGCGGATCGGCGTCGAGGTCGAAGAGCCGTCGTGCGCGCGTCACCAGGGTGGTGAGATCGCCGAGGTGGGTGAGTCGTGCCCGCAGGCGCACACGCCCGGCACCGTCGAGACGGAGCTCGAACCAGGCCGGACCGCCGGGCAGCCGCAGTGCGCGGGCGAACGACGTCGGCGAGGCGGCCTCGACGCCTTCGACGGCGCGTGCGCCCATCCACGCGAAGAGACCGTCGGCGTCGAGCGGGCCTCGGTGCGGCAGCACCAGGTCGATCGCCCCCGGCGTCGGCGTCGTCGCCCGCGTGCCCGGCACGACCCGGCGCCGTGCGCGCAGCTCGAGCGGCGTCATGCCGAACACCTCGCGCACGGTGTCGTTGAACTGCCGGACGCTCGCGAACCCGGACGAGAAGGCGACGTCGGCGGCGGACATGTCGGTGCCGACGAGGAGCATGCGTGCGGTCTGCGCCCGGTGGGCCCGGCTGAGGGCGAGGGGACCCGCACCCAGCTCGGTCGTCAGCAGGCGGGTCAGATGCCGAGACGAGTACCCGAGTCGCCGGGCGAGACCGGGAACGCCCTCGCGCTCGACCACGCCGTCGGCGATCAGTCGCATGGCGCGGCCGGCCGTGTCGCCCCGGAGGTTCCACTGCGGCGATCCCGGAGCGGCCTCGGGAAGACACCGCTTGCACGCGCGGAACCCCGCCTCGTGCGCAGCGGCGCTCGTCGGATAGAACGTCACGTTCGACGCCTTCGGCGTGCGAGCGGGACAGCTCGGCCGGCAGTAGATGCCCGTCGAGCGCACGGCCGTGACGAACTGCCCGTCGAAGCGGGTGTCGCGCGAGTCGATCGCGCGGTACCGCTCGTCGAAGGTCATGGAGGCGAGGCTCGTCGCCCCGGGGGTCATGACCGTGCTGCTCATGCCCCTAGCCTGACACGGCCCGCCGACACCCGCTCGCGGAAATCGGACACGGCGGTAGCGGCATCCGGCCAACGCGAAGCGGCAGGTTTCCGGCCGACCGCGCTCAGTGGAAGAAGTGGCGCTCGCCCGTGAAGAACATCGTGACTCCTGCGGCACGCGCAGCCTCGATGACCTCGTCGTCGCGCACCGATCCGCCGGGCTGCACGATGGCCGAGATCCCGGCGTCGAGCAGCACCTGCGGGCCGTCGGCGAACGGGAAGAAGGCATCGGATGCCGCGACCGACCCGGCGGCGCGGTCGCCGGCGCGCTCGACCGCGAGCCGGCAGGAGTCGACGCGGTTGACCTGGCCCATGCCGATGCCGACCGTCGCCGAGCCCTTCGCGAGCACGATGGCGTTCGACTTCACGGCGCGGCAGGCTTTCCACGCGAAGATGAGGTTCTGCATCTCCTCCGGCGCGGGCCGCTCGCCCGAGACGAGCTCCCAGTCCTTGGCGACGGACTCGATGTCGGAGGGGAAGCGGTCGGCGTCCTGCAGCAGCAGCCCGCCGGACACCAGACGCACGTCCATGCGCTCCTGCTGCCAGTCGGCCGGGAGCTGGAGCAGCCGCAGGTTCTTCTTCGCCTTGAACACCTCGAGGGCGGCCGGCTCGAAGGCGGGCGCGACGATGACCTCGGTGAAGATGTCCTTCAGGTTCTCGGCCATCTTGAGCGTCACGGTGCCGTTCGCGGCGATCACGCCGCCGTACGCCGACACCGGGTCGCACTCGTGCGCTCGCAGGTGGGCGCTGGCGATCGGATCGAGGGCGTTGGGCGCCGACACGGCGATGCCGCACGGGTTCGCGTGCTTGATGATCGCGACCGCGGGCTTGACCATGTCGAACGCCGCGCGCAGGGCCGCGTCGGCGTCGACGTAGTTGTTGTACGACATCTCCTTGCCCTGCAGCTGCGTCGCCTGGGCGATGCCGTGCCCGCCGACGCGCGTGTAGATCGCCGCGCGCTGGTGCGCGTTCTCGCCGTAGCGGAGGGTCGACAGGCGCTCGGCCTTGATCGTCAGGTGCTGGGGCAGGTCGGCCGCGCCGAGGGTCTCCTCGGCGAACCAGGTCGCCACGGCCTTGTCGTACTCGCACGTGTGCGCGAACGCGCGCGCGGCGAGCTCGCGGCGCTGCGTGAGCGACGTGCCGCCGTTCGCGATGGCGCCGATGATGGCGGGGTACGACTCGGGCGAGACCACGATCGCGACGTTGGCGAAGTTCTTCGCCGAGGCGCGGACCATCGCCGGACCGCCGATGTCGATCTGCTCGACGACGTCGTCGCCCTGGGCGCCCGAGCGCACGGTCTCGACGAACGGGTAGAGGTTGACGACCACGAGCTCGAACGGCTCGATGCCGAGCTCGCCGAGCTGCTCCGCGTGGTCCTCGAGGCGGAGGTCCGCCAGGAGGCCGGCGTGCACGCCGGGGTGCAGCGTCTTCACGCGCCCGCCGAGCGACTCGGGGAAGCCGGTGACCGAGGCGACGTCGGTGACGTCGTGGCCCGCTTCGCGGATCGTCGCGGCGGTGGAGCCCGTCGAGACGATCTCGACACCGGCCGCGGCGAGCGCCTCGGCGAGCGTCAGCAGGTCGGTCTTGTCGCTCACAGACACGAGCGCGCGACGGATCGGGACGACGTCGCGGTGGCGGTACAGGGTGGGGTCGGGGGTCGGGCCGGCCATGGCAGGTCTCCTCGGTGAAGGGGTCAGGAAGCGGATGCCGCAGCCGCCGACGCGGCGGCCAGGTCGAGCTCGCCGGTCGCGATGCGACGGACGACGTCGATCAGCAGCCGTCGCTCGACGGGCTTGATGCGGTCGTGGAGGGCGTGCTCGTCGTCGCCCGGGAGCACGGGCACGCGCTCCTGGGCGAGGATCGGCCCCGAGTCGACCCCGTTGTCGACGATGATGACGCTGGCCCCGGTCTGGGCGACCCCGGCCGCGAGGGCGTCGCGCACGCCGTGCGCTCCGGGGAACTCGGGCAGGTACGCGGGGTGGGTGTTCACGATGCGCGGCGACCAGGCGTCGACGAGTGATGCCGGGAGCAGGCGCATGAGGCCGCTCAGGACGACGAGGTCGGGCTTCCACACGGCGAGCTGGGCTCCGAGCTCCGCACCCCACTCCTCGCGGGTGCCGAACTGCGCCCACGGGACCATGAACGAGGGGATGCCGTACTCCTCGGCGTGGGCGAAGCCCTCGGCCTCGCGATCGGCGCCGACGACGATGATCTCGGCGGGATACCCGGGGTCGGCTGCCGCATCGAGCAGCGCACGCAGATTCGACCCCGTGCCCGAGATGAGGACGGCGACCGTGAGCACCCGCCTAGTCTACCGGCGCGCCCGCTCCGCCCCGTCGGGGTCCCAGATCGAGGGTCTCGTTCTGGTCGGGGGATGCCTGGGGCGCGGCATCCGGCTCGGCTCCGACTGCCTGCACCGAGGCCGGATCGACGATCGCGCGATGCGGAGGGTCTTCGCCGCGGCGGGTCCGGCTCTGCGGCGACAGCAGAAGGATCGACGCGCCGATGGCGACCTCGAGCCCGACGGCCAGCGCGACCGCTCCGGGCTGGGGGCCGAACTCGGCCAGGCGTCCGGGTCCGAGCGAGCCCGAGGCCATCGCCGACAGCAGTGCGGCGGATGCGGCCGACAGCACCGCGATGCCGGCCACGCTGACCAGACGCGCGCCGATGGGGTCGTCGTCGTGCGGATCGTGGGGCGCCGGCGGGTCGGGCTCGATGACCGGCGCCGAGGCGAGGAGCCCGGTGAGCACGGCGGTGCGGTCGCCGTCGTCGGCGGCCGGCAGGCCGCGTACCGACCTGGAGCCGCCGGCCGCGGCGGGGAGCGGATGCACCAGGCGCGACCGCGCGATCCACCCCGCGAGCGCCCCCAGTCCGACGGGGACGAGGGCGAGCAGCAGCAGCCACGGGGTCGTCGACTCGGGCAGGATGCCGAGGATCGGGATGCCCGGCACGACGCCGACCTGCGTCCCGGCGGGCGACACCGACGTGCCGGTCCCCGCCGCGAAGCCCGGGCCCGCGGCGAACGCCATGCCCCACACCGCGAGGGTCGGGAGGTAGGCGAGCTGCGCGAGGGTGATGACGACGGCGCCGAGACCGTCGACGTTCCCGGCCTGGAAGAGCGCCACGACCTCCCCGCCGCGCAGCAGGAGGGCGACGGCGGTGACCGCGGCGCCGAGGCCGATGAGGCCCACGACGACCATCGCCGAGCCCCTCGCCACGAGTGCGGGGGCCTCGCCCCAGCCGTGCGGGACCGCCTCGACCCGGTCGCGCACACGGGCGACGACGCCCGCTCCCGCCTCGCGCCACTCCGTGACGACGGCACCCGCGAGCGAGGGCAGCGCGAACACGAGCGTCGGCAGCAGGATGGCCTGCCACAGCTCCGCGTCGACCACGAGGTTCTGCGCCGTGAAGCCCGCGACGACGGCGAGCAGGCCGAACACCGCCGTTCCCGAGAGGACGCCGGTGACCCAGGCATCCGCCTGCGAGGCTCTCACACCCGAGCGGGCGGCGAAGATCACGGTGAACGCGGTGAAGGCGAGCGGGGCGAGCGAGAGGGTGAAGGATGCCGCGGCCGGATCGATGCCGGTGGCGGCGATGTAGTCGGCGGGGAGCGTGACGAGCATCGGCACGAGATTGCCGAACTGCCACACCGTGACGCCCGACGGCCACAGGGCGGACCAGTCCGCGGCGGTGCCGAACGTGAACACGAACAGGAGGGTCAGCGGGGCGAGGGTCGCCGCGACGCCGACGGCCACCGCGATGGCGGCGTCGACGGCGGCGAGAAGGGCGACGATGAGGCGATGCATGCGCCATCGACCCTACCTACGCCCGACGGACGCCCCGGGCGACGACCCGGCCGTTCGCAGCATCCGGATCCGGTACGGCGCAGGGGCGCGTGGGCGCTAACGTCGTCTCCGGAGGTCATTCATGAGCACAGCCCCGTCGCCTGCAGCCGACACCACCGAAACCCCTGAGCCCCGCAACGGCTTCGATCGCTTCTTCGAGATCACCAGACGCGGCTCGACGGTCGGCGCCGAGGTGCGCGGAGGCGTCGTGACCTTCGTGACGATGGCCTACATCGTCATCCTGAACCCGATCATCCTGTCGAGCGGGGTCGACGTCGACGGCAACAGCCTCGGCTTCACGCAGGTCGCCGCCGTGACCGCGCTGACCGCGGGCGTGATGACCGTCCTCTTCGGCCTCGTCACCCGCCTGCCCTTCGCGTTCGCGGCGGGGCTGGGCATCAACTCGTTCCTCGCCGTCGCCGTCGTCGGCCAGGTCACGTGGCCCGAGGCGATGGGCCTCGTGGTCATCAACGGCCTCATCATCGTGGTGCTCGCCGCGACAGGTCTGCGGCGCATGATCTTCGACGCCGTGCCGATCCAGCTGAAGCTCGCGATCACCGTCGGCATCGGCCTGTTCATCGCCTTCATCGGCTTCGTCGACGCCGGTTTCGTCACGGCCACGGGCGCCTCCTCTCCGCCCGTCGGGCTCGGCATCAACGGATCCGTCGCGACCGTGCCGACGCTGATCTTCGTCTTCACGCTGCTGCTCACCGGCATCCTGGTGGCCCGCAAGGTGAAGGGCGGCATCCTGATCGGTCTCGTTTCGGGCACCGTGGTGGCGGTCATCGTCGAGGCGATCTGGAACATCGGCCCCAAGTTCACCGACGACGGGGTCAACCCCGGCGGCTGGGGACTCTCGGTCCCCGAGCTCCCGACCTCGCTCGTGAGCATCCCCGATCTGTCGCTCATCGGCGACGTCTCGTTCGGCTCGTTCGAGCGGATCGGCTGGCTGGCGGCGCTCATGCTCGTCTTCACGCTCGTCTTCACGAACTTCTTCGACGCCATGGGCACCATGACCGGACTGTCGAAGGAAGCCGGACTCGCCGACGCCAAGGGCGACTTCCCGCGCATCAAGTCGGCGCTGATCGTCGAGGGCGTCGGCGCGGTCGCCGGTGGTTACGCTTCGGCGTCGTCGAACACGGTCTTCATCGAGTCCGGCGCGGGTATCGGCGAGGGTGCGCGCACCGGCTTCGCGAACATCGTCACCGGCCTGCTGTTCCTCGTCGCGATGTTCTTCTCGCCGCTGGTGTCGATCGTGCCCAGCGAGGTCGCTGCGTCCGCTCTGGTGATCGTCGGTGCGCTGATGATGGCGCAGATCCGCTACATCGACTTCTCGGAGTTCTCGGTGCTGCTGCCGGTGTTCCTCGCGATCACCGTCATGCCGCTCACGTACTCGATCGCCAACGGCATCGGCGCGGGCTTCATCTCGTGGGTGATCGTGCGATCGCTCTCGGGCAAGGCGAAGCAGATCAGCCCGCTGCTGTGGATCGTCGCGGCCGGATTCCTCGTGTACTTCGCACGCGGGCCGCTCGAGACGCTGCTCGCCGGCTGACGCGACAGGTCTTTCGAGAGACGGGATGCCGCGACCGCGGCATCCCGTCTTCTCATTCCTCGATCGGCTCGAGGAGGAAGACGGCGATCAGCCGGTCGGTCTTGGACTGGTAGCTGTCGTAGTCGGGCCACACTGCGACGGCGCGCGCCCACCACTCGGCGCGCTCGTCGCCGGACAGCTCGCGGGCGAGGTAGTCGCGCTTGACCGCGCCGTCCTGCAGCTCGACGTGGGGATTCGCGCGGACGTTCCAGTACCAGTTCGGCGGATCGGGGTGCCCGCCCTTGGAGGCGACGACGAGGTAGCGCCCGTCGTGCTCGACGCGCATGAGCGCAGTCTTGCGGAGGCCGCCGCTCTTCGCCCCGACCGACGTGAGGACCATGATCGGGACGCCGCGGAGCGTGTTGCCCTTGGCGCCGTTCGACTCCTCGAACAGCTCCGCCTGCTTGCGGGCCCAGGCGGACGTGGACGGCTTGTACTCTCCGGTCAGCGGCATGACCTCACCCTAACGCCGGCAGAGAAGAGGGGCGGATGCCGCAGCCTGAGCCGCGGCATCCGCCCCCTCCTTCGCGCAGTTACAGCGCGGCGATGATCTCGCGCATGAGCTCGGCGGTCTCGCTCGGGGTCTTGCCGACCTTGACGCCAGCGGCCTCGAGGGCCTCCTTCTTCGCCTGGGCGGTGCCTGCGGAGCCCGACACGATGGCGCCCGCGTGGCCCATCGTCTTGCCCTCGGGAGCCGTGAAGCCGGCGACGTAGCCGACGACCGGCTTGGTGACGTTGGCCTTGATGAAGTCGGCCGCGCGCTCCTCGGCGTCGCCGCCGATCTCGCCGATCATGACGATCGCCTTGGTCTCGGGGTCGGCCTCGAACGCGGCGAGCGCATCGATGTGGGTCGTGCCGATGACCGGGTCTCCGCCGATGCCGATGGCGGTCGAGAAGCCGATCTCGCGCAGCTCGTACATCATCTGGTAGGTCAGGGTGCCCGACTTCGACACCAGGCCGATCGGGCCCTTGCCGGTGATGTTGGCGGGCGTGATGCCGACCAGCGACTCGCCGGGCGTGATGATGCCGGGGCAGTTCGGTCCGATGATGCGGGTCGTGTTGCCCTTCGACTGCGCGTACGCCCAGGCCTCCGCGGTGTCGCCGACGGGAACGCCCTCGGTGATCACGACGAGCAGCGGGATCTCGGCGTCGATGGCCTCGACCATCGCGTCCTTGGTGAAGGCCGGCGGCACGAACGCGATCGACACGTCGGCGCCGGTCTGCGCGATGGCCTCGGCGACCGAGGCGAACACGGGAAGCTCGACCGGGTTGCCGTCGGCATCGCGGTGCAGCACGGTGGTGCCGGCCTTGCGGGCGTTCACACCGCCGACGACCTGGGTGCCGGCCTTGAGCATGAGCGCAGTGTGCTTGGTGCCCTCGCCGCCGGTGATGCCCTGGACGATGACCTTGGAGTCCTTGTTGAGGAAGATCGACATGTCTGTTCCTTGTATCCGGTGTCTGTCTCAGGCGTTGGCGAGCTCGGCGGCCTTGTCGGCGCCCTCGTCCATGGTCTCGGCCAGGGTCACGAGCGGGTGGTTCGCGTCGCGGAGGATCGCGCGGCCCTCTTCGACCTTGTTGCCGTCGAGGCGCACCACCAGCGGCTTCGAGGCGCTCGAGCCGAGCTCGGCGAGCGCACCGACGATGCCCTTCGCGACGGCGTCGCACGCCGTGATGCCGCCGAAGACGTTGACGAAGACGCTCTTGACCTGCGGGTCGCCGAGGATGACGTCGAGTCCGGCGGCCATGACCTCGGCCGAGGCGCCGCCGCCGATGTCGAGGAAGTTGGCGGGCTTGACGCCGCCGTGGCTCTCGCCGGCGTACGCGACGACGTCGAGCGTCGACATCACGAGGCCCGCGCCGTTGCCGATGACTCCGACCTCGCCGTCGAGCTTGACGTAGTTGAGGTCGTTCTCCTTGGCCTTGGCCTCGAGCGGGTCGGCCGCGTCCTTGTCTTCGAGGAGCGCGTGGGCCGCGTGGCGGAAGTCGGCGTTCTCGTCGAGCGACACCTTGCCGTCGAGGGCGATGATGTCTCCCTCCTCCGACAGGATCAGCGGGTTGACCTCGACGAGGGTCGCGTCCTCGCCCTTGTAGACGGCGTAGAGCTTGACGAACACGTCGCTCACCTTGTCGACGAGCTCGGGGGCGAACCCGGCGGCCTCGGCGATCTCGACGGCCTTCTGCTTGTCGATGCCCTGCAGCGGGTCGACGGCGACGCGGGCGAGGGCCTCGGGGCGCTCGACCGCGAGCTCCTCGATCTCCATGCCGCCTTCGACGCTCGCGAGCGAGAGGTAGGCGCGGTTCGCGCGGTCGAGCAGCACCGAGAAGTAGTACTCCTTGTCGATGCGGGCGCCCTGGGCGACCATCACGCGCTTGACGACGTGGCCCTTGATGTCGAGGCCGAGGATGGCCTTGGCCGCCTCGAACGCCTCGTCGGGGGTCTTGGCGACCTTCACGCCGCCGGCCTTGCCGCGGCCTCCGGTCTTGACCTGGGCCTTGACGACGACGACTCCGCCGATCTTCTCGGCTGCGGCTCGCACCTCCTCCGGCGTGTCCGCGACGATGCCGGCGAGCACCGGCACCTCGTACTTCTCGAAAAGGTCACGTGCCTGGTACTCGTACAGATCCACAGTGCATTCCTTCGCAGGTGGCGAATGGGGGTGGTTTGACGCGAAAAAGCGTCTCGACGTCGAGATATCGACCAATCCCCCAGCCTACTACCGCTTGCTGAGCGCTCCCGACCGCAACGACTCGCGCGCGGTTCGGCCGGGTGCGCGGATCAGTGCGCGGCTGTCGCGGCATCCGGTTCCAGCTCCTCACCTCGGACCCGCGGAAGTCGTGCGAGATCGCAGACGGCGGGACCCTCGATGCGAGCGCCGTCAGCGCCGAACCGCGAGGCGTGGAGGGGGCAGTCCCACGTGTGCTCGGCGTCGTTCCAGCTGAGCACGCCGCCCAGATGCGTGCACACCGCGCTCACGGCCCGGGTGGCACCGTCAACGGTCGAGATGCCTACGGGGTGGCCGGCACGGCTCGCGACGACGCCCTCGCCCTCCGCCGGCCGCCGGACGGGCGTCGGCACGGCCTGTGCGCCGGCCCAGCCCGACGCCGCCTCCCATCCGACGCGGATGTTCTCCGCGCCGCCTCGGGCGAGATCGGCGGGAACGGTCATCCGCGTCGCGATCACCCGCATCCATTCGGGTCGCTCGCGCCACGGCATCCGGCGGATCTCGGCCGCGAGCCGCAGCGCGGCCGCCGGTCCGTTCGACAGCCCCCACTTCGCGTACCCCGTCGCGAACCGGATGCGCCCCAGCCCGCGCGGCATCGCCCCGACGAACGGCATGAGGTCGTGGGACTCGTAGTCCTGCGCCGACCACTGTGCGACGGGCTCGGCACCGGGGAAGTGCTCTCGCGCCCAGCGGATCAGGTCGTCGATGCCCCCCTGCGGCGACGCCGACCGCCCCACCGCGTGCCCGTTGCCGCCGATGATGAGCTGCGCGAGGTCTGCCGGACCGTCCTGGGCCGTCACGGTGCGCACGGACTTCGTGGCTCCGTCGACCGAGAGATAGAGGCCCTCCGGCGCCGGCCCGTCGTAGGCGAACGCCACGCACGAAGACCGCAGCCCGCGCGCCTTGGCGAAGTAGAGCCCGCGGTCGGTGATCGGCGTTCCCGTCGCCAGCACGATCCGGTCCGCCCAGGCGGAGCCCTCGTCCGTGGTCACGTGCGCCTTCGGGGCGGCGTGCACGCGTGTCACGCGGATGCCGGTGTGCAGCGTCCCTCCCGCTTCGAGGAACGCGTGGGCGAGCGCCGACGCGAGCCGCCGCGGGTCGATCGCCGCCTGATCGTCGAGCGCGACCGCGTCGACCATCGGAACGGAGCCCGGGCCGATCTCCTGCCCGAGCACGCGCCGGACGGGGAGGCCCGCCTCGGTCGCCGCCTCGAGCTCGGCGCGCACGGATTCGGTCCCCTCGGCGCTCTGCGCGAACGAGAAGGCGGTGCGCCGTGAGTACGGAACGCCCGCGCGGTCCGCGAACGCGAGGAGCCAGTCGGCGCCGTCGCGATTCGCGTCGACGTAGGCCCGCACCAGCCGCGCGGGGTGGTGGCGGCGCAGCGTCGAGAGGACCGAGCCCTGGAGCAGCGAGACCTTGCCGGTGTTGGAGCCCGTCGCGAGCTCGGCGACGCAGCCGGCGTCGAGCACGGCGACATCGAGCCCGTCCTCGGCCAGCATCAGAGCCGTCGCGAGGCCGGTAGCGCCTGCCCCGACGACGATCACGTCGCGGTGCCGCCCGGGTTCGAACGGGGTTCCCTCGACGGCGGGCGCGGCGTGCTTCCAGATGGACGTCATCACTCCAGTGAACGCGTCGACGGGATGCCCGCACAGCGGGTTGACAGTGCGGGCGCACGAGTGAGAACGGCACGGATGCCGCGCGCCGGGGCATCCGTTCACTAGGCTCTCCCCCGAGATGACCGACACCGCCACCGTCCCCGCCGGCGCACCCCAGGCCGCCGTGGTCGCGGCCGCCCTCGAGCTGTTCGCGGCGCAGGGCTTCGACCAGACCTCCGTCGAGCAGATCGCCCAGGCGGCCGGCGTCTCGCGCTCCACGTTCTTCCGGCAGTTCGGCGGCAAGGACGATGTCGTCTTCGCCGACCACGAGCTGCTTCTCGATCGCATCCGCGACTTCCTTGCGGGCCCCCATCCGGATCCGTGGAAGGCGGTGTGCGAGGCATCCGTCCTCGTCTACTCGCATTTCGCGGCGGATCCCGAGCTCGCACGACGCCGCTACACCGTCGTCCGCCAGGTGCCGGCGCTGCGCGAGCGCGAGATCGTCACCGTCTTCCGGTACGAGCGTCTCTTCGACGAGTACCTCCGCGCCGCGCTTCCCGGCCTCGACCCCATCGACGCAGTCGGCTTCTCTGCGCTCGTGACGGCGATCCACAACCATGTGCTGCGCCAGCTCCTGCGCGGACCCAAGCGTGTGCCGGTGTCAGTGCTCCGCCGCGCCCTCGACGATGCGCTGCGGCGTTTCGGCGTGCAGCCCGACGGCGAGCCGCGCGAAGCGGCGGGCGACGACATCGTGGTGGCGGTGTTCCCGCGATCGATGCCAACGGCGGAGATCGCACGGCGACTGCGCGATCGCCTCGACTGACGTCAGGACGCTCGGAAGAATCACCCCCGTCGGCGGAATCTCACCCCCCTCCGCCGCTGTGCCCGGCGGTATCGTCAAGCCATGAGCACCGTGGACACGTCTCCGACCGCGCCCTCGAAGGATCCCCTCTGGTACACCCAGGAACCTGACGCGGTGGTCGCCGCGCTCCGGACCGATCGCGAGCGGGGACTGACGCAGGCGGAAGCCGCTCGCCGGCTCGCCGAGCACGGCCCGAATGCGATCGCCGCGGAGAAGGCGCCGTCGCTCTGGCAGGTGTCGCTCAGCCAGCTCGCCGATCCGATGAACGTCATGCTCGTGATCGTCGCGATCATCAGTCTTCTCATCGGCCAGGTCAGCGTCGGCATCGTCGTCGGCGCGCTCGTGGTCCTCAACGTGTTCCTCGGGGCGAGCCAGGAGATGAAGGCCAAGGCCTCCGTCGACGCGCTGTCGAAGATGCAGATCCCGCAGGCTCGCGTCTTCCGCGACGGGAGCCTCGTGCAGATCGCCGCCACCGACGTCGTGCCGGGTGACATCGTCGCGCTCGAGGCCGGCGACATCGTCCCGGCCGACGGACGCATCCTGCGCTCCGCGACGCTCGAGACCCAGGAGGCCGCTCTCACGGGCGAGAGCGCGCCGATCGCGAAAGACCCCGCCGCCATCGCCGATCCCGACACGACGCTCGGCGACCGGGCGAACATGGCGTTCCAGAACACGCAGGTGACACGGGGAACGGCCACGGTCGTGATCACCGACACCGGCATGACGACGCAGATGGGCCAGATCGCCTCGATGCTCTCGGCCGTCAAGCAGGCGAAGTCCCCACTCCAGCGGGAGCTCGACGCCCTGACGGGCGTGCTCGGCTGGATCGCGTGGGGCGCGGTGGCGGTCATCGTGATCTTCGGCCTGGTGCGCGAGCAGCCGATCGCCTCGGTCATCCTGCTGGGCATCTCGATGGCGATCTCCGCCATCCCCACCGGCATGCCGTCGTTCGTGCAGGCGATGCTCTCGTACGGGTCGCGTCAGCTCGCCGAGCACAAGGCCGTCGTCAAGAACCTGACCGATGTCGAAACGCTCGGCGCGACGAGTGCGATCAACTCCGACAAGACCGGCACGCTCACGATGAACGAGATGACGGTGGAGTCGCTGTACTTCGCCGGCGACTGGTTCAGCGTCGGCGGGAGCGGGTACGAGAAGACCGGTGAGATCCGGCAGGTCGCCGGACAGCCCGTTCCCGACTTCCGTCAGCTCGCGCTCGGGCTGACACTGTGCAGCGACGCCACCGTGTCCGACGACGGTGACGTGATCGGCGACCCGACCGAGGCGGCGCTCGTGGTGCTGGCCGCGAAGATGGGCGCCGACGCCGAGCTCACGCGTGCGCAGTACCCGCGCGCCGCGGAGGTGCCGTTCGACTCGGCCTACAAGTTCATGGCGACCTTTCACGAGGTGCCGCAGGAGGGTACGACGCGCCTCGTCGCGCTCGTCAAGGGCGGGCCGGATGTCGTGCTGGACCGCTGCTCGACGGTGATGACCGCCGACGGCCCGGCGCCGATCGACACTCAGCTGCAGACGGTGCTCGACGCGAACCGGAAGCTCTCGGAGCAGGGGCTGCGCGTGCTGGCGTTCGCGGTGCGACGGTTCGTCCCGGGCGCTCCGATCCCCGCAGACCCGATGGCCGAGGTCAAGGACCTCACCTTCGTCGGGCTCGTCGGCATCATCGACCCGCTCCGCCCGTCCTCCAAGGAGGCGGTGCGCATCGCCCATGAGGCCGGTATCGAGGTGCGGATGATCACGGGCGACCACGCGATCACGGCCGCCGCGATCGGCGCGAAGCTCGGCCTCGGCCCCGGCGCCGCCAGCGGAGCCGAGATCCAGGCGATGACGGACGACGAGCTCAAGGCCGCGCTTCCGAACCTCCATGTGTTCGGGCGGGTGACGCCGGAGGACAAGCTCCGCCTCGCCCGCCTCATGCAGGAGAGCGGCGATGTCGTGGCGATGACCGGCGACGCGGTGAACGACGCCGCCGCGCTCAAGCAGGCGGACATCGGCGTCGCAATGGGGTCCGGGAGCGAGGTGACGAAGCAGGCCGGCAAGATGATCCTGGTCGACGACAACTTCGGCACCCTGGTCACCGCTGTGCAGCTCGGACGCGGGATCTACGAGAAGATCGTCAGCTACGTCCGGTACCAGATGTCGCAGCTGTTCTCCCTCGTGCTGCTGTTCCTGGTGGCGAGCATCTTCGACATCAACAGCGGCGTGCCGCTCACGCCGATCATGATCCTGTTCCTGAACTTCTTCATCTCGGTCTTCCCGGTCATCGTGATCCTCCTCGATCCGGTGCCGGACGGCATCATGCTCAAGCCCCCGCGCGACCCGAAGAAGACGATCGCCAACGGCGGGGCGGTCACGCTGTGGTTCGTCTACGGCGGCGTGCTGTTCCTGATGACCCTCATCCCGCTGCTGATGTTCCCCGACCTCGCGAGCCCGTCCCAGCCGAACATCCCGGTGACGATGACGTTCGTCGTCGCCGCCTTCGGCGCGATCCTCGGCGGCCTGGCGATGCGGCGCGATCCCGAGTCGGGTCTCGCCGGCCCGATCCTCACGGCGGTGAAATGGCTGGCGATCCCTCTGGCGCTGACCGTCGCCGCGGTCGAGATCGGCTTCCTCCAGAGGCTCGTCGGCACGGTGTCGCTCAGCGGCGGCGAGTGGCTGATCTGCATCGGGCTCGCGCTCGTCGTGCCGCTGTTCGTCGAGGTCGAGAAGTGGATCCGCCGCGCGCGCATCGCGCGGCGCGCGGCGCTGCACAGCTGACCCGGGCCGGGGCGGGCAAGATCACCCGCCGCGGTGGACGTCGATGATGCGCCGGCCGGGGCACGGTTGCTCCAGGGCGCCTGTCGGGCGCCGAGGACGGAGAGCGGATGCCTGCCAGGACCACCGTCGTGCGCGGTCTCGCGATCGCGACCTTGACCCTGACTGCACTGCTTCTCAGCGCGTGCGACGGCACCCTCCCGCTTCCGACCGCACTGCCCACGTCGCTGCCGACGATCTCGCCGACCGTCGCCCTCCCGACCGCTCTCCCGACTCCGGAGCCCACCATCGAGCCGACGCCGGAGCCCACGCGCACCCCGGTCCCCCGGCCGACCCGCACGCCCTCACCCGCGCCGACGCCCGAGCCCACGCCGGAGCCGACGACCCAGCCGTCGATCGCTCCCACGCCGACCGTCGCTCCCACGCCGTCTGCCTCGCCCGTGCCGAGCGTCGTCCCCACGACGGTGCCGACGGCGACCGCCGAGCCGTCGGCATCCGCATCCGCCACCCCCACACCTGCACCCGCACCCACATCCACGGCGAGCGACTCCCCGAGCCCCACGGCGACGGCCGACCCCGATGCGGGCGCGACGAACACGGCGAACCCGCTCCCCTGGATCATCCCGCTCGCGCTGCTCGCCATCGCCATCGGCCTGGGCGCCTACTTCCTGATCCGCCGACGGTCGAAGCCCGCGCCGCCCGCCGACGGCGGCGCGTGAGCGCCGAAGGCGTCGGAGTCCGTCGCATGCGGAGCGCAATGCCGCGAACGCTCGTCGGCTGTGCCTCCCGTGGGTACCGTCGTGTGTGAGGTCGTCGACGTCGGGTGGCTCCTCCTCATCGAGTGCCGCGGATGATCTTCGCCCCGATTCGCGAGCATACCGCACGGTCGGTATGCTGAGCAGATCGCCGTTCGGTCGGCCGACGACGAGGAGGTCGTGTGAAGATCATCGGAGCCGTCCTCGAGCGGTCGGGCGCCCCTGCGCCGTTCGCCGAGTCGAGGCCCTTCACGGTGGGCGAGCTCGAGCTGGACGCCCCCGGCCCGGGCGAACTGCTCGTGCGCATCGAGGCCGCCGGGGTCTGCCATTCCGACCTCAGCGTCGTCGACGGCAACCGCGTTCGTCCGACGCCGATGCTGCTCGGCCATGAGGCGGCGGGGATCGTCGAGGAGATCGGCGAGGGAGTGACGGATGTCGCACCCGGCGACCGGGTCGTGATGACGTTCCTCCCCCGCTGCGGCGAGTGCGACGGATGCCGCACCGACGGCCGCCTGCCGTGCACGCCGGGCACGGCGGCCAACAACGCAGGCACGCTCGTCGGAGGCGGCATCCGCATTCATCGCGCGGACGCCGACGGCCGGGCGGAGGACGTCCGCCACCACCTGGGAGTCTCGGCCTTCGCGACGCACGCGGTCGTGAGCCGCACCTCGGTCGTGCCCGTCGACGCCGACGTGCCCCCGGAGATCGCCGCACTCCTCGGCTGCGCCGTGCTCACCGGCGGCGGTGCCGTGCTCAATGCCGGGCGCCCCGCCCCCGGCGACCGCGTCATCGTGGTCGGGCTCGGCGGTGTGGGCATGGCCGCACTCCTCGTCGCCGTCGCCCTCGGCCACGAGGTCGTCGGCATCGACGCCGTCGATGCGAAGCTCGACCTCGCCCGCGAGCTCGGAGCCGTGGAGGCGCTGAGCCCGACCGACGCGACGGACCGCGGCATCCGTGCTCCTGTCGTCATCGAAGCCGCCGGAGCCGCCCGCGCTTTCGAGACCGCACTCGCCCTCACGGCACCGGGCGGCACCACGGTCACCGTCGGGCTGCCCGCACCCGATGCGCGCGCCAGCGTGTCGCCGCTGCTGCTCACGGCCGAGGCGCGCACGGTGATCGGCAGCTACCTCGGCTCGGCCGTGCCCGGCCGCGACATCCCCCGCTACGTCGAGCTGTGGCGCACCGGACGCCTCCCCCTCGAACGACTCGTCTCCTCCCGCATCAGCCTCGACGACCTCGACGAGGCCATGGACCGGCTCGCCGCAGGCGGCGAGCTGCGCCAGCTCGTGCTCTTCGACCAGCTCAGAACGTTCGAAAGGACCCCCACATGACCCGCACCGCCATAGTCACCGGCGCCGCGCGCGGCATCGGCGCAGCGACCGCAAGGCGCCTGGCCTCCGACGGACATGCCGTCGCCGTGCTCGACCTCGACGAGGCCCATTGCGCCGAGACCGTCGCCGCGATCGCCGACGCCGGCGGGGAGGCGATCGCGATCGGTGCGAACGTCGCCGACGCGGCGGCGGTGGCGGATGCCGTCGCCCGCGTCGAGGCCGAGCTCGGCGCACCGACGATCCTGGTGAACAACGCCGGGATCATCCGCGACAACCTGCTGTTCAAGATGACCGAGGACGACTGGGACTCCGTGCTCTCGGTGCATCTGCGGGGGGCGTTCCTGATGTCGCGCGCCGTCCAGGTGCACCAGGTCAAGGCGGGCTGGGGCCGGGTGGTCAACCTGTCGAGCACCTCGGCGCTCGGCAACCGCGGCCAGGCGAACTACGCCGCGGCGAAGGCCGGCATGCAGGGGTTCACCAAGACGCTCGCCCTCGAGCTCGGCCGTTACGGCGTCACGGCGAACGCCATCGCGCCGGGGTTCATCGTCACCGACATGACCCGGTCGACCGCCGAGCGCATGGGGATCGGCTTCGACGACTTCATCGCCGGAGCCGCGGCGGAGATCCCGGTCGGCCGCGCGGGATATCCCGACGACATCGCCGCGGCCGCGTCCTTCTTCTGCTCCGATGAGGCGGGCTTCGTCTCCGGCCAGGTGCTGTACGTCGCCGGAGGTCCGCGCGCATGAGCACCGGATCGCGGCTTCGCCGACGCCTCACTCACATCACTTGACATTCATATAACCGCTGGGTAGTTTGAGGGAGTGATTCAGACACTCGCCGCACTCGGCGAACCCAACAGGCTCGCGATCGTCGAGCTGCTGCGCGACGGACCTCGGCCCGTCGGCGACATCGTCGACAGGCTCGGCCTGAGCCAGCCGCTCGTCTCGAAGCACCTCAAGGTGCTGAGCGACGCCGACGTCGTCGACCGCCGCGTCGACGGCAAGCGACGCATCTACGCTCTTCAGCGCGAGCGATTCGACGAGCTCGACCGGTGGCTCGACTCGTTCGCCGCCGTCTGGGACGACCGGCTCGATCGCCTCCAGGCGCACCTGCGGTCCGAGGGAGCGGACCGGTGAGCGGCCTCCTCGTCTCCAAGGACCTCGACCGCCTCGAGATCGTGCTCGAGCGAGAGCTCGACGGCGCGGTGGACGCGGTCTGGCACAGCTGGACCGACGCCGACGCGCTCGAGGCGTGGTGGGGACCCGAAGGATGGCAGACGACCGTCCGCGCGCTCGACGTGCGGCCCGGCGGGCTCTGGCATTTCGGCATGGGCCCGGTCGGTGCCGAGCCCGAGGTCTGGATCCGGTCCGTGTACAGCGAGGTCACCACCGGCTCGGCCCTGTCGTACGTCGAGGGCTTCTCCGACGAGACCGGAGCCGATCTCGACCCGGAGTCGCAGCACGTCACCGTCGAGTTCATCGGCGTCGAGGCAGGACGCACCCGCCTCGTGCTGCGCACCCGCTTCCCCTCCGCCCACCGCCTCGAGGAGATCGAAGCGATGGGCATGGTCGAGGGCTGGGACGGCGGCTTCGACCGCCTCGAACTGCTGCTGAGGAGCAACCGATGACCATCACCGACACCCCCTCGACCGTCCGCTCGGCCGACGGCACCCGCATCGCGACGCACCGGGCGGGCTCAGGACCCGTGATCGTGCTGATCGACCCGGCGCTGTCGACGCACAAGGGCTCGAGGAAGCTGTCCGCCGCCCTCGCGGATCGATTCAGCGTCGTCAGCTACGACCGCCGCGGCCGTGGCGCCAGCGGCGACGAGCAGCCGGATGCCGCGGACCCGGCCCGCGAGGTCGACGACATCGCCGCCGTGATCGAGGCATCCGGGGGTCAGGCGCTGCTGTTCGGGACGTCGTCGGGAGCCGCGCTCGCGCTCGAGGCCGCCGCCCGACTCGGCGACCGCGTGACCGGCGTCGTCGCGTACGAGCCGCCGTTCATCTGCGACGACTCGCGGCCGCCGCTCGCTCCCGACCTGCCGGCGCGGGTCGCGGCATCCGTCGCCGCCGGCGACCGATCGGGTGCGGCCAAGGCGTTCTTCACCGAGGCGATCGGTGTGCCGGCGTTCGGCGTCGCGATCATGAGGCTGCTCCCTCTCTGGCGCGACGCCAAGGCGCTGACGCACACGCTGCGGTACGACTTCGCCGTCCTCGACGGACTGCAGGCGGGGCATCCGCTGCCCGCGCAGCGGTGGGCCGGACTGACGGCGCCGACGACCGTCATGGTCGGCTCGAAGAGCGAGGCCTTCTTCCACCGCAGCGCGCAGGCGTTCGCAGCCGCCGTGCCGGCGGCCGAGTACGAGTCGCTCGACGGCGCCCACCACGGGTCGCCCGAGATGTCGCCTGCCGGGATCGCCGCCCGCATCAAGACCCTCTTCGCCCCGGCCTGAGCTGCCGGACTCCGCAGTCCTCCCGGACTCCCGTCCGCCGAGAGTAGGTCGTCTCGACGAGAGCGCGTCGCATCCACGTGCGAACCGTGCGGTCTCGTGACGCCGGTGCACTCTCGGCGAAAGAGGCGACAGGGTCACCTGCGCCGCGAACGCCTCATCGATCACGACCAGGTCGATGTCGTTGCTCCGATCGTCGGTGATCCCGGATCGTGTGCATCATCTTTGAGAACGTTGCACAGCGCGATGGCGCGCGAGGTAGAGTGCCGACATGACCACCACCGCCGCTCCGCCGACGACGATCGCGACGGTCGGTGTCGATGCTGCGCCGTCCTGGCTCTCGGAGCGGCTGGGCGAAGCAGCCCACCCCGACGCCGTGCGGGCGTTCGAGGCCGCACGCGAGACATTCATCGCCGGGCGACGCATCGACATGGGGAGCCTCGCCGCCTCCCTCGGCGTCGACCGCACGTCGCTCTTCCGGTGGGTCGGCAACCGCGATGCGCTGCTCAGCGAGGTGCTGTGGTCGCTCGCGATCCCGACGCTCGTCCAGGCCGAGCACGCGAGCGCGGAGCGCACGGGAGGCGGTCGCATCGCCGCGATCCTGACGCACTTCGTCGACGACCTGATCACGGCCGACTACTTCCGGCAGTTCCTGCGCCGAGAGCCGGCCCGCGCTCTGCGGCTGCTCACCACCAAGGAGAGCCCGATCCAGCGCCGCCACGTCGCGACCGCGGAGTGGCTCGTGCGGCGCGACCTCGGCGACGCGCCCCTCGGCGGCGCGATCGACCCGCCGGGCCTCGCGTACCTCCTGGTGCGGATGTCGGAGTCGTTCACCTACGCCGACCTCATCTCGGGCGATCAGCCGAGCGCGGAGCGTGCCCGCGTCGCCTTCCGCCTGCTGCTGCGCGTCGACGACTGATCTGCAGCGCCGCCCGCTCCGAATACGGCTCGAGGAGGAGTCCATGCCCGCGTACCCGGTGCGCCGTGCGTTCGCCACACGGTGGAACGACAACGACCAGTACGGCCACGTCAACAACACCGTCTACTACGAGGCCATGGACACCGCCGTCAACTCCTGGATGATCGCTGCGGCGGGACTCGATCCGTATGGCGACGCGATCGCGCTGTGCGCGGCCTCGTCGTGCGAGTTCCTCGCGTCGGCGTCGTTCCCCGAGCCGCTCGAGGTCGGCATCGGCGTCGAGCGGCTCGGCACGACGAGCATCACGTGGGCGCTCGGCATCCTGCGTGCGGCTGAGGACGAGCCGATCGCGACGGGTCGCTTCGTGCATGTCTTCGTGGATGCCGCGACCCGGCGACCGACGCCGGTGCCGGCATCCGTCCGCTCCGCCGTGGAGGAGCAGCTCGTCGGCTGAGCCCTACTGCAGGCAGAACTCGTTGCCCTCGGGATCGCGCAGCTGGTAGTAGTACTCGGGCCACGGCCCCCAGTTCTGGTCGACCAGACGGACGACCGACGCGCCGAGCGCGAGCAGGCGGTCCTTCTCGGCATCGATCTCGTCGCGAGTGGGCCGGCGGCCCGGAGTGGAGCTGATGTCGAGGTGCAGCCGGTTGCGGCCCGCCTTCGGCTCGGAGGCGTGATGGAAGAACAGCCGTGGACCCGCTCCATCGGGATCCTCCACGACCGCGCGAGCTGCGAGGTCCTCTTCGGTCAATCCCGACGCGAGCAGCTCGCTCTTGAGCGGCTCGTCCCATTCGATCGTCGGGTAGCCGAACACGTCCGCCCAGAACTCCGCGAGCCGCGGCGGGTCGTCCGCGTAGAAGGTGATGTTGCCGAGCTTCGTTGCCATCGATCGCTCCTCTCGCCGCGTGGCCGCGACTGGCTCCACGGTACGGCGAGCCCCCGACGCCCGGCACCCCGCCGCCGCGCGGCAGGACGGGCGTCCTAGTCTCGGAGGATGAGATCGACGCCCGCCCCCGGCATCCGCGGCGACCGGGACCCCACCCGGTGACCGAGATCGAGCTCGTCCGCATCCCCGGGGGTGCCGTCACCCTTCACGATGCGCGCCGGAAGATGCGCTGGGCGGTCGAGCTCGAGCCCTTCGAGATCGGCGTCTACCCGGTGACGCAGGAGCAGCTGGCCGAGATCATCGGGGAGGCGGCATCCCACCCCCGCCGCCCCGCGACCGACGTGAGCTGGCTGCGCGCGATCCGATTCTGCAACGCCGCGTCGGAGTGGGAGGGCCTCGACCCGGCGTACACGTTCGACGGCGAAGACGTCACCTGGCACGTCGACTCCGACGGCTTCCGCCTGCCCACTGAAGCCGAGTGGGAGTTCGCGTGCCGCGCGGGCTCGACGACTCCGCACTACGGCCCCCTCGCCGAGGTCGCCTGGACGGGCGCCGACGGCGTGACCGCGCCGCAGAACGTCGGGGGGAAGCTCCCCAACCTCAACGGACTGTTCGACACGCTCGGCAACGTGTGGGAGTGGTGCTGGGATCTCCTCGATCCGGCTCGGTACGACGCATACCGCGTGTTCCGCGGCGGGGGTTTCGCCGATGACGCCTGGAGCGTGCGCGCTTCGACCCGGCGCGGCGGGGCTCCGCGCATGCACCACGACGACGTCGGCTTCCGCGTTGCGCGCGGCGGGTTCGACGGGACGGATGCCGCACAGGGGTGGTCCGCGAGAGCCGACGCCGAGCGGGCCTCGGTCGACGGCCCGCTCCCTCCGGGGTGGACACCGTGGCGCTGACACCGCCGGGATGGGAATCCCAGCATACCGACCATCCGGTATGCTGCTGGTACGGTCGCACCGATGCGGGCCGTGCAGAGAGGCGGGTCATCGATGACCGAGGTACCCGGGCTGGATGTCGCGGGCCTGACCACGTGGCTGCGCGAGGCGCACCCCGAGCTCGTCGACGGGCCGGTCGAGGCATCCGTGATCGCGGGGGGTCGCAGCAACCTCACCTACGCCGTCGAAGGAACCCGCGTGCCGCTGATCGTCCGCCGCCCGCCGCTCGGGCACGTGCTCTCGAGCGCCCACGACATGCGGCGCGAGCATCGCGTGATCTCCGCGCTGGCCGGCACGGCGGTCCCCGTTCCGCACACGATCGACGTCGTCGACGACACCGACGCCGCACGCGTGACGGGAACGGTCTTCTTCGTCATGGAGCGCTCCCCCGGCATCGTGCTCGCCCGCCCGGCGCAGAACGCCGGCTACACCGCAGAGGGCCTCCGGGGTCTCGGCTTCGACCTCGTGCGCCGCCTGGCCGATCTGCACGCCGTCGACGCCGACGAGGTCGGGCTGGGCGACTTCGGCCGCCCCGACGGCTATCTGGCGCGGCAGCTCTCCACGTGGCGGCGGCAGCTCGACGCATCGCGCTCCCGCGAGACGCCCGCGCTCGACGCGCTGCAGGAGTCGCTTCAGGAAGGGATGCCGCCGTCCTCCCGCGCCGGGATCGTCCACGGCGACTTCCGCCTCGACAATGCCCTCGTCGTCGGCGATGCCGACGCGCCTCGGATCTCGGCGATCCTCGACTGGGAGATGGCGACGCTCGGCGACCCGCTCGTCGACCTCGGCATCTTCGCCCTCTATTGGGACATCGCGAGCCTTCCCGGCGGCTTCGCCGGCGCTGTTCCCAGTGCCGTCGACCCGGCTGCCGGGTACCCGACGTTCGACGAGCTCGTCGAGGTGTACGCGCAGCGGGCGGGGAGCGGCATCCCGGACCTGCGCTGGTACCGCGCGTTCGCCGCCTACAAGCTCGCCGTGATCCTCGAGGGGATCCACTGCCGCTACCGGGCCGGCGACACCGTCGGCGAGGGGTTCGATCGGATGGGCGCTCTCGTCGAGCCGCTCGCCCGGAAGGGAATGGAGGTGCGCTGATGGACTTCGCGCCCGATGCACGCACGCGGGAGCTGACCGCTCGCGCGAGAACATTCCTCGAGGAGCATGTGCTCCCCGCCGAGCCGGTGCTCGAAGCCCAGCTCGCCGCCGATCACGACCGATGGGGCGGCTGGCCCATCGTCGCCGATCTGCAGGCGAAGGCTCGGGCGCAGGGGCTGTGGAACCTCTTCCTCCCCGGCGACCCCGGCGGCGCGGGGCTCACGAACCTGCAGTACGCGCCCGTGGCGGAGGTCACCGGTTGGAGCCCGCGCCTCGCGCCAGCGGCGTTCAACTGCGCCGCGCCCGACACCGGCAACATGGAGGTGCTCAACGAGTTCGGCACCACCGAGCAGAAGGAGCGGTGGCTCGAGCCTCTGCTGCGCGCCGAGATCCGCTCCTCGTTCTGCATGACCGAGCCCGATACCGCGTCCTCCGACGCGACGAACATCGGCACGCGCATCCGCCGCGACGGCGACTCCTACGTGATCTCCGGCCGAAAGTGGTGGTCGACGGGAGCCATGAACCCGGCTGCTGCGATCTTCATCGTGATGGGCAAGACCGACCCCGACGCCGACCGGCACCGTCAGCAGTCGATGATCCTCGTGCCGCGCGACACCCCCGGCGTGCGGATCGTGCGCCCACTCACCGTATTCGGCTACGACGACCGCGACCACGGCGGCCACGCCGAGATCTCCTTCGACGACGTGCGTGTGCCCGCCTCGAACCTCATCGGCGAGGAGGGCTCCGGCTTCGCGATCGCCCAGGCGCGCCTCGGACCGGGACGCATCCACCACTGCATGCGGGCGCTCGGCATGGGAGAGCGGGCACTCTCGCTCATGGCCGCGCGGGCGAACGAGCGTCACACCTTCGGCCGCACGCTCGCCGACCAGGGCGTGGTGCGGGAGTGGGCCGCCGAGTCGCGCATCCAGCTCGAGGCACTCCGCCTCCTCGTCCTCAAGACCGCATGGCTGATGGACACGGTCGGCAACAAGCAGGCGATGACCGAGATCCAGGCGATCAAGATCGCCGTTCCCCGCGCGGTGCAGACGATCATCGATCGTGCGATCCAGGTGCACGGCGCCGCAGGGGTCTCGTCCGACACGCCGCTCGCCGAGCTGTACGCAGGGATCCGGTCGCTGCGGATCGCGGACGGCCCCGACGAAGTGCACCTGTCGAGCCTCGGCCGCGCACAGCTGCGCGGCTGAACCCGCCGGGTGCGGCGTCGGTCAGGGCATCCGGATCTTCCGGACAGCGGATGCCGGCACCGCAGCGTACTCGGCGAGCACGCCGATCTTCGCGGCGGCGATCTCGTCGAGAGTGAGGGCGTCGGCGGACTCGCCGAGCGAGCTGATGCGCCAGGCGCGAAGGGCGTCAGGCCGCGGCATCCGGTCTCCTGATGCTCGTGAGGAAGAGGTCGGTGAGCTGCTCGGCGACGAGCGTCTTGTCTTCGGGGCCCTCCGGCGAATACCAGTGCGACAGGTAGTGCAGGTCGCTGAAGAAGTGGGCGACGAGCACGGCCACCGGGATGTCGGTGCGGTAGACGCCCTCGGCCTGCCCGCGCTCGATGAGCTGCACGAACTCGTCGTGATACTCGCGGCGGCGACGTGTGACCTCCTGCTGACGGGGGGCGGAGAGCATGTGCATGCTGCGGAAGAACACCGTGCCCTCGGGCATGTGGTCGATCGACGTCTCGATCACGTCGACGCAGACGGCCCGGAGCACGTCGTCGACCGCGCCGCCGCGCGCGATGATCTGGTCGAGTCGCGACTTCTGCAGCGAGAGGAGCTTCTCGTAGATGCCGAAGAGCAGGTCGTCCTTCGACTCGAAGTAGTGGTACATCGCGCCCTTGGTGACGCCGGCGGCCTCGACGATCTGCTGCACGCTCGTGTTGGCGTAGCCCTGCGTGGCGAAGAGCTCGACGGCGGCACGGGTGACGTCGTCTGCGACGTGGGAATCCTTCATGGGTTCATCTTTCCGCGAATCCGCCCGGATCAGAGGAACGGACGGATGCCGGCTCCGCCGTCGATCGGGAGAGTCTGGCCCGTGATCCATGCGGCGTCGTCGGAGAGGAGGAACGCGACCGGGCCCGCGACGTCGTCGGTCTCGCCCAGCCGGCGGAGCGGATAGGCGGCGGATGCCTGCTCCTCGTGCCCCTCGTACAGGGCGCGCGCGAACGCGGTCTTGATGACGGCCGGGGCGACGGCGTTGACCCGGATGCCGGGCGCCAGTTCGTAGGCGAGCTGCATCGTGAGGTTGATGAGCGCCGCCTTGGAGATGCCGTAGAACGCGATCCCGGGGCTCGCGCCGAGCCCCGCGACCGAGGCGATGTTCACCACCGACCGCGAGAGGCCCGCCGAGACCGCAGCGCGCGTCCAGTCGAGCGCGGCGACGACGTTGACCTCGAGGATCTTGCGGGCCGCGTCGGCATCGACGTCGACGATCGGACCGTACACCGGGTTGATCCCGGTGTTGTTGACCAGGTGATCGAGCCGGCCGTGGCGCTCGGCGATGTGGGCGAAGACCGCTGCGCGGTGCTCGGCGTCGTCGGCGCGGCCGGCCACCGCCGTGGCGGCATCCCCCAGCTCCGCGAGCGCGGCGTCGAGTCCCTCCTGCTTGCGGCCGGTGATGACGACCGAGCCGCCTTCCGCGACGATGCGTCGCGCGATCGCGAAGCCGATGCCGCGGCTCGCGCCGGTGATGAGCGACACCGTCCCGTCGAATCGCCGTGTGCCCACTGCCATGGCGCCTCCTCGCGCTTGATGCATACCGTCCAGTCGGTTTTCACCCGACCTTAGCATGCCATGCTTCTCGGCTTGCGTGCGCGCATTCGGCAGCGGTGACTCGACATGGCCGCTTCCGGCCACACGAACCGACTTCACGGATGGGACTGAGTCCTTGATTGTGTGGGATTCAGTTCCAGTAGAGTGGGAACGCCGCATGCACCACGTCAGGAGCACCACCATGACCGACTTCCGCGCCCGCCCCGGCCAGGCGACCGAGGGCTACGACGTCACCGCCCGCCTCGGCACCGACTACTACCAGGTGTTCGCCGACATCCCCGAGGCCGACCGCGCCGTCTGGGAGCGCGCGCAGGGCTACGTCGACGAGGTCGGCACGCAGATGCAGGACGCGTGGGATGCCGCGGCCTACCCCCTCGACCTCGCGATGCGCATGGGCGAGCTCGACCTCTTCAACGACGGCATCGACCACCCCGATCTCACACGGTTCTCGCCGCTCGCGGCCGGGCTCGTCAACATGGAGGTGTCGCGCGGCGACGGCTCGCTGGGCACGGTCATCGCGGTCCAGGGCGGCCTGGCCCTGCGCACCCTTGCGCTGTTCGGCAGTCCCGAGCAGCAGGCGCGGTGGCTGAAGCCGGTCGCGCGGGGCGAGGTGCCTGCAGCCTTCGCGCTGACCGAGCCCGACCACGGCTCCGACTCGGTGTCGCTCGAGACGACAGCCCGCCGCGACGGCACCGAGTGGGTGCTCGACGGCGCGAAGAAGTGGATCGGCAACGGCGCGTCCGGCGGCATCACGTTCGTCTGGGCACGGATCGACGACCCCGAGGCGCCCGAGCACGGCGCCGTCCGATGCTTCCTCGTCGAGCAGGAGACCCCGGGGTACACCGGCACGGCGATCGGCGGCAAGGCGTCGCTGCGCGGCATCCATCAGGCTCTCATCGTCCTCGACGGCGTGCGCGTGCCGCTCGACGCCGTGCTGCCGGGCACGAAGACCTTCAAGGATGCCTCGACCGTCCTCTACTCGACGCGTTCGGGCGTCGCGTGGTCGGCGCTCGGTCACGCCACGGCCTGCTACGAGGCCGCGTTGTCGTACTCGCAGCAGCGCCTCCAGTTCGGCAAGCCGCTCGCGAAGTTCCAGATGGTGCAGGAGCGTCTGGCGCAGATGCTCGAGGAGCTCACGGCCATGCAGCTCTACTGCCGGCACCTCGCCGACCTCGAGGCATCCGGCGGCCTCCGCCCCACTCAGGCGTCGCTCGCGAAGTATCACAACACGCGCGCCGCCCGCCGGATCGCGGCGACCGCCCGTGACCTGCTCGGCGGCAACGGGATCCTCCTCGAGAACGGCGTCATGCAGCACATGGCCGACATCGAGGCGATCCACACGTACGAGGGCACCGAGAGCGTGCAGGCGCTCCTGATCGGTCGCGACATCACCGGCATGAGCGCCTTCGCGTAGCAGTCGGCCGGGCGCTCCGGCAAGCCACCGGGACTCAGCCCGACGTCGGGCTAGCCTCGACGGATGGGACTCTTCCGGAACGACCCCCAGACCGTCCGCCTCGAGTCGCACGACGTCGATCTGAAGGCGACGCGCGCGCCGTGGAGCCTGTGGGCCGACGGGTTCGGGATGCTCGCCATCCGGTCGCTGCAGATCATCGTCGTGGTCGCAGTCGTCGCCGGCATCGTCTACACGATCCAGTCGCTGACGCTCGTCACGATCCCGCTCGTGATCGCACTCATCCTCGCGTGCGCGTTCAACCCGGTGATGAGCTGGATGCGCCGGCGCGGCGTCCCCTCGATCGTGGCAACGCTCATCACCCTGCTCGGGATCGTCCTGATTCTGGGCCTCCTCGGCTGGCTCATCGTGTGGGCCGTGCGCGATCAGTGGGATGAGCTGTATGCGCAGGCCGAGGCCGGCTTCCAGGACCTCCTCGCGTGGGTGCAGACGCTGCCGTTCGACTTCGTCCAGCCCGACCAGGTCAACGAGTGGGTCGCTACGCTCACCGACTTCGTGACGAGCGCCCAGTTCGGTTCAGGAGCTCTGGCCGGCGTCGGCGCGGTCGCGAACTTCGTCACCGGCCTCGTCCTGATGGTGACGATCCTGTTCTTCTTCTTGAAGGACGGACCGCAGATGTGGGAATTCCTCCTCCGCCCGTTCCGCGGCGCGCACTATCTGCGTGCCCGGCGCATCGGCGACAAGACGACCACTGTGCTTGGCTCGTACGTCCGCGGCACCGCGACCGTCGCCGCGGTGGATGCGATCGGCATCCTCATCGGTCTGCTCATCCTTCAGGTGCCGCTGGCGATCCCGCTCGCGGTGCTGGTGTTCCTCCTCGCCTTCATCCCGATCGTCGGCGCGACGGTGGCGGGCATCATCGCGGCACTGGTCGCGCTCGTCGCCAACGGCTGGGTAAACGCACTGTTCGTCGTCGGCGTGGTGGTGCTCGTCAACCAGCTCGAGGGAAACTTCCTGCAGCCGGTCCTGATGGGCCGCTCGATGAAGCTGCACGCGTTCGTCATCCTGGTCGCCCTGACGGTGGGCACTGTGCTCGGCGGCATCGTCGGAGCCGTGCTCGCCGTTCCGATCGCGGCAGCGGTGTGGGGCGTGATCCAGGTGTGGGACGGACCCGACCTCCCCGCCCGCTGGGCGCGCCCGAAGCATCCGATCGAGGCCTGACGGCGCCTCCCCCCTCGCGGGGGGCTGTGTCCCCACCCGCCGACCGGCCATGTCCCGACCCGCCGACCGGCCATGTCCCGACCCGCCGACCGGCCATGTCCCGATTCGTCCCGCAATCGCACTCGGATACCGGGCCGAATAGGGACACGTTGCGGACGAAACGGGACATGGGTCCGACGGCTGAACCTGTCGGCCGTGAGATTCACCGGCCATGTCCCGATTCGTCCCGCAATTGCACTCGGATACCGGGTCGAATGGGGACCACGTTGCGGACGAAACGGGACATGGGTCCGACGGCTGAACCTGTCGGCCGTCGGAAGCGCACGGCAGGATGGGTCCATGCCGTACGTGATCCCCGCGCCGATGCTCGCGAAGTCCGTGCCCGCCGTGCCCGACCCCGCGAAGACGCCGGGCGGCTTGAGCTTCGAGCCGAAGTGGGACGGCTTCCGAGCCCTGGTGTCGTGGGACGGCGAGAACGTCGAGATCGGCAGCCGCGGCGCCAAGCCGCTCACGCGCTACTTCCCCGAGCTGGTCGAGGCATTCGCGCGCCTCCTCCCCGAGCCGTGCCTGATCGACGGCGAGATCGTCGTGCCGAAGGACGGGCCCGGAGGGCAGCGGCTCGACTGGGATTCCCTGACGCAGCGCATCCACCCCGCGGCATCCCGCGTGAACATGCTCGCCGAGACGACGCCCGCGATGCTCATCGCATTCGACCTGCTCGCGCGTGGCGACCGCGACCTGCAGTCCGAGCCATTCGGGGTCAGGCGCGCGGAGCTCGTCGACCTCCTCGGAGGCGTGCCGCATCCGGTGCACGTGACGCGCACCACCGACGACCGCGCCGTTGCGGAGCGCTGGCTCGCCGAGTTCGAGGGCGCCGGACTCGACGGGGTGATCGCGAAGCCGCTGGCGCAGCCGTACGCCCCGAACAAGCGTGCGATGTACAAGATCAAGCACGCGCGCACGGCCGACGTGGTCGCGATGGGCTACCGCATCCACAAGTCGGGGCAGGGCCTCGGCTCGCTCCTGGTCGGGCTCTACAACGACGACGGCGTCCTCTACCCCGTCGGCGGCGTCGCCGCCTGGACCAACGCGCGCCGCCTCGAGCTGATCGACGAGCTCGCCCCGCTCGTCGAGCGCGACGAAGAGGGCGCCGCCGTCAAGAGCGAGGGCGAGAAGTCGCGATTCTCGGCCCCCGACCGCGACTCGTCCTTCGTCCACCTCCGCCCCGAGCGCGTGCTCGAGGTGCGCTACGACCAGCTCGAGGGATGGCGGTTCCGCCACACGGTGCAGTTCGAGCGATGGCGTCCGGATCGGGATGCCGCGTCCTGCACGTACGACCAGCTCGAGACCGTATCGGCCTACGACCTCGGCGACGTGCTGGACTGAGAGCGCGCTCCACGGTCACCCGCGTACGCAGCAGCCGCACGGTCGAGGAGGCCGGCGCCGTCGGTCATCGGGCTTCGCCGTCCGCCGTCCAGTTCTCGCGATTGATGCGGCTCGGCTGCACGCGCGGCGGTTCGCCGGGCATCTTCGGGAAGTCCGGCGGAAACGGCAGCTCGCCGAGCCCGTCGTCGAGGTCGCGCTGCCACCACTCGAGCAGCGTGTCGATGCGGCCCGGCTTCGAGAGCAGGTCGGCCCAGGGGTCGCCGACGTCGGCGAGCCGCTTCGGCACGGTGCGCACCGTGAAGGCGGCCGGGTCGACGCCGTCGAGTTCGTCCCACGTCAGGGGGGTCGAAACGGTCGCGGTGGGCAGGGCGCGCGGGCTGTAGGCGCCGGCCATCGTGCGATCGCGGTTGGCCTGGTTGAAGTCGATGAAGATGCGCTCCCCGCGCTCCTCCTTCCACCAGTTCATCGTGACCTTGTCGGGCAGTCGCCGCTCGAGCTCGCGCCCGGCGGCGATGACGGCGTGGCGCACGTCGAGGAACTCGTGCGTCGGCTCGATGGGGCAGAACACGTGGATGCCGCGATTGCCGCTCGTCTTGAGGAACGCCGTCAGTCCCGCCTCGGCCAGCACCTCGCGCAGCGCGGGCGCAACGGCCGCGGCATCCGCGAAATCGGTGCCCGGCTGCGGGTCGAGGTCGATGCGCAGCTCGACGGGGCTGTCGGTGTCGGCGGCGAGGGACGCCCACGGGTGGAACACGATCGTGTTCATCTGGACGGCCCAGACGGCGGTCGCGATCTCCGTGAGGATGAGCTGCGGATGCCTCCGCCCGCTGTTGTACGTCACGGTCTGCGCCTCGACGAACCCCGGTGCGCCCTTCGGCGGGTTCTTCGAGTAGAACCGCTCGCCGTCGACTCCATCGGGGAACCGCTCCAGCGACACCGGCCGGTCGCCGTTGGAGGCGAGGAAGGGCTCCGACACGGCGATGATGTACTCCGCCAGCTCGTGCTTGGTGATCCCGAGCTCCGGCCACAGCACCCGGTTCGGACTGGACAGTCCCACCTCGCGGTCGCCGTCCGGTCCGGGGATGGTCAACATGATGCGCTCCGACGCCATGCCTCGACCCTAGGCGCGGCGCGCGACATCCCGCACCCCTCTGAGGCGCGCGGCGTCACGCCGTCGCGCGGTCACTTCTCGACCGGGAACACCATGTGCGTCACACGCGTGCTCGGAATCACCACGGTCGGATCTCCGAGGCGCACGACTGCCGGGTCGACGTCAGCGAAGTAGCGGTGGCCGCTCCCGAGCACCACGGGGACGAGGTCGATCGCGACCTCGTCGACCAGACCCGCGGCGAGCGCCTGCCCGGCGATCGTTCCGGCGGCGACGCCGACGTCGCCGTCTCCGGCGATCTCCTTCGCCCGGGCGATGGCGGCCCCGATCCCGTCGGTGACGAAGTGCGCGTTGCCCGTATGGGCGTGCGCCCAGTCCGTCGGCGCCTCGTGGGTGACGACGACGAAGGGCACACCCATCGGGTGCTCGCCCTTCCACCCGTCGGTGATGTCGAACAGCAGCCGGCCGACGACGAGGCATCCGACTTCCTTCACCCACCCGCGCCAGAACTCGGCGCTCGTGGGGGTGAGGTGGAAGGGCGGGAGGTCTCCCTCGTTCCCGACCTCGACGTCGCCCGCCTCGTACCAGTCGAACAGCCGGCCGGGGTCGTTGTTCTCGTGGGCGACGAATCCGTCGAGGGATGTCGAGGCCGACGTGATGACCTTGCCCATGTCAGTGTCCGAGGGCGAGCATTCGGTCGAGCTTCTCGTAGCCCTCGCGCATGCCGCGCTCCATGCCCTGGGCGACCATGCCCTCGAGCACCTCGATCGTCGGGAAGACGCTGTGGTCGACGAGGCGCGAGCGCCCATCGGGAAGGGACTCGAAGCGGATCATGTCCATGCTGACCTCGTCGGGCCAGCCTTCGAACTCGAACGTCTGGATGATCAGCTCGTTCTCGCGGACGGTGTGGAAGACGCCGCGGAAGCCGTATTCGCCGTCGGCGTCGCGCTGCACGAACCGGTAGCCGCCTCCGGTGCGGAAATCCCAGTGGGTGATCTCGGTGCGCTCCTCGCCCGGTCCGATCCACTGCGTGAACAGCTCCGGGTCGGCGTGAGCGCGGAACAGGGCGTCGACGGGCGCGTCGAACTCGCGAGTGATGTCTGCGTACGACGTACCCGGGACGGTGTCGACGATGAGCGGGTTGCTCATGATTCCTTCTCCTTCGTGCGGGTGTTGGGGGTTCTTCTGCGAGGGGCTTGGAGGGCTTCGGCGGTGGCGAGCACGGCATCGAGGCGGCGGTAGGCGCGTTCTGCGTCGAGCCGGTAGCGGTCGATCCATGCGGTGAGGCGCTCGAGTGCGGCCGCGTCGAGGTGGACGGGCTTGCGCTGCGCCTCCCGCGTGCGCCAGACCAGGCCTGCGTCTTCGAGCACGGTGATGTGCTTCGACACCGCCTGGAGCGAGATGGCGAACGGCTCGGCGAGCTCGCCGAGTGTGGCGGAGCCGCGGCTCAGGCGCGCCACGATCGCGCGGCGGACCGGATCGGCCAGCGCGGCGAACGCCCGGTCGAGCACGGCATCCTCGTCTGTCATCAATCAATCCCTTTATCAATCACTTGATTGATAACAAGATAAGACGGAACGGATGCCGCGTCAAGACCTCTATCAGCCGGTGGCGGGCAGCAGCGGCGCGAGGTCGGCGCGTGTGAGGCGGATCCACGGACCCGCGGGGTCGACGATGACGCCGGCCAGCCCAGAATCGCCGAGCGCCGCCGCGAGCTGCGATGCGGTGACCGGCGCGGCCTGATCGCCGCGACCCATCACCGCGACCTCGAGCGGGTGCGAGTACACCTCGAGGTAGCGGGCGCCGTCCTCGGAGCGCCCTTCGGCGATGCCGGGCCGCCCGTCGTCGAGCTTGCCGACGGCGACCCACAGGGGCGCGCGCGTGAGCGCGTCGGCCACGGCCGCCGCGGTCTCGGGCGTGCGCTCCCCCGCGAGGAGCGTCTTCACGGCGAGCTGCTCGTCGACCTTCTCGACGATCTTCTCGAGCAGGGCCTTGGGCAGCACCGCGCGCGCCGGCGCCGAGGATTGATCGATGATCAGCCCTTCATACGGGCCGGCGAGCACGTGCCGTATGACCGAAAGGACGGGCTGGCCCATCGCCGACGTGTCGACGTCGCCGTCGGCCCGCACGCTCGCCTGCAGGGCGGACCCGCTCGAGTACGCCAGGGCGAAGCTGCGATCACCGACCTTGACCATCGCGAGCGGGAGTTCTTTGCCCTCTGCCAAGAGCGCCCGCGCGTCGCCCTTCACCCGCAGAAAGAGGTGCCCCTGCAGAGTCTGGCGTGCCACATCGAGGAGAGCCTGCGGCGCGGTGCCGTCGGCGAGCCGGGCGAGCGATTCGCGCACCAGCACGTTGTCGCGAAGGCCGGGGACGGTCTCTGCCTCGCGTGGCGCGACCTTGGTCGCCGCGCGAGCGGTGCGGCGCGGGTGCAGGTCGGGCCGGGAGGCTCCGAGCCCCCCGAAAGACGAGACCGAGATGGAGACGGATGCCGCGGCCGCCGCATCGGCGTCGAGCACCTCTTCGGGAACCGTGGCGTCGTCAGGCGCTCCGTCGAGGTCCGCGGCGGGCGCGGCATCCTCCGGCTTCGGCTCAGGGGAATCCTTCGGGCGGCGCGAGAAGAGGGCCATGGTCCGAGCCTAACCCGCGGTCCTCCGACGCAACCGAGACTGTCCCCAGGCCCAGCCGGCGATGGCTGCGCGGCCCGGTCTCACGAATTCCTCTACAGCTTCGCGATCGGCGCGATCTTGATCAGCAGCTTCTTCGGTCCGGCGGTGTCGAAGCGCACGTGCGCGACGCGCTTCGCGCCCTCGCCGGTGACGGCATCCACTCGACCCTCACCGAAGTCGTCGTGGCGGATGCGGTCGCCCGGGGCGAGTTCGAGGTCGCCGTTGTCGCGCACCTTCGCCGGGATCTTGTTGGCGAACCGGTCGATCGAGCCGCTCGGCTCTCGCCGTGCGAGGGGAACGAGGTCGTCGCCGTAGCGCTTGCCCGAACCGCCGTACCCGGAGCCCGACTGACGGCGGGCGTTGAGGGCCCGCGACTGCGTTCCCCCGCGGGAGTTGACGTCACCGGGCGACTGACGCCAGTTCAGCAGCTCGTTGGGAATCTCCTGCAGGAAGCGGCTCGGCATGGCCACGGTCACCTCGCCGAACTGCGCGCGGGTCATCGCGAGCGACAGGTAGAGGCGCTTGCGAGCGCGCGTGATGCCGACGTAGAAGAGCCGCCGCTCCTCCTGCGGTCCGCCGGGCTCGCCGGCCGAGATCCGGTGCGGGATCAGGTCCTCTTCGACGCCGGTGACGAACACCGCGTCGTACTCCAGGCCCTTCGCGGTGTGGAGGGTCATGAGCGACACCGAGCCCGAGGCATCCTCCAGATCATCCGCGTCGGAGACGAGGGCGACCTCGGCCAGGAAGTCGATGACCGTCCCCTCGGGGTTGTTGCGCGCGAACTCCCGCGCGACGGCGACGAGCTCGTCGAGGTTCTCGATGCGCGCCTCGTCTTGAGCGTCCTTGCTCGCGCGCAGCGCGTCGTAGTACCCGCTCCGGTTCAGCAGCAGCTGCAGCCCTTCGGCCACCGCGGTGGGAGGCGCAAGTTCGCCCGTGGCGGGCAGCATGAGAGCGGATGCCTCGGCCAGCACCGTGTCGAGATGCGCGATGGCCGCCTGGATCTTGGGGCCGACCCCAAGTGCCGAGGAGTTCGCAAGCGCGTCACGGAAGGTGATCTGCTCGTCCTGCGCGTAGCGCGAGATGGCCTCGATCGTGACGTCGCCGATGCCGCGCCGCGGCCGGTTGATGATGCGGCGCATCGCCATCTCGTCGGCGGGATTCGACACCGCGACGAGGTAGGCCAGGGCGTCCTTGATCTCGGCGCGCTCGTAGAACTTCGTGCCGCCCATGATCTTGTAGGGCACGGCCGAGCGGATGAAGATCTCTTCCAGCGCACGGGACTGCGAGTTGGTGCGGTAGAAGACCGCCATCTGCGAGTAGTCGATGCCCGCCTTGCGGAGCACCTCGACCTCGTCGGCGACGAACTGGGCCTCGTCGTGCTGCGAGTAGCCGGTGAACCCGACGATCTGCTCGCCCGCGCCGACATCGGTCCACAGCTTCTTGTCTTTGCGATCGAAGTTATTGCTGATGACCGCGTTCGCGGCCGAGAGGATGTTCTGCGTCGAGCGGTAGTTCTGCTCGAGCAGCACGACCTTTGCGCCTGGATAGTCGCGCTCGAACTCGCTGATGTTGCGGATGTCGGCGCCGCGGAACGCATAGATCGACTGGTCGGAGTCGCCGACCACGGTGAGCGACGCGCCCGCCTTGTCGGGATCGTCGGCCGGGTCGGCGTCGAAGATCATCATTCCGCCAGACGACGCGATAGGCCCGGCATCCGATCCGATCGGGCGCGTCAGCTCGTGGATCAGCGCGTACTGCGCGTGGTTGGTGTCTTGATACTCGTCGACGAGGATGTGCCGGAATCGGCGCCGGTACACGTCGGCCACGTGCGGGAACGCACGGAACAGGAACACGGTCTGGCCGATGAGGTCGTCGAAGTCGAAGGCGTTGGCCCGCTGGAGTTCTCGCTGGTACGCGGCGAACAGCTCGACGAAGACGCGCTCGGCGGGATCGCTCATGTTGGCCGACCGCGCGTAGGACTCGGCATCCGACAGCTCGTTCTTGAGCTTCGAGATGCGGCTCTGGGTTGCCGCAGGCGTCAGGCCGTACGCGTCGGCCTCGTGCTCCTTCACCAGGCGCTTGATGAGCGCACGCGAGTCGCCGGAGTCGTAGATCGTGAACGCCTTCGTGAAGCCGAACTGCTCGGCCTCGCGGCGGAGGATGCGCACGCACGCGGAGTGGAACGTCGAGATCCACATGCCCCGCGCGGTGTCGCCGACGAGCTGCTCGACGCGCTCGCGCATCTCGCCCGCGGCTTTGTTCGTGAAGGTGATGGCGAGGATCTGGCTCGGCCACGCCTCGCGGGTGCGCAGCAGGCTCGCGATGCGTCGGGTCAGCACGCTCGTCTTGCCCGAACCGGCGCCGGCCACGATGAGGAGCGCCTGGCCGCGGTAGGTGACGGCGTCGCGCTGCGGTGCGTTGAGACCGGCGAGGAGGTCGTCGTCGGGGCGCGCGTCGCCGGGCTGAGGACCGCGATCTCCGCCGACGATGAGAGGAATGGAGGCGTCGGTCATGTCCCGACAAGTCTAGGCGCGAGCGGTGACACCCGCGTCTAGAGCAGTCGCCGCTCCGACGCCCACGCTGTGAGCTCGTATCGCGACGAGAGCTGCAGCTTGCGCAGCACCGCGGAGACGTGCGTCTCGACGGTCTTCGTCGAGATGAACAGCTCGGCCGCGACCTCCTTGTAGGCGTACCCGCGCGCGATCAGCCGCATGACCTCCTGCTCGCGAGCCGAGAGCCTGTCGAGCTCGTCGCTGCGGGTGGCGGTCTCGCCCGCGACCGCTCCGAACGCGTCGAGCACGAAACCCGCGAGGCGCGGCGAGAAGACGGCATCGCCGTCGGCGACGGCGTGCACCGCCCGGCTGACCTCGGCTCCCGACGACCCCTTCGTGATGTAGCCGCGCGCCCCGGCGCGGATGACCCGCACGACGTCCTCCGCCGCATCCGACACGCTCAGCGCCAGGAAACGGGCCTGCGGCGCGAGAGCTCCCGCACGACGCAGAACCGCCTCGCCGCCGCTCGCATCGGGGATGCCCGCCTCAGCTGCACCCGGAAGATGGACGTCGAGCAGCACGACATCGGGCTTGAGCTCGGCGATCGCCGAGACGGCGGAGGCGACATCCGCTGCCTCGCCCACCACGTCGAGCGAGGCGTCGAGGTCGGCGCGCAGTCCGGATCGGAAGATGGAGTGGTCGTCGACGAGGACGACCCGCAACGTCTCACCCACGCCGGGCCTCCTCTCCCGCGAAGTGCAGGTGGACCTCGGTGCCGACCCCGCCCGCCCCGGGCCTCACCGTTGCGGCGCCGCCCGCTCGGCGCAGACGTCCGATGATTGATTCGCGGACTCCGAGACGATCGCCGGGAACGGCCTCCAGCGAAAACCCCTGCCCCCGGTCGCGGACGTACACGTCGACCCCGGCCGTCGTCCCCTCGATGTAGACCGAGACGTCTCCGCCGGCGTGACGCGCCGCGTTGAGCATCGCCTCGCGGGCAGCGGCGGCGACCTCCCCGCTCGCCCGCTCGGTCGACAGACCGGCCGAGACCACGTCGATGCGCACCGGGAAGTCGAGCTCGAGCGCGCCCGCGTAGTCACGGAGATCGGTCGGCAGATCGCTGTCGGCCGGACTGTCGCCGTCGTAGAGCCAGGAGCGCAGCTCGCGCTCCTGCGCCCGCGCGAGCCGTGCCGCTTCACTCGAGGCGCCGGCCCGGTTCTGGATGAGGGCGAGGGTCTGCAGCACCGAGTCGTGGAGGTGCGCCGCCATCTCGGCGCGCTGCTCCTCGCGGATGCGGCGCACCCTCTCGCCCGACAGCTCGCGCCATTTCGCGATCAGAGTCGACGAGTAGACGGCTGCGATGCCCGCGATGATCGTGACGGCGAAGAGGAACGCGACGAGTCCCGCCTCCTGCATGATCGCGACCTGCATGGCGACCAGTGCCACGAGGATCGCCGTCACCGTGAGCCGAACCGAGAGCTCGTGCCGCGGCCCGCGGGCCGGGTCGTCACGGTCGACGAAGGTCGCCCACATCCCCGCCGCGACCGCGAACACCGTCGTCGCGCCGACCCACACGAACCAGCTCGGCTGGGACGAAATCGGCACGTCCGCCGAGGTGAGGGCGAAGAGCGTCGCGGACGTGCCGACGAGGCACACGCCCGCGGCGGCGCTGAGTGTCCAGGCGACGGGGACGCGCCGCGTCGGCGCGGCGTCCCCCTCCTGCCACGGCGTGAACACCCACACCCAGGCGTAGAGCAGCACGCCCGCACCCCACAGCAGGGTGAGGAGCACGAAGATCGTCCGCACAGCGGCCGGCCCCCACCCCAGATGCGTCGCGAGAGCTTCCGAGGTGCCCGACACCTGGCACGCCCGGGGGCGGCGCAGCGGCGCGCGCTCGCGCGCGGCAGGTACGGCGGACGAGGTCATGCCGCCATCCAATCACCCTCGTCTGCGGGCCGAGGACCACAGTGACGAAGATCAGGGTCCGCTCAGGGGATCACCCCATGGCGAGCGTCGGCGCGGACCGCGGAGGATCGATGCATGACCGACGCCACTGCCGCACAGGATGCTGCGCCTCTCGCCGATCCCGGACCACCGCCGCCCCCTCCCGCGGGACGCCCCCGCGGATGGGACCGCGTGTTCGAGTGGCTGACCGACCTCGGCATCGCACGCGGCGACGGCTGGATCGGCGGCGTGTGCGCGGGACTGGCCGCCCGCATCGGCATCGACCCCGTCATCGTGCGCGGCGTCTTCGTCGTCGCCGCGCTGTTCGGCCTCCCCATGTTCCTCGTCTACGGCATCGCCTGGGCGCTGCTCCCCGACATCCTGGGACGCATTCACCTCCGCGACCTGTTGGCGCGCCGCTTCGATCCGGCCATGGTGGGAATCGGCCTGATGCTCCTCGTCGGGCTCTTCCCCGTCGTCCCGTGGTTCTTCGCGGCGGCCCTCCCCTTCGGCCCCTTCTTCGACTGGTCGCCCTGGGGCGCGTTCTGGACGCTCTTCGCCGTCGCCGCCATCGGGGGCGTCATCTTCCTCATCGCGCGGTCGTCATCGCACCGCGCTCCCACGTCCGGGGTCGCACCTGTGACGGATCCGCGAACGGCTTCCGCGGATCCGAGCGACTCCGGCGAACCCGCGCAGGACCATTCGGGCGTCCGCGCGACGGCGGATCCGGCGAGTGCCGACGACTCAGCATCGTCGACCGCCGGATCCGCCCTCACTCCCCCGCCGGCCGAGCCTTCCGCGCCGCTCTCGGCGGCGGATGCCGAGGTCGTGGCGTGGCGAGAGCAGCACGCGGCGTGGAAGCATCACGACCACGCGTGGCGTCGTCAGCAGCAGGACGCCGAGCGCGCAGCGCGCGAGCAGGCCCGGGCCGAGCGGGCGGCGGCCGCGGGTGTCTTCGCCGTGGAGGCCGCGGAGCGACGCCGCATCCATCGCGCGTCGAACCCACGGACGAGCTTCGGGTATGTCGTCTTCGCGATGGGGGCGGCACTCGTCATCGGCGCGATCACCTCGCTCTGGCGTGGCGCCGTCGAGCCGGGCGAGCCGATGATCACCGTCGCGTCCGGACTGTTCGCGTCGGCGCTCGTCGTCGCGATCTCGATGATCGTCGCCGGCGCGATCCGTCGCCGCAGCGGATTCCTGGCCTTCCTCGCCGTCGCCCTCCTCATCGCCGGCACGGCCACCGCGGCCGTACCGGTTGCTCGCGGCATCGTGTTCGGCGACACGAGCGTCAGCTCGTGGGAGCCCCGCGACGTCACACAGGTCTGGGGCCACCTCTTCATCGACGTCGGCGACGTCGGCGACGCCGACGGCGCTGCGCCCGACCCGATCAGGATCGACAAGCGCAGCGGGTCCACGTCGATCTGGGTCGGAGCCGGCGTGATCCTCACCCTTCAGGTGACGAGTCCCGGCGGTGTCCAGTGGTCGACGAACGACGACCGGACGGGCGAGGTCATCGCGGACGGCGAATGGGACGGCGCCGAGCTCGCCGACGGCAGGACCGTCGTACGCGAGCGGATCGACAACGCCCGGCCCGGCTCCGACATCCCGCCCACCCGCCAGACGGTGATCCTCGATCAGCAGTCCGGCACCGTGTCCGTCGACATCTACCAGCCCTGAACGGAGTCCCCCATGCTCACCGAACCCACCGTCCCCCTGGTCGCTCCCGTCCTCGCCGAGGAATCCCCTGCGACCCCTCCGGCTCCCCGCGTACGCTGGGCCGGCATCGTCTGGGGCGCCGTCTTCGCGCTCATCGCCGTCACCGCGCTGTGGGTGCTGGCCGAGGCATCGCGTCTCGCCGCCGTCCACGAGTGGCTGCTGACCCTCTCGCCGGCCGAGCTGCATCCGGGGTGGGTGATCGGGATCGTCGTCCTCGCGGGCGGCCTCCTGCTGCTCATCCTGGGCGGCGTGGCCCTGCTGCGCACCGCGCAGCTGCGGGCCACGGTCGAGCGGTGACCGCCACCGTCACCGGCTGGCTCTCAGCGGGCCGCTGAGAGGATGGACCTCGTGCGCACCCTCCTGAACATCATCTGGCTGATCCTCGCGGGGTTCTGGCTGTTCCTCGGCTACGTCCTCGCGGGTGTGCTGCTGTGCATCCCGATCATCACGATCCCGTGGGCCATCGCCTCGTTCCGGACCGCGAACTACGTGCTGTGGCCGTTCGGTCGCACCATCGTCCCGAAGCCGACCGCCGGCGTCGGCTCGTTCCTGGGCAACGTGATCTGGGTGATCTTCGCGGGCTGGTGGCTCGCGCTCGCCCACATCGCCTCGGGGATCGCGCTGTTCATCACGATCATCGGCATCCCGCTGGCGCTCGCCGACTTCAAGATGGTGCCGATCTCGCTCATGCCCCTCGGCAAGGACATCGTCTCGACGCGTCAGGGCGCGTTCGACCGCACTCTCACATCACGCTGAGATCGTCGGCGGCCACCGATACGGAGGGGGATGCCTCGTCCCGTCGTCGCCACGGCACCGCGAGCAGCAGCCCGATGACGAACAGCACTCCGCCGAACGCTGCGGCGATCCACGGCGTCTCCGGCGGGATCTCGAGATAGGTCGTGATGCCGAGGATGCGCGCGAGGCCCCAGGGCAGCAGGCCCATCTCGTCGTTCCAGAGCGTGAGCGCGCGCTCCAGGCCGATGAGCCCGATGACGAGCGATGGCACGGCCAGGCCGGCGCCGATCGCGGCGAGCACGTATCCCGTGGCGCGGCGCGCGCGAACCTGGATCGAGAGCGCCCAGCCCGCTGCCACGAACACCCAGACGAAGAGCGCGAACGCGACGGCGATGTACGCCGTCCGGAAGACGGGCTCGGTCCAGAACGCGAACCAGTAGCCGCCGGGACCCGAGAACGACAGCGACGCCAGTGTGACGATGCAGCGGAGCACGATCACTCCCCCGACCGCGGCGATCACCGGCCACGGCGAGCGCCGGCCGACGAAGACGCGCACCACGATCGCGAACATGGCCCACGCGCCGAACACGACGGCCAGGTGCGTCCACGACAGGAACGACGTCTGCACGGCGCGCGTGGCGATCAGCAGGGCGGCCGGGATGACGAGCAGCAGCCAGCGATCGAGCTCGAGCATGCCCAGGGTCGACTCGCGAGCACGCCACGGTCGGGTCGATGCGATCCAGGATGCCCGGGCCGCCGCGGCGCCGGGACGACGCACCAGGCTCGTGCGAGCGGCCACCGCGCCGATCACGACCCACGCCAGTGCGAGGAGCAGCAGCACGCGCGCCATCCACGCCATGGCCAGATCGCGCTCGGCGCGTTCGACGCCGAGCTGCGCGGCCGTGAGGTTGTACGCCGGGTAGTCGATGTCGCCCTCGTACTTCTCGAGGTGCGCGGCGGCGAGCGCCTCGTACTCGACCCGGTCGGCGTCCCACGCGGCGTACGCGTCGGGAGAGAGGGTGTCGTGCCACTCGCCCTGGTGCAGGATCATCGCGCGGTATGCCGCCAGGAGGCGCAGCACGTCGGCCTCGTAGTCCAGCGTCTCGGTGAACGCCGCGTGCATCGCGGGATCGCGCCAGGTCGAGGCATCCGTCGCCGCCACCGTCTCGCGCATCCGCTCGACCGTCGCGACGGCCTCCTCGCCGCCCGCGATCGCGGCCTCTATGTCGCCACCCGTCGCGTCGCGCGAGATCGCGTAGAGGACGTCGAGCACGGCGGAGTCACCGGTGAGGATGTCCCACTCGAAGATCCACATCATGGGCGGCGGCTCGAGGCCGATCGCGAACACGCGCTGATCGGCGAACTGCTCGATGTACATCCCCTGCTCGATCGCCTCACGCGACAGGCCCATGGCCTCCACGATCGCGCCGACCGTCTCGGGATCGTCGGAGAACCACTGGCGCGCCCAGCCCGCCGTCACGTCGGCGACGTCGGTCTCGGGGTCTCGGGTGAGCGCTGCCGCGACGACCGTGTCGAGCTCGTAAAGCTGCCAGAACCCGGCCTTGAGGTACAGCGTCATCGGTCCGGCGCGCCAGGGGCCGCCGTCCTGCGTCCATACCCAGACGCCCTCGATGTTCGGGTTGGCGTCGAGCAGCGTCTGCAGCGCGTACTGGTACTCGCGCCCGAGGTCGTTGGGGAACGCCCCGAAGTTCTCGAACTCGCGCCGCGACTGGAACTCGACGATCCGCCGCTGGGCGCCCTGCTCGAGCGTGTCGTTCAACGGGAGCCAGCTGTAGAAGTCGCCGAGCGTGTACTTCGTCGACACGATCAGCGCCGGGGAGTCGATGCCGCCGAGCACGGCCTCGTAGGAGGCCGGGTTGGTGTGCATGTCGCCGACGGCGCCGACGCCCACGCTCCAGGTGCGGAAGATCACTTCGCGATCGGATGCCTCGGCCTGCGCGCTCAGCGTCTCGAGCATCGTCCGCACGGCCGTCGGCGTGCGCACCGCGAGCTGGGAGTAGTAGTCCCAGCCCTCTACGTCGTAGACCTGCCCGGCCTCGCCGATGCGGATGAGGATGCCGTCGAGGGCGGGCTCGGCGTCGTAGAGCTCATCGAGCCCGGCGGCATAGACGTCCCACAGCGCGGGGTTCTCGGTGTCGAGCGACCCGAACGTGTCGACGAGGTAGTCCTCGAGCGGAGTCGTGAGGGTGAGCATGTCGGTGCGGAGGAAGACGTCCATGCCGAGGTCGTCGGCGTGCTGCCAGAACGGCCCGAACGCCTCGCGCAGGGCGAGCGCCTGCGCCCGATGCTCGTCGCCGGGCGTATAGACGATGCCGCCCTCGACCTCGTCGAACGCGACGAACTCGACGAATCCCGGGAAGGCCAGCGCGTTGTAGCCGTTCGCGAGCGAGTGGCGCACGAACTCGTCGAAGTCGGCGAAGGCCTCGGCGAGCGCGGCCTCGTCGATGTAGGGAGCCTCCGGGAGGAGGACGTCGGCGAAGGCCTTGGACGCATGCGAGTAGTCGGTGCCCGGTTCCCACGCGGCGGGATCGGGCTCGACACCGACAGCGCCCATGTCGACCATGCGGAACGGAAGGGCCGAGGTCACCTCCTCGCCGAGGTGCTCCGCGACGGACTCCCCCGTGCGGATCTGTGCCGCAAGGTCGTAGATGCCGCGCACGGCGCCGGTCTGGCTCGCCGCCTCGATGCGGAGGGCCGAGCCGGTGCCGGCGAGCCGGTACGTCTCATCGGCCTCGTCGCCGTCGCCGGCGACCACGGTGAGCGTCGTGTCGCCCTCGCGCTCGAAGGCGTCGGCTGTGGCATCCAGCAGGCTGTCGATCGCGGCGTCGTAGCGCGCACCCTCGGGCGCCTCGACGCCGGTCCAGCGGGGGGCGGGCACCGCCTGGCCGAGATCGGGGACGGTGGGAGCGGCAGGCGACATCTGCTCGGCGGGCTCGGTGCGGATGCCGAGCGCATCGCCCACGGCCACGCCGAGGCCTGCCCCCAGTGCCACCAGCACGACCGTCGTGACGACGGCGAGGATGCCCCGCCGTGTCGCCTTCGTCATGCGAGAACAGTACCCGCCCCGGAGGCGCCGCCCGCACCACTGCCGCCTGGGGTGTGGATCACCCGATGCCGAGCTTCCCCCGCACGACGCCCGCTGTCGCGAGGGCGTCGGCGGCGAGCTTGCGCTTGAGCTCGATCGACTGCCCGATCTCCTGTGCGAGCAGGGGGCGCGACCGCACGAGCTCGTCGAGGGTCTCGAGCGGCACCACGAGCACCGTCAGCACGTCGGCGGCGATCGCCGTCGTGAGCGTCTTCTCCCGCGTGAGCGCGGTCTGGCCGACGTAGTCGCCCGGTTCCGCGGTGGCGAACTCGATGCGCCCGCCTCCCGCTTCGACGGCGAGACGCACGCGTCCGTCGACGACGAAGCGGATGTCGTGCGGCAGCACTCCCTCGGGCTGGACGATCTCGCCCAGCCCGTAGCGCTCGAGACGCGAGGTGGAGAGGACCAGGTCGCGCTCCTTGTCGCCCAGGTGCAGCGTCGGCCCGACGACCTCGAGCGCGTGCTCGAGACGCCCGGGCTCGGCGATGGGATCGCTCGCGTCGCCGTCGAGGGCCAGTCCCCGTCGCCGGGCCGCGTACCAGAGCCATGCGAGGTAGAGGCTCAGCGCCTGCGGGGCGTTCTCCGGGCCGTTGATCGGGAGGCTCACCGCATACTTCCCCGAGCCCTGGTAGTCGGCGGTCGCGCGCTCGTCGGTCGCCCTCATCGGCAGCGAGTCGGCGACCTCGACGAGGAGGCCGATGACCTCGTGCGGGGGGTCGTCGGTGGTGAACGCCACCGATGTCGTCACGTGGTGCGGTCCGTCGGGCTGGCTCAGGTTCGTGAACGACGCGCCCGACAGCGTCGAGTTCGGGATGATCTGGATGCCCGACCCGGTGTCGATGTGGACGGCACGCCAGTTCACCTCGATCACGCGCCCCTGCACGCCGGCCGCGTCGAGCCAGTCGCCGATCTTGAAGGGCTGCTCGAACAGGAGAAGGAGGCCCGAGATGACGCCGCCGACGGCGTTCTGCAGAGCGAGGCCGATGACGATCGACGTCACGCCGAGCGCGGCGATCAGGCCCGCGACATCCGCTTCCCACACCCACTGGAACAGGAGCGCCAGGCCCACCACCACGAGGATGAGGCGCGCCAGCTCGACGAAGATCGACGGGATCCTCTCCTGCCAGCTCCCCGATTTCGCGTTGGCGAACAGCGCCACGTTGAACGCCGACAGCACGAGCAGGATGAGGAGGAACCCGAGTACGGTCGCCACCACGCGCGCCCACACCTGGTCGGCATCCGAGCGGAGGGCGAAGACCAGGAGCGCGAACAGCGCGGCCACCGGCACGACCCAGTTGCGCAGAAGCCGTACCGGTCCCGCCGCGGGATTGCCCCGGCGCGTGAGCGCTCCGAGGATCTCGGTGAGGACCACCAGCACGATCGGAACCCCGACGGCGAGCGCGACCGCCCACCACACCCAGCCGTCCTCGAACGGATCCACGGCTACTCGATCCGCCAGACGTCCTGAGCCTTGCCGCGAAGCTCGACCGACCCGGCCCTCGTGAACGTCACGCTGTCCTGCATCCGGTCCCGCACGGCCTGGCTGACGTAGATGCCCGGCAGCCCCGTCACACTGCGCACGCGGTAGGCGAGGCTCACCGCGTCGCCCCACAGGTCGTACGCCAGGCTCGTCCGGGCGACGAGTCCGCTTGTGACCGTGCCGGTGTCGACGCCCGCGCGGATGTCGATCTCGGTGCCGTTCTGCGAGTTGAAGCGCTGGACGACGGCCCGCATCTCTCGGGCGAAGTCGACCGCGCGACGCACGTTGTCGACGCGCGGCACGATGAGTCCCGAGCTGGCGAGATAGCCGCCGCGCAGGGTGCGGACCTTCTCGACGCCCGTCTTCGTGGCCGCCTCGTCGAATCCGCGCATCAGCGCGTTGAGCTGAGACGTCTCGGTCTCGCTCGATAGATCCTCCGCGAACTCCTCGAACCCGACGAGCTCCGCGAAGACGACGGAGACGTTGTCGTGCTCCTCGGAGATCGTCTCCTCGCCGTCGCGGTAGCGCTGTGCGACGGCTTCGGGCATGAGGGTGAGCATGAGCTTCTGGTTCTCGACCTGCTGCTCCTCGATGAGGTCCTGCTTGATCCGCAGGCTCGACGCCATGTCGTTGAACGCCGATCCGAGATCGCCGATCTCGTCGCGCGATCCGATCGGCACCTGCACGGCGAGGTCGCCGCCGGCGACCCGGCGGACGGCGTCGACGAGCTTGCGGATGGGGCGGGTGAAGACCTGGGCGAGCAGCAGCGAGAGCACGCTGACGGCGAGGACGATCGCAAGCAGCGAGAGCACCAGGGTGCGAGTGAAGTCGGCGACGGGCGCGAAGGCCTCGGCGGTGTCGATGCGCGCGACCGCCACCCAGTTCAGGCCGTCGATCTCGACCGGGGTGTACGCGGCGATGTTCTCGTCGCCCAGGTAGGACGTCGAGATCCCGGCGCCGGTGCGTCCCTTGAGCGCCTCGACGACGGGCTGCGTGGTGATCGGCTGGAGGAGCACGGTGCCGCTCACCTCGACCACCCGCTCCGCGATGTCTGGGGGCGTGCCGGCCGAGATCACCTTGTCGGCGTACGCCTCGGGGTCTTCGACGAGCTGCCTCGAGACGCTCCGCATGAGGTTGTCGCCGCCGACGAGGTAGACCTCGCCGGTGTCGCCCAGCCCCTGCTCCTTCCAGCGCTCGTCACCGGTCATCGCGTCGTTGATCGTCGCGATCGGGATCTGGGCCGCGAGCGCTCCCGTCACCGCCGAGTCGTTGCCGATCGGCGACACCACCCACAGGCTGGGGACGTTCAGCGACGGGATCCATCGTTCGAAGTCGGTCGTCTTCACGGTGCTCACGCTGTTGGTGGCGACGACATCGCGGTACGCGTCGGCGAGGAGGGACTCGCGGAACGGACCGTCGAGGAGATTGGATCCCATGTCGACGCCCTTGTAGGCGGAGTAGACGACGTCGCCCTCGAGGTTCATGACCAGCAGGTCTTCGTACCCGACGGTCTCGACCAGTCGTGTCAGATAGTCGCCGTATCGCTCCGTCGCGGCGGAGAACGCCGTGCCGTCGTCGGCGGAGTTGGTGGCGAGCGCCTCGTCGAAGTCGGCGAACTGCGCGGTGTAGTGGTACTGGACCCACTTGCCGGCGTTCGACTGCGGGATGAAGGCGCTCGGGCTGTACGCGTCTCCGGTGCGCTCCTCGAGCTGGGGGATGAACGTCTCGGCGTAGTACTGCTCGAGCTCGGCCTGCTGCTCAGGCGTCAGCTCCCGGCTCTGGAGCTCCTCCCAGCCCGCGTTGAGCTCGCGCGACAGCGTCTGCGCGCTGAGGTTGCGGGAGTCCAGGGCGACGCCTGCCTGGACGCTCTCGACCGTGTGCTCGAGTTCGCCGACGCGCATCTCGCGGATGGTCGTGAGCTGGTCGATCGCCGACGCGCGCAGCGACTCGCGCCCGCTGACGTACCCGATCACGCCGACGATCACGGACGAGATCACGCTGACGGCGAGCAGCATGATGAGCAGCTTCGACTGGATGCTGAGCCCGCCGCGGCGCGGCTTCTTGTCGCGCTTCCGCGCGATCTCCTCCTGTCGCGCGAACTCACGCTCGTGAAGGCGTTCGGACTCGGTGACGGGCGTGTGCTGCGCCCCAGTTTCCGTCGTCGCGCTCACGCATGACCCCCGGTCGGCTCAGTGGTCACTCTAGCCACAGCCGAAACACGGCGGCAAGAAACGATTCGACGACGCCGGGATCGGATGCCCGCCCCCGAGGTGCGGGACGGGCATCCGATCGTGCTTCGGCGCGGTCAGCTGCTCTTGCGCATCGCGCGGATGCCGGCCCACAGACCGAGTGCCGCGAGCACCAGGGCAGACACCCAACCCCACAGCACCGCCGACGCGCCGAGGTCGCCCGCGAAGAGCGCCCGCTCGGCCTGCACCACCCAGTTGATCGGGTTCACGGTCGAGATGGCCCACATCCACTCCGGAGCCGTGTCGAGCGGGAGCAGCATGCCCGAGAGGATCAGCAGCGGGAAGATCAGCGTCTGCTGAACGCCCCAGAACAGCCACTCGCGGTCCTTCGTCTTGAGGGCCAGCGTGTACGACAGCGATCCGAGGCCGACGCCGAACACGGCGAGGAGCGCGAGGCCGACCACGAGACCCGGCACGTTGATCGTGAACCCGAACGGCCACGCGATCAGCACGATGATGAGCGCCTGCACCACGATCGGCGCGATCTCCTTGAGCGCGCGTCCGACGAGCAGCGACGACCGTGCGAGCGGTGCGACGAGCGTGCGCTCGTGCGAGCCCGTCATCATCTCGTACTGCAGGTTGGATCCGGTCGCGCCCGTGCCGAACAGCACGATCATCACGAGCACCCCGGGAACGAACCACTGCAGCGTCTCCCCCACCGGCTGACCGGACGAGCCGACGAGGAGGGGCGCGAAGAGCCCGAGGAAGACCAGCGGCTGAACGAGACTGAAGATGAGCGTGAACGGATCGCGCACGACCGGCTTCAGCTCGCGCGTCAGCACGTTCCACGTGTCGCGCGCGGGGTTTGCGCGCACCACGGTGTCGGGTCGCGCGTCGGTCTGCGGAGTGGTCATCGGTTCGCTCCTGTCTGCTCGGCCACCGCATCGGCGGCTCCGGATGCCTCGGCCGAGGCATCCGCCGTGCTCTTCTCGTCGGCCCCGTCGCCCTGCCCCGTGAGGTCCTCCGTCGGCTCGCCCTCGCCCGCCTCGCGCAGCGTGCGTCCGGTGAGAGCGAGGAACACGTCGTCGAGCGTCGGGGGCACGCCGGTCGCGCGGGCGACCTGGATGCCGGCGGCGTCGAGCGCCCGCACCGCGGACGGCAGGAGGGCGTCGCCGTCGGGCGCCGTGAGGGTGACGGATGCCTCGCCCTCGCGCCGGACGCCACGATCGGTGAGCCTCTGCACGACTGCGACGGCGGCCTCGGCATCCGCTCCCGACGCGAAGCCGAGGGTGAGCACGTCGCCCGCGAGGTTCGCCTTGAGCGCCGTGGCCGTGTCATCGGCGATGATGCGGCCCTTGTCCATGACCATCACGCGCTCGGCGTAGCGGTCTGCCTCCTCGAGGTAGTGGGTCGTGAGGAAGACGGTGGTGCCGTACTGGTGTCGCAGATCGAGGATGTGCTGCCACAGGTTCGCCCTGCTCTGCGGATCGAGCCCCGTCGACGGCTCGTCGAGGAAGATGAGCGGCGGCGCGTGCATGAGACCGAGCGCGACATCCAGCCGCCGCTTCTGCCCGCCCGAGAGCTGCTGCACCGAGCGGTTCGCAAAGCCGGAGAGGTCGAGCGACTCGATGAGCTCGTCGGCGCGGACACGCGCGGCGGGCTTCGACATGCCGTAGAACGCACCCTGGCTGAGGAGCTCGTCGCGCGCCCGCTGCGAGAAGCTGCCGCTCGTCAGCTGCCCGACGTAGCCGATTCGCGCGCGTACCTCCGCAGGCTGCCGCAGGATGTCGAAGCCGACGACGCGGGCCGTGCCGGCCGTCGGCGGGATGAGAGTGGTCAGCATGCGCAGGCTGGTCGACTTGCCTGCGCCGTTGGGGCCTAGGAACGCGACGAGCTCGCCCCGCGAGACCCGGAATGTGAGGTCGGAAACTGCCTCGACGCTCGTCTTCTTGGCATTCTTCTTCTGCTGGTCTGGGAAGCGCTTGGTCAGGCCTTGCGCCTCGATGATCGGTTCGTTCGCCATGGATCCAAGCTAGGAACCATTGCGGACAGATCCGGTCCGCATCATCGGGCAATCTTGAGTCATGTCCGATACGACCACGCGAGCCCTCTCGCTGCTCAACCTGCTCCAGACCCATCGGCACTGGCCCGGCCCGGAGCTCGCCGACCGCCTGGGCGTCACCGAGCGCACGGTCCGCCGCGACGTGGAGCGCCTGCGCGACCTCGGGTACCGGATCGAGTCGTCGCCCGGCGCCGCGGGAGGCTACCGACTCGAGGCCGGCAGCGCCGTGCCTCCGCTGCTGCTCACCGACGAGGAGGCGGTGGCCATGGCGATCGGGCTGCGGGTCGCGGCATCCCAGCGCCTCGTCAGCGGCCCCGAGACCACCATCACCGCGCTCGCCAAGCTCGAGCAGGTGCTGCCGGCGCCGCTGCGGCGACGGGTCGCCGCACTCGCCGAGACCGTGCAGCCGACGGGCATCAACGCCGGAGCGGCCGTGTCGAGCGAGGTGCTCGGCGAGCTCGCCCTCGCCAGCCGCGACCACGAGCGCGTGCGCTTCACCTACACCGCCGCGTCGGGCGAGGTCACGCGGCGCCGCGTCGAGCCGCACGCGCTCGCACCCGCGGAACGGCACTGGTACCTGCTGTGCTGGGACCTCGACAAAGACGACTGGCGCACGTTCCGTGTCGATCGTCTCGAAGGAGTCGAGCACACGAGGGTGCTGTTCGAGCCGAAGCCGCTGACACCCGAGGAGATCGAGGAGTTCATCGTCGTCGCCCGGTCGTGGGTGCGCACGGCGGTCGAGGCGGATGCCGTCATGGAACTGCCTCTCGCCGAGATGCGCGAGTACTTCGGCCAGTGGGGCCAGGGCGCCGAAGCCGAAGACGATGCGCACACGCGCTGGCCGGTCGGCGGCGCAGACTGGCGCGAGACCATGTACGGCCTGATGTGGATCCCCGAAGGCGTCGAATACACGACCGACCTCGTGGAGCCGTCGCGGTCGCAGCTGCGGGAGACCCTCGAGCGGATGCTCCGCGCCATCGACGCGCCTCCGCCTCCGCGCCGCGCCGCGGCCGCACGCGCCCACCCGGAGGACGAGTAGGGCGTCCCTGCGACGCGCCGCCGAAGCTCAGCACCCTCGCAGGAGCCGCGCCTACGCTGGCGCCGACCCGAGGAGTGACATGCGCCGACTGTATATCGCCGCCGTTGCAGGTGCCCTGCTGTTGTCGCTCACCGCCTGCGCATCCGGAGGACCCATGACCGACCCCACTCCCTCGACGTCATCGAGCCGGCCGCCGTTCGAGACGACCACACCGGGCCCGGTCGGGCCCTCGGGCGAGCCGACAGACGTGACGACGTCCCAGTGGGACGCGATCGTGGCCGATCTCGCGCGCCGTGGTGTCGAGGGCGAGCCGCAGCTCGTCTCGGCCGAGGCCGTCCAGTGGACCAACGGGGCGCTCGGCTGCCCGAAGCCCGGCATGGCGTACACCCAGGCGATCGTGGACGGGATGCGTGTCGTCGTGACGGTCGAAGGCACCCCCTACGACTATCGCTTCGGCCGCGCCGACACGCCCGTGCTCTGCGAGGCCTGAGACCGGCATAGAGGGCCCTTTCCACGCCGAAGGCGGCACCCCACAGGGGATGCCGCCTCCGGACGTTCGACGAGCGGTTACTTCGTCTTGACCAGAACCGTCTCGCTCGTGCCCGACTTGTTGTCGATCACGACCGCCATGACACCGAGCGGCTTCTGCGCGGCGACCTGCGCACCGTTCACCGCGACGGGAACCGTCACGCTGCCGTTGCGGGGCACCTCGGCGAACTGGCCGTTCTCGATGGCCGGCGACCACGGGTTGTAGGTCGCGACACCGGCGATCTCGTCGAAGCCCGCCGAGTTGGTGATCGAGTAGCTCGCGACCGAGTAGCCGAACGTCGGCGCGGCCGACGTGATGCCCAGGTCGCTCGCGTACACCGGCAGCAGGATGGTGCTGCTGTCGGTCGGCGCCGACGCGTAGAACCCGGCTGCGAACAGCCCCGCCGGCGTGCTGACGAAGACCTCGGAGCGGCCGTTCGCATCGCCCGCCCGGACCAGGCCCGAGTCGGCCGAGAACACGATGGCCTCAGGGTTTCCGTCGCCGTTGCGGTCGATGACCACGTCGAACTCGAGGCTCGCCGGGTTGGACCACCGCTTGTGCGTGTTCACCGCGAACACGAGCAGCTGGTCGCTGCCGTCCGCGAAGGACTGCACGCCTGCCGACGCCAGGTCGAACCCGGTGTCGCCGATCGTCTTCGGCACGTCCTTGGCGTCGCTGAGACTCCACGTGTAGAAGTCCGCAGCCCCCGTGAGGGCGCCCAGCCTGTTGGTCAGCTTGACCGACTTGTCGGCGTCGCCCACGGTGTCCTTCTTGCCGAACAGCGCACCGGTCGACGAGGCGACACGGCTGTCCGAACGGGGAACCAGCAGGTACGGCACACGCAGCGTCGACGAGTCGGACGTGAGCAGGATGTCACCCGAGAACTCGTACTGGGCGAACGGGTCGCCCGACACCGACGACGAGCCGACGGCGCCGGCACCGGCCGTGAGGCCGACGATGACGGTCGCCTTGCCCTTGGCGGGAACCTTCACCGACGAGCGGTTGAGCGAGATCTTCGCCTTCTCGGACTGGGCCGAGGGAGCGGAGCTCACCTTGTAGGTGACGGCCTTGTCGCCGTGGTTCGTGATCGTGATCGTCTTGAGCCCGGCGAACCCGATCCACGACTCCTGGAACCCGAAGCTCAGCGCCGACTCGCGCAGCCAGCCGCTGTCGGTGCGGAACGCGTCGCCGGTGGCGGTGACCTTGGTGGCGACCGCCTGCGCGGCGTCGACCAGGCCGACTCCGCCGCGCGTCATCTGCTGCCCCGCAACCTTCTCGGGGTCCGCCGACGACACGACGGCGGCGGCGATCTCGCCGGCCTTCCAGCCCGGGTGGGACTGGACGGTGAGGGCCGCGACGCCCGCGACGTGCGGTGCTGCCATCGAGGTGCCCGAGATCGTCGCCGGGCCGTTGCCCGTGCCGACGCCCGTCGAGACGATCGAGACGCCCGGCGCCGCGACATCCACGGCCACGCCGCTGTCGCCGCTGCGCGGACCGTTCGACGAGAACGACGCGTACCCGCGGAAGCCGGGGTTGTCGAGCTGCGCCGCGACCACCGTGGCGGGCGCGTTCGTCACGAACTTCGGGCCGTCCGACGCGCGGACGCCGAGGAACGGGATGGTGACGTCGTACGGCTCGCCGGTGTCGGCGTTCTCCGTGATGACGCCCTCGAACGGCGGGTAGTCGTTGGTGTTGTTCACCATCAGCGCTGCCGCTGCGCCCGCCTGCTGAGCGAAGATCGCCTTGGCGACGCGCGCGCAGGTGCCGCGGTCGGATACGGCGAGCTGGTTCAGTCCGGCGGCGACGCCGTTCGACGTGTACGCGGCGGTCGAGCATCCGAGCGCCTCGTTCTCGGCGGTGGATGCGTTGTCTACCAGGCGGACGACGGTCATGCCGGGAAGGCCCTCGAGGTTCGCGCCGTTCGCGTTGATCGCCGGAACGGCGACGCCGCCGACGGTGACGGAGGCACCCGGGAAGCTCGCGGTGCTGTCGACCGCGGCGACCGAGATCACACCCTCGCCGTTGCCGGGCGAACCTGCGATGTACGGAGCCGGGCCGGAGTTGCCCGCCGAGGCGACGACGACGACGCCGGCGCCGATGGCGTTGGCCGCAGCGACGGCCTCCGGGTCGTCGGCGCTTCCGAAGCTCGAGCCGAGCGACATGTTGATGACGTCCATGTCGTTGGCGACGGCCCAGTCGATGGCGGCCGTGGTCACGTTGGTCGAGCCCTCACAGCCGAACACGCGCAGGGCGTAGAGGTCGACCTCGGGTGCGACGCCGGGTCCGATCTTCCACTCCTGCGAGGCCGTGGACTCGTCGTACGCACCCGTGTAGGTCGCGCCGTCAGCCGTGACGCCGGTGCCGCCGGTGGTTCCGGCGACGTGGCTGCCGTGGCCGTTGCAGTCGAGCGGGTTGGCGTCGGGCTTGGGGACGCTGGTGTCGTCGTTGGCGTCGTAGTCGTCGCCGACGAAGTCCCATCCGCCCTTGATGCGCGGCGCGTTCGGGCCGAACAGCGCCGGGTCGGCGGGCTGCGTCTCGGCGGCGTTGGCCGCCTCGTACGCCTCGACCGTGCCGGGGCCGCCGAAGTTCGCGTGGGTGAAGTCGATGCCGGTGTCGATGATCGCCACCTTGACGTTCTCGCCGGTGTAGCCGGTGCTCTGCCACACCTGCGGCACGCCGAGGAACGGCACCGAGACCGCGTTGTCGATCGTGTAGGTGCGCGCGGCGTGGATGCCGACGACGTTGGGAAGCGCGGCGACCGTGTCGACGGCGTCTGCCGGGATCGTGGCCTGCACGCCGTTGTAGGCGGACTGCATCGTCGCCTCGACCGAGCCGCCTTCTGCCTCGACCGCGCCGACGATCGGCTTCTGCGCCTGCTCGAGCGACTTCTTGATGGAGGAGCGCTCGGCCTTCGTGAGGTCGCGGCCCTTCTCCGCCTGGACGACCGCGACGGGGTCGGCCGCCAGTTCGACGACGACCGTGACGTTGCCGTCGGCGTCGGCGCTCAGCGGAGCGACCGTCGCGCTCACTTCACCGCGCGACTCGGCCTTCTCGAACTTCGACGACGGATCGTCGTCTGCTGCGGCGAACGCCGCCGTTGTGGGGAGTGACAGCGCCACGACCGCGGCGACCGCCAATGCACGTCTGTACAACGGGACCTACTTTCTCCGAACTTGGGGGATGGAGGAGGGAACGATCCCGTCTCCGTACTGGGGATGGAACGAGATACTTCGGTGACCGTATGTGCGAACTCACATCAAGTCAACAGTGGATTCTCAGGTTGATCAGAGCGCTCAATCAGAGCCGCCAAAACATGCAGACGAGCGCACGGATGCGCAGATCACGGGGCCTCCGACCGCCCCGCACGGTACCGGCGATACGCTCGTCCGCATGACCGATGACGCGCGCGCGACCCTCAAACGCATCGAGGCCGAGGAGCAGGAGCTGGTCCTTCCGGGTTTCGATCTTGCGGATGCCTGGGCCCTCGGTTCGCGCATGCGGGAGGCCGCCCTCGCGGCCGGGCTGCCGATCGTCATCGGGATCACCTTGGGAGAGGCGCGGGTCTTCCACACCGCCCTTCCGGGCTCGAGCGCCGACAACGACGGCTGGCTCGAGCGCAAGACGCACGTCGCGCGGCGCTACGGACGCTCCTCCTACGGTGTGGGTCAGTCGTTCCGGGCCTCGGGCAAGGACTTCGACGTCGACGCACGCCTCGACACCACGCAGTTCGCCGCACACGGCGGCGTCTTCCCGATCACCGTCACCGGCGTCGGCGTCGTGGGCACGGTCGGCGTCTCAGGACTCCCCCAGGCCGACGACCACGCGTTCGTGGTCACGCACCTCCGGGCATATCGCGGCGCCCGGTGAACGAGAGCGGATGCCTCGGCATCCGTTCTGCGTCACATGCCGACGCACAGGGAAACCATCGTTCACGCTCACCCGCACGACGCCTCCCGGGGCTAGCGTGGGCACATCGCGGCGATCCGGGCGGTCCCGGGCACCGGCTCATATCCGGGTGCGCTGCGGGTTCGACTCCCGCCGTCGCGTCAACTCTCTACGGCTCGCGATCCCTTGTCCCGACTGGGATCGCGGTTCTCAGGTTTCTCGGCGAAGGGCCGTTTGCCCACATTTTGCCCACACTTTTCGCGGGCGCACCTGTGGATAACCGCACTCACGCGGGTTGATCGAGGCCGATCAGGAGCGAGCGATGGCGGCCGCGCGGGCGGCGTTCAGCGACGTCGAGACGCTGTCGAGGTCGTCATCGAAGAGGTCCGCATAGACGTCGAGCGTCATCGCGGCCGACGCGTGGCCAAGCATCCGTTGCACCGCTTTGACGTTCGCCCCCGAGCTGATGGCGAGGGATGCTGCGGTGTGAACGACAGCCATTGTCAAAACCCGCGTCGCTGGCTAGATTCGCTATCCCGAGGGAAGGACACAGACTATGAGCCGCGATAGCTGAGATACCTAAGCGAGCCCCCGCCCGATCTTGTCGAGCGGGGGCTTCGTCGTTTCTGGGGGCCATCCCTGCGTCGATCCTCACCACGCCCATGGCCCGCACGTGACCAGCCACGTCCGGGCATGGAACGCACAGGGATCCTCACTCGCTCCCGTCAGTATGTGGAGTGCAGGACGTCTGCCCGCTCTCGAGGAGCGAAGTTCGCTTCGAAGTCGCGTTCGTTCGGGACCCAGACCTCCCGCCAGAGGCGCGAATGATCGCGCCCCACAGCGGCATCGCGTTTCATTCCTCGCGCTTGCGCTGTGGCCAAGTCGACGTCGCACCAGATCGTGAGGTCGAGGAAGTCGAGCGCCTCCGGATGAAACAGACCGACGAGGTCGACCACCATGACGTCGCCGAGTGGGACGGGCTCGGACTTCCCGAGAGCCCCGATGCCCCAGTCGAAGCGGCGAAAGCTGCCGGCTGACCCCGCTAGGAACGGGAGGAGAACCTCGTCCACCAGACGAGCTCGTTCCACGCCATCCCAGTCTGGCGACCGCTGATGTGATCGCGTGGGGTCCAGGAAGTCATCTCCTCGCATCCGAATGCTGTCAGGGACGATCTCAACTAGTTCGCGGGCGAGAGTGCTCTTTCCCGAGCCGCCGTAGCCGGATACCCCGACAACTAACGGTCGCCCACACTCAGCAACGCGCTGGGCGATTAACTCGCCGATGCTGTGAAGTCCCATCGATCCACACTAGGGAACGCGCCCGGCCTCGCCGCACGCAACCGGTCGGCATCCGCGCGGTCCTTCATGCGGTCGATTGATCGCGGCAGTGGGCGTGCTGCCGCGCGGACGTTCGATGAAGGCTCAGGGCCGGTGAACGTAGACCGCTGCATGTCGCTGGATGCGCATCGCGATGGTGTCGACGAGTCGCGGGCCGGGTCTGAGCCCCGGCACCGACCAAGCCGAGCCGGCAGGGCCGCCGACTTCGAGCACGATCGGAACGTCGAACCAGCGTCCATCGATACTGAGTGAGATTCCGACGCCGGCGGCCGTTGTGGTCAGCGCAGCGATCTCGACCTGCCTGGCTGGCACGAACCCCAGGGGCTTGGCGCGGCCGCGCAGGAAGCACAACCCGTCCGCCGCGACGATGAGGGACTGGCCGGTGAGCGGGGTCGATCCAATCGCGAACGCCGTCACGCCGAGACGGACTGCGGCGCGACGTTCGCGCAGGTGGGGAAGCTGCCCACCCAGACGGGTCAGCCACGCAACAACTCCCGCCACGCCTATGGCCAGCGCTGGGCCCGGTATTCCACCGACTAGCTGTTGCCCATCGCTCGAGATCATCCACGCCGTCATCGCGAGCACGAACGTGACGCCGGCGCCAGCTGCGACTCCGCCGGTGACCCGCACGCGTCGCCGATACCGCTCGAGTGGCGCGTCGGTCTCGGATTGCCTCCGGAGCCACTCGGGCAAGGTCGCGGTCTCGGCGAAGGCACGTGGCGCGTAATCAGCGAGGCCAGCAGTCAACATAACTCGTCAATTGTCCATGACCTGTGGCAGGCCACGGACAACTCCTCCGACCGCTCACCAATGACGGGCCAACCACGACCAGCACTCGGCCGATCTGCAACCGCAGGAGAGTCCTGGCCGAGAAGACAGGTGGCTTGGGTGCGGGAACGGTCAACGTGCGGGCGCCCGTTCGCGGACAGGTGCTCCAGGCGGTCTGAATAGACTGCGGTCGTGAGCCGAGAACACCAGCGTCCGACGGCAGTGTCGACCACATTCGGTGTGAGGTCAATCGTGCTGGCGCCGACGTCTCTCATCGTCGCGGTCGTTGTCGGGTTCCTCGTCGCGTACAGTCCACTTGCGATTCTCGGGCCGAACGTATTCGTTGGAATCTCTTGCAGTGCTGGTCTCCTGATCGCGTTCGCGGGGATAGCGCTCGGAGCGATCTGTTGGGTCGAGGGAGTCTCGAGCGCAGAAGACGCCTTCCGACGAAGCACGGCGATCAGTCTTGGAATCACCGGAACGCTCTTGTGCGGGGGCGCCGTGCTCGCGCTCGTCTCTCTTTGGCTCTACCTGCCGACGCAGATGTCCTTTACGCTGCTGGGTTCTTGATGCAGTTCGCCCATCAAGCATTGACATGCGAGGGCGCACAAGCCGGTGGCTCGACAGACGCCCGATCGGCATTGAAGATCGATGTACGGTGCGTAGGTGAAACAGGTCTGGATCGTCTACCACGACAGTTCGCCCGACAACAACATCCTCGGCGTCTTCGATGACGAGGATGAAGCCTATGCCTATCAAGAGGCGGTCGCCCCGGGCTACCCGGATGGTGCCTTGCTTACGCCGTTCCCGGTTCCCTGGCGTAGTACTGACCACGTCACTGAAATCCGGATCGGCTAACCGCTCACCCTCGCCCGACGACGGGCAACGTCCTGGGCGTGACAAGCGATTCCGCACGCGGCCGTCGTCAGCCGGGCGCGGTGGTTAGCGCGAGGGGGTCACAGGCGGGATGGCTTTCATAGCGGCTGACACGTCCGGGTCTTCGTCGTCTCGAAGCAGCGCGATGACGTCGTCTGGAAGCTCGCGTTCGGCAGCGAGATACCAGCGCGCAGGGGCGTCCTCGTGAGAGCAATCCGTCTTGCGAGTTCCGGGTCTCGTGGCAGTCCCTCCGCGGGCGTGTCCTTGCGTTCCATGGCTAGCTGCATCATCGCCCCGACGGTGAACTGGTCGTGTTGACGAGCAAGTGTGGCGTTGAGCGAGACGACGACGTCCTCGCCGGCCCAGATCGTCCAGTCAGAATCTTGGATCGTGCGCTGCAAATTGCCCGCTTCACCGCGGTCAAGCTGATCGCGCAGTCGATCGGCAACGTTCAGCACGACCTGGTCCTGCGCGCTCAAGAAAACTGACACGTTGGGCGCGTGGCTACCGGACACGATCGCCCAGGACGGATCGGTCATGAATCGCCAAAGACCGGGCTCGGTCGCGCGCGCCCAACCATCGTCCGTCAATCCCGCCGCCAGCGATTCGACATTCGACAGCAGGCCACCCGTGACGGCTTTGCGTACGACCGAGAGGACACCGTCCGGAACCAGCCGATCCGCGCCTGTCTGGTGAACCATGTCATCTGCCAATCTGTCGCCGTAGGTCGGTGCGGCAAGACTAGTTCCAGGGTGTGCCCGCGCTCTGGGAGTGACTTGTCTGAGTGCACCGCGCGCGACCCGACCCGGCGCTGGTCGAGGTCACAGCCGACGCTCTCAAGTGGGTCGCGAAGCGAGCGTTGGGGGGTTCGCTCAGCGTCGCCACCAGGACAGCCGACGAGCCTTCCGCGTCGGCTGTGCTTCCACCGTGGCTTTGTCGGGCGTGGGCTGGTCCGGTTTGTCCCAGCGCAGTGTCTCAAGGATCGGGTCGGCCTGGAGGGCGTCGATGAGGTCTGCGGATCCGCTCACCCGCGTCGCGCAGAGGTCGTAGTCGGTGTAAACGAACCAAGAGTGATCGGCCGGCCAGAAGTTGCTCGGTGAGAACCGGCCGACGCCCTCGCCGACGAGTTTGAAGATGTCGCTGACGCGTCCCTCCTGTATCTCGACATTGTCGAAGTCGCCGGTCGTGAGCGCGGCTGGATAGAAGTAGCAGTGTTCCGCGGCTGCTCGGTTGGTCAGAACGGATACGAGAGCACGGAGACTCTCGCCGTCCAGCGATCCCTCGGCAGGGAAGTCGATTGACACGGGCCAGCCTCCGTCGCTGAACCACTGAAAGCTCGGTGGAAAGGCCTCGTCGCGTCCTGGAGTCTGGCCGAGCCGCGCAAAGTACTCGTGCCAGGTCAGGCGCGTCCATCCCTCGCCGGGATGGTCGCTGAATCCCAACCCCACGCCGGTCGTGACGGCGGAGCCGTCATCGAGGCTGAAGCCGTTGATGATCACCGGCTTCTCAACGCCCGCCTCGATCGTGGCACGTCGCGCCTGGTCGTAGCTGATGTGCGAAGGCAGGGACGTGTTCTCGTACATCGAGTGCAGCACCCAGACCGAGTCCTCCCAGCCCGACAAGTCCATTCCCACAGGATCGTCGCGTTCCGACAGCTGAATCCACGCGACCGCGTCAACGCATTCAGCGGGGGTCAATCTCCGCATCCCGTGAGCGTACCCGCGCGGGACACCGCCCAGTCGACAGTCGCTCGATGACGCGTCCTGATCCGGACACCCCGCCGGGGGATCGAGTCATTTCCCTGGTGAGTCTCTTCGTGCCAGTGTGGGCCAGGTGATGGATGGACTGCGTGCGGGACTGATGTGGCCGGGGACGGAGGCGATGCTGTCCCTATTCGTCGTGCGTCGAGATCCGGCCGATCTTGAACTCACGGTCGATGCAGCGCTGGCTCCGAGACCCGACACCGTCCGACAGTACGAGATGATGCCCGGCGACAGTGGTTCCACCATCGGTGAGGTCCGCGAGTACGACCTGCGGTTCAATGAACTCCCGCCGGACTTGACTGGTCTCGTCTCCGCGTGGTTGGAATCGGCAGTCGGTGGTGGCGCCGAGGTTGCATGGTTCGGGTTTGAGGGATCGTTCTCCTATGAGGATCTTCTGAGTGATGACATCGCGAGCTCTATCTTCGCGGTGGCGTCCCGGTCGGGGATCTACCTCGCGCTCGATGACGACTTTCGGTCGAGCTCGGAGTGGGTAGAACGCCTCGGAGAGATCAGGCGTGAGCTTCACTGGCCGTGAGGGCACTCAATCATCTACGACCGTTCGGAAGCCGGTCCCTCATTGCGACAGTCGCCGTCAGCAAGAATCGGCCGTCGTGCGTTGCCTGACTGCATCTCGAGCAGATCGATCTAACAAGCCACCGGCGATTGTCATGCGGCGCACTGAGTTGACGGCACCTATCGAAGATCCCGTTCCGGATTGATGTTGTTCAGAGTTAGATCCTCGAGGCCGATGCCGAACGCGATGGCCTGATGCTGCATCAGGGAGATCACTTCGTGGTAGGCCGTGAGATGTCCTGTCTCGAAGTCGTATTCAGCAGTTCCTAGCGCGCTATCTCGCCGCGTTCGGGCATCGACGGCTGAGCGTCGCAGAAGGTCGCCCAGATCGCGCAGGTAGAGAGCTGCGGACTCGTTGGTCATTAATCACCGATCCAAATCTTGCCCACCGCGCCGAACTGTCTTGGGCAGTGGCCTATTCGACCGACCAGGGCGCGAGTAGTTCGGCCACGTCATAGTCCATTGCCATTGCGGAAGCGATCTCGCTCAGCTCGACGACCACCGACCGCGGGATCTGTGTTTGCGCCTCCGCCAGCGCGTCCACGATGGTCTCTTCAGCAACACCCAATTCGTTAGCGTCGAGGAGTTCGATCACGAAGGTGACGGTGTCCGCCGGCAGTAACTGCGTCGTTGAGATCAAGACCGCTTTGATGCGACCACGAAGCTCTTGATAGTAGGCCGCCGGATACGTCATCAGAGGTTCCGCGTCACCTGGCACGGTTGCCACATGGGACCAACGAGTAGCTCGGAGCGAACGTCACCCACGCACACTACTACCTGGCGACGGACCCCCTGCGCTGTCCCATTCCTACATGCTGGATGCAAGGCGTGACACACATCCTGGACCACGCTCCCGCGGTGACAGCCGAAGGAAAGCGGGTCGTCATCCGCGCGGAAATCGGCAGCGACGGCCAGCTTCTGACACGCGATGCCCGTGGTTTCATACGCCAAGCTGCTCCGTCCACGGGTGCGTGCCGGGCGGTGCCCGCAGCACTTCCCCGACCGCGCGCGCGTTGCCGGGTGCCAGAGACACCATCCTGCCGACGATGCGCAGCTTCCCGTTAGTAGCTGTCCGGCAACAGCTCCTACGCAGGATTCCCGCCACTCAACCGCCGGGGCAATCGCAATCGCCCCCGCTGTGGCAGACGCACGGCAGGGGCTCGTCGTCGTCCTCGACCTCTTCAGTCTCGCCTGAGCGGGGCACCTCGTGATAGCCCGTCCCGGTCCCAATGGTGACGACGTGTGGGGATGCGCTGGCGCGAATCTGCGCAAGGTCGTAGGGCGAGGCGTCGATAAGCTCACCGTCGACCGTCGTATCCATCTCGTCCACCCCATCGGGAGTGCTGAGGCGGAACGAGACGTAGCGCCAGTCCGAGTCCGGGCACCTAGCGCTCGCACCAGGAAGATCATCGACGGTGTACGGAACACCGTTGGCCGTTTGCCCCGGAATGCCCATCTCGCGCCAGTACTGCTCGGTCATCCCCCAGTCCGCCTCGTCGGGCTCACAGCCGGCGGCCACCAGTCTTTCTCGCCATGACGCGAGGATCTCGGCGGGGTCGGTGCGGGGATCTTCGATGATCCACATAGTGCTGTGCCCGCAGTCCCAAGCGGACGGGGAGTTGTAGAACGGGCCGAATTGCCCACGGGTGCATGCGTCCTTGACGCCGGTGCTCAACGCCGGCTCGGGAACGATGCTGTGGAGCAGGTCGAGCTCTGCGGCCGCGGCAGCCTCGCGGGCCTCGACGATCGCCGGCTCATGCGCTCCCGTCGGCGGGAACGCTGGGGTGGGCGCGCATCCGGCCAGTCCGAGCGCGAGCGCGAGCATGCTGGCGGCGGCACACTCTCGCTTGGTCACAGCGCCGAGCCTAGGGGCGACTGTCTGACATCCACGACATTCAATGATTGCCGTCCCAAATGGCGATCAGTCGGTCGCTGACTGAGTGTCGGCCATGCTCGCGGTAGCGATTCTTGCCAGCGCTGACGCTCGAAAGCCGATCCGCTCCCGCACTGGCGCCCGCGGCTAGCTAGTGTCGAAGTATGGCTGGCAGAAGTATGCGAACCGCGCTCCTTTGGGCGGGAGCGGCGCTGGTCGCAGTCGCCGGTGCGATCACGATCACGATCGGGCTGTTCACGCCTATGGGGGTCGCCTCGTTCGGCTGGTTCGCCTACCAGCCCCTGGCGAATGCGACCTTCACCCCTGGCGGCTCAGCGGTCGTCCTCTCGCGCGTCACCGTCGTCGGATGGATCGTTTTCACCCTAGGGATGCTCACCCTAGCGTTTCTTGCCGGCGGTGTCGTGGCCCGGAGATCGCGCGAGTAGCTCAGGCCCGACGTCGGTCGGTACAGGTGGATGTCCCGGAGCGCTGAACGATCCCACACGGAGCAACTTTGTCGGTCCCTGTAACGATCCGTGCGGTGCCGGACAATACAGAGCATGAGCGGTGGTGAAGGCCCGGAGCACGGGTGGTGGCAGCGCGGACTCGTGGGCGACCCGGACGCGTTCGGGATGATCTTCGACCTGCACCGTGACAGGGTCTTCCGCCACGCTTACCGGATTCTCCAGGATCAGACCGACGCCGAGGACGCCCCGGCGGTGTCTTTCCTCGAGCTGCGGCGACGTAGATCCCAGGTGCGCGTCGTCGATGGTTCAGTTGCCCTGGCTGCTCGTAACCGCGACAAACGCGTGCCGGAACCTCGATCGGTCTCGCCAGCGCTATCGCCGACTCTTGGGCGAGCTTCCGCACGGCGCCCACCACCCGTCCGCCGAGGACGTCGCCATCGATGAGCTCACCATCGACACCGGCGTTGCAGCCGCACTGCGCAGGTTGTCCCCGCGAGACGCCCGACTGCTCGCGCTGGTGGCCCTGGAGGGCTATTCGGCGACAGAAGCCGCCGGTGCGTTGGGGATCTCTCCCGAAACTGCTCGCACCAGGCTGCACCGGGTTAGAGCGCACGTGAAACGCAGTCTCGGACACGACACGCTCGACAGCTACCTCACCAAGGAGGCGACATGAGCACTCCCACCATGAGCGACCAGTTTGCGGCGGCGTTCCGCGCCCGACTTGTCACCCACATCGCAGAAGCGGGCCGCCCCCGCCGACGCCGTCACACTCTACTCGGCACGGGAGCCGCACTCGCGATCGTGCTGGGCGGTGCAGTAGCCGCCGCAGCGACTGGGCTGCTCAGCCTGCCCGGCGCGAGCGTCGATACCGCCCTGGGCGCGACCCGGTCGGCAACCTTCACCGGCACAGGAACGCTCGAGCTCGGCCCGGCGCCGGCCACGGCGACGGGGGTGGCCATCTCGCTCACATGCCTCACCCCCGGATCATTCAAATTCGACGATGGCGCCGCCGTGACCTGCACCTCCGCCGGTGACAGCGAACGGCCGACGACATACGTCATCCCGATCACAGCGATTGAAGGTGACGGGGTCACCATGACCACCACCACGGACGCAGCCTGGTCAATCACCGCCGGGTACGTCTCCAGCGACACCACCGACTGGGCAGTGAACAAAACCGGCGACAGCTACGGCGTCATCAACGGCGATGGACAGCCCGACCTCATCGCTGTAATCGCCACGAACGGTCAGCAGGGATATGTCTACCGCGAGGACCTTGCGGATGCCGACGGGAGTACTGCTGCCGAGAGCTTCACCAGCCCGGAGGACGCCCTTCGCTGGCAAGAAGAGAACGCCGGCATCATCCATATGATCCCGGTCTACGAATCAGACGGCACCACCAGGATCGGCGAATTCCGAGTCGGCTGAGTCGGTCCGCACGCTGAGCGGTCGACCTGCGCGCAGGTGGAGTCGATGGCCATCGAGGCGAGCAGTCGTGGGGGCAGTTGCGGCGCTGTCCAGGGTCCGAGAGCCGGTCGGGCGGTCGCTGCGAACACGTCGAATCGCGGAGTACGCTCGCGATCATGGTCGAGGACGATCCGGTGACGACTAACCCGGCCCACTACCGCATCATCTTTGAGAACGAATTCGTGCGCGTTCTGGAGTACCGCGACGAGCCTGGCGACAGTACGACGCCGCACGTGCACCCGAACAGCGTGATGGTGACACTCAGCGATTTCCAGCGCCGGCTCCGCACCGAGTCGGGCGAGCGGGAAGTCGACATGCACGCCAACGAAGCAGCGTGGCTCCCGGCGCAGCGGCACGCGGGGGCGAACATCGGCCGATCAGGGACGCACGCCATCTTCGTCGAACTCAAAGGGGAGGCAGCCGGAGTCGCCGATTCCCGAGTGCTCGGCCCCAGCAGCTGACCGGATCGCGGGTCCGGTCAGCCGGTCCTCCTGCGCGATCGATGTATGTCAGCGGCTCTGCAGGATGGCCCAGGCCAGCAGCGCGTCAAGCCGACGGATGTCCGCGCCCTTCGTGACCTTTACTTTGATGTGGCCAGCCTTGGTCCATAGCTCGATTTCGGCGTCGCGATCGAGCAGCCCGCCGGCGTTCTCTGAGGACCACATTTCGATCGAGCTGTACGGCAGTGAGTAGATCTCAACCTTCTTCCCGGTGAAGCCCTGAGCATCCCGCACGATGAGCCGCTTGGTGGTGAAGGTGGCTGAGTCGCGGAAGGTCTTGAACGAGGTGACGGCTTGTTCACCCTCAACAAGCAGCGCCTGAACGTCATCCGGCACAGGGATCTCGTTTTGCAGCGTCCAAGCCAGGATGGGTGCCGTCTCCGCCATAAGGACTCCTTGTGCCGCGTGCCCCCGGTTGGGTGCGATCGGACCTAGAGTACCGACGGACCGCGCCGCAGCGGATCGACCGCGAGGGGCGAACGGGGTCCGATGACCGCCGCAGTCGTTGTGAGGACGTCACCCGACGGCGGAGAGCCCCCTCACGATCCCGGCAACCGACACAGCGACGCCGACAACGGTGAGCGCAGCCCCGGCAATCGCACCTGCCCGGCTGCTGCGAACGCGGCGCTTCGCCGCACGCACCAAGAGCACCGCTCCACCGATGACCCCACCGCAACCCAAAAAGATCGCTAGCGGAGCTGCCGAGGCTGAGACGTCCGCGACCTTGGGGCCAATGTTGAGCAGGATTATCGTCGAGATCGCGATCGAACCGATGGAGAAGACCACAACCTGTCCTGGGGACATGTTCTTCGCGGCCGACTTCGATCCCATGAAGGCGAGCACCGTGGCGGCTTCCATGCGCTGCTGGAACCACGCAGCCACCGGGCGCGCATAGGGCAGAAACACCACCCCAAGCCAGAACATCAAAGAAAGAATCGTGCATCCACACAGCAACCCGCCGAGCTGCTCACCACCGTCAGCGTCACCGTTCATTGATCACCCCTCCGCGCCATAGAGGCCCAGCAAAGCTATCAACGCAGAGGTGCCCCTCAACTCGACTGGGGATAACCCCAGCCGACCAGGGCAATCATCGGAAGTCGGTCGGTCTGCGCGTGCAGCGTTATCGACCAATCAACGTCCGGACGCTGTCGCCGCCGCATGGCTCAGTGCCGCGCCCACGCCCGTGTATCCGCAATGATGTCGGTCATGGATGTCCGCACCGCTGCACGGACGCAAGGTCCTGGCGCGCGTGCGAACGCTCTCATCTTGAGCGGCGGTGTATTCCTGTTCGGAGTCGGGTTCGCGGGCTTCCGAATCGCACGCGAAGGTGGCGTGGACGGCTGGTCCATGTTCTGGCTCATCTTCATCGCCGTTTGGGGCGCGGGCCTCCTGTCGGTCGAGCTGTTCGCGAACCGCGCTCTGGACCGTGCTGCGCGGGCCAGCGAGACATCCTTGGACGCGCGCATCATCCTGTTCCGGGTCGGACAGTTGCTGGGCCCGCTCGCCACGGAGCGATCGAAGTTGCGGATCAAGGGGTGGATCACTCTGGGCCCCAACGAGATCATGATCACGGCGTACCGCCAGCGGGAGACGCTCGGACGTTACCGTTGTCGTGACCTCGCGTCAGTGGAGGCTGTGGGAGCTTCGATGAGCTACGGGGTCCTGGTGTTGGCGTTCCGGGATGGGGTCCGATTCGAGTCCATACCCGTTGAGACAGGCATCAGAAATCTCGGACTGAGAAGTCACCGCACAGCAAAGCTCGCCGACGAGATCCGTTCCTGGCAGCACTCAACACTGCACAAGTAGCGCTTCATCGACCCCGAGGTGCTCGGTCACGCGTTGTCGTAGTCCGCTCGCTCGAGGTCAAGGTCAACACGAGGGGAGGCAGATCCGTCCAGTTGATCGCCTCCCCGCGGCAGCGCTGCGCGCCGAACGACGACGGCTGCGGGATTCGCTATCTCCTTGAGCGGCGGTGATTCGCATGATCTGCGGCGCGATGTCGGGTCCGCCAACGGGCGGGCGGACGCGAACGGGCCTACCGGTCGGGGAAGCCGCCTTCGTAGTCTTGCCATGTGCCTGCGAGGTATTGCATTGCCCAGAGCTGTTGTTCCTTCGAGGTGGCGTCCTTGCCGGCGAAGTCCATGACGATGTAGTTCGACCTGAACCCGTCATCAACGGTCGACGCAAATGCCTCAGCGTCGGCTCGGCTCGTGAACCGGTAATAGGTCGCTTCGGCGGTGTCGTATGCCTCAACGCACGTCGCACCGTCGACGCAGACGTCTGATGTGATCTCGACGACCTCGGTGGTCGGATCCGCGGCGTCAGGGTCGTTTGCCATGAGTTCGGCTAGCGTGAGCTGCCATTGATTGTCGAACAGCGACCGCGCCATGAGCCACCCACCGACGCCCAATGCTGAGACGATGATCGTGACGCCCACGACAAGCCCCACCCACTGGATCGGTCGCCGTCGGGAGCTTGCGGTCATTGGGAAATCCTACGTGCGGGCCGGCTAACGGCCCTTTCATCCGATCGGATCTGGACGGAGCGCGTGCGACCAGCCAGGATCGGGGCATGGCGGAACTTCTGACTCCGATCTCCGCGTTAATTGACGCCACGAACACCGGCGACTCCGACTCGTTCGTCGCGTTATTCGCGGAGGATGGCTCGCTCGACGTTTGGGGCCGCGTGGCCCGCGGCCACGATGAGATCCACGACTGGGATCGCACGGACAACATCGGCAAGCAAGCACACTGTGAGCGCCACGGGCGTCGAGTCGCTCGAGCCATTGACATCGCTGCGCGCCCTTTCGCGACTGTATGTGTTGCAAGCGCACAAGGCGAGCGGCGCCGTGCTACGGAAGGCGGTCGGGCTCCGGGACCTGTGCCTTGGGAACGCTCATCCGGGTTCCGATCGAAACTTCGATCTTCCCGATCTCCGATGGGTTAGCGCACTCGTCGAGCCCCGTCGACTCGAGCTTCCCGGAACCCGAATCATCGACCCGGATCTGACACCGATTCTGGACCTGCCGCACCTTGACGAACTGAGGCTCCCGCTACGCCAGTCGTATCGGAAGCAGGTCTTCGAGTTCGCGTCCCACAGCGAGGTGTTCGCTCGCGTCGCCACAAACAATGAGGAATACGACGCGCTTGTAGCCTCCACGCGCGGCCGTTAGCCGGTAGGTCAGCGTGCAGCTCGCCGGGTCCAGCGCAGTGGCAAGACGAAGTGCGCGACGGAGATCGCGAACAGCGACCACGCTGCCAGTAGCACCCAACCGTTCGTGTCGCGCACCTCGTAGGTGCCGAGTTCATCGGTAGCGGTACTCATCGGCGCGACGGCGATGAT